>OX352322.1:3494500-3798750 GCA_947090765.1 Pseudomonas sp. MM223 | reverse complement strand
ATTACACCACGGGTGTGGGCGAGCAGAGACGCGTTGCACTGGCCCCGGATCTGTCGTTTGAACTCAATACCCATAGCGCCATGAATGCCCGCAGCACTGACCGTGGTTGGCACCTTCGATTACTTGGCGGTGAGGCCTTGATTGACACTGCCTTGAGCCCGGCGCTGTTTATCGATACCGCCCAAGTTCGCACGCAAGCGTCCTCGGCGCGTTTCACAATACGTCAGTTCGACAATGGCTCAACCCAGTTGGCGGTCTATGGTGGCTCGCTTCAGGTGATCCCGAATCAAGCCAGCGCCTGGACTGCCCTGCACGCCGGGCAGATGGCGCGTTTCGGGCCGCTTGGGATGCTCGATCGGGGTGTCATGCAAGCATCCGCGCCCGCCTGGGCCGAAGGTATGATCGTCGCCGACGGCCAACCGCTTCAGGCTTTCCTCGAAGAACTTGGCCGGTATCGTCATGGCCATCTTGGGTGCGACGCCGGCTTGGCCAACCTGCGAGTGTGGGGCACCTACCCGTTGGCCGACAGTGATCGAATCATCGATGCCGTCGCCCAGACCCTGAAACTGGATGTACAGCGTTTTACGCGTTTGTGGATCAACTTGCGTCCCTTGCCAGCAAATGTTTGAAGTTTTTTCGTCCTCGATGAGCCGTTTTGATTGTTGGCGAGACTCATAGGCCATACATCAAAAACATCGGGGCACTTCACATGCATCACCGCAGTATTTCGTCGTTCTACGCAACACCGCTCGCCACCACCCTTGGTTGCGCCACAGCGGTTCTGATTGCGACCTCATCGCCGGTGTGGGCAGCCGCCGAAAGCAGCGTGCAACACTACGATATCCCCCCGGCATCGCTGGGCACTGCGCTTAATCAACTGGGCCAGCAAGCCCATTTGTTGCTGTCGTTTCCCAATGACCTGGTTGCCGGGCAAAACAGCCCCGGCTTGAGTGGTGATTACACGGTCGACGGTGCGTTACAGGCGTTACTTGAGGGCAGCCAACTCATTGCGGTGCGCCAGCCCGATGGGCGCTACACCCTCCAGCAAGCGCCGGCCTCTGCCGCCCTGGAGCTTCAAAGCATTTCAATTTCGGGCAAAGCGCCCGGGTCTACTACAGAAGGTACCGGGCTCTACACCACCTACTCGTCCAGCAGTTCGACCCGCCTGAACCTGACCCCTCAGGAAACCCCGCAATCGCTGACCGTCATGACCCGTCAGCGCCTGGATGACCAGCGCCTGACCAATCTCAGCGATACCCTTGATGCCACACCGGGCATCATCGTGTTGCGCGACGGGCTGGGTGCCGAATCCGATGGTTACTTCTCGCGCGGCTTCGAGATTCAGAACTTTGAAATCGATGGTGTGCCCACCGTCAAGCGGATGGACAACTACACCCAGAGCATGGCCATGTATGACCGTGTGGAAGTGGTGCGCGGTGCTACCGGCTTGATCAGCGGCCTGGGCAGCCCTTCAGCGACGATCAACCTGATCCGCAAGCGCCCGACCGCCGAGGCCCAGGCCAGCGTCACCGCAGAAGCTGGTAATTGGGACCGTTACGGTACCGGTTTTGATGTATCTGGCCCGCTGACCGAAACCGGCAACGTACGCGGGCGCCTGGTCGCCGACTTCAAAACCGAGCAATCCTGGGTGGACCGTTACAAGCAGGACTCGCAACTGATCTACGGCATTACCGAATTTGACCTGACTGAAGACACCTTGCTGACCCTGGGCTTCAGTTATCAGCGCACAGACGTTGACTCGCCCATGCGCTCCGGCCTACCGACCCGTTTCACCGACGGCTCTCGCACCAACCTCAAACGCTCGCTCAACTCGGCTCAAACCTGGTCATACAACGACCATGAACAAACCAGTTTTTTCACCTCGATCGAACAGCAGTTCGCCAATGGCTGGAGCGGGAAGGTCGAGTTGACCCACTCCGAAAACAAGTTTGACGAAGTCTTCAACTACGTCAACGGCAGCCTCAACCCGGACGGCAGCGGCACCACGCAGTTGCCAGTGCGCTTCTCCGGCATCCCGCGCCAGAACAACATCGATGCCTACCTGACCGGCCCGTTCGGCTTGTTGGGCCGCGAGCACGAGTTGATCGCCGGCGTGACCTTGTCCAACTACTACGAGAACGTGCCAAGCTACGGCGGCTGGAAGTACGACTATTCCGGCTCTCCGGCTGGCGCAATCGACAACCTGCTGAACTGGAATGGTGGCTCGGTCAAACCCGCATTCGACGTCACGGGCAAATCCACTGCCGACGAAACCCAATACGCCGCCTATCTCGCCACGCGCCTGCATGCCACCGACGACCTCAGTATCTTGCTGGGCAGCCGCGTGATCGACTGGCATCGTGAAATCGAGGATAAACCCTACAACGCAGAGAAAACCAAGACCAAGGAATCGGAAACCGGCGTTTACATTCCGTATGCCGGCGTGGTGTACGACGTTAACGAGACGTGGTCGCTGTATGCCAGCTACACGAAAATCTTCAACCCTCAATCGTCCTGGGTTCGCGACATCAACAACAAACCACTGGACCCGATGGAAGGCACCGGTTATGAAGTGGGTGTGAAGGGCAGCCACTTCGACGGCAAGCTGAACTCCAGCGTTGCGCTGTTCAAGATCGAGCAGGACAACCTGGCCATCTGGATCGATACGCCGGGCGGCAACACGTACAAGTCAGAACAGGGCACCACTACCAAGGGCGTTGAATTCACCCTGGACGGAGAACTGGCCGAAGGCTGGCAGGCATCCGCTGGCTATGCCTATGCGGTCAGCACCGACGCTGACGACCAGCGTATCGTGACCACCTTGCCCCGCCACAGCCTCAAAACCTTCACCAGCTACCGCCTGCCAGGAATTCTGGACAAAGTCACCCTTGGCGGCGGTGTGAACTGGCAGAGCAAAACCGGTGCCGACTTGCACACCTTCACGCAGGGCAGCTACGCCGTCACCAACCTCTTGGCGCGCTACGACTTCAATCAACATCTGAGTGCGTCGGTCAATCTGAACAACGTGTTCGACCGTGAATACCTCAGCTATGCGGGGGATCACGGCATGTACGGTGCTCCAAGAAACATCATGACGGGTATCAAATACAACTTCTGACGTACGTAGGCTCCAGGCTGAGGCCGCGACTGACCGACAGCTTTGGGGCCAGGCTGCGTGAAAACGCAGCCGCAGAAACCACAGTACTGCGGCCAGGTCAGATCCTTTCAGTTTTCGTACCGCAGCGTCACGGCGAAGTTGCGGGGTTCGCCGTAGTAATTGCCAAGGTTCGAGTTATAGATGGCGGAGTAGTAATTTTTGTCAAACACGTTGTTCAGGTTCAGTTGCGCACTCAGGTTCTTGTTGATCTGGTAATTGGCGTTCAGATCGACCAGGTTGTATGCACCTTGCTCCACGCTACCCAGATAGACCTTGCTCTGATGGTAGAGATTGCCGCCTACGCGCCAGTCGCTCAGCTCGCCGGGCAAACGGTAGTTGGTCGCAAATTTGAACAGCCGCTGCGGGGAGGTTTCAGTGGCGTAGTCGGTGCCTTTGCGGCTTCCGCCTATATATTCAGGGTGACTGTAGGTGTAGCCGAGTACGGTGTTCCAACCGGGGAGAATCTCGCCCGAAGCCTCGACTTCAAAACCTCGATTGCGCACCTTGCCGCCTTCCTCGTAGCACGTTGAGGTACGCCCTGGGCCGCAAACACGTGCTGCTCCGGAAACTGCCTGCGGCAAATGACTTTGGTCAACCTGAAATACCGCCACCGACGTATTGAGCAGGCCGTCGTAGAACTCGTTCTTGAGGCCGATTTCGTAGTTGCTGCCGGTGATGGGGTTGAGCAGTTTGTTGTTGATGTCGTAGTTGCTTTGAACCTGATAAATCTCGGTGTAGCTGGCGTAGACCGAGGCATTGTCAGTCAGGTCATACACGACGCCAGCATAGGGAATGACTTTGCCATTTTCCTTGAAACGGTCGTCATAATCAGCAGACGCGTAATCAACCCAGCTGAAGCGGCTGCCCAGGATCACATGCAGGTCGTCGCTGGGGTTCAGCCGGGTGGCGGCATAAAGCCCTTTATCCTTGCGTACGTTGCGGTACTGGATTCTTTCGTAGCTATAGGTTGGCGCAGCCACGTGTGAGGGGGCGAAATCAAGGATATCGACCACGCTTGGATTGTTGTTGTAGCGCGACTCGTTGATAAACCGGTCTTTGCGCGCGTTAGCGCCGAACACCAGTTCGTGGCGTTGGCCGAGCAGGTAGAAAGCGCCGTTCAGCGCGGCATCAAGGCTGATTTGTTCGTCGTCGTATTTGGTGTCGTTGGTGGACAGGCGGAACTGATCGTTCCCAATGTTGTTGCCGTACAGCCCGAGAAAATCGGCATTCGACCACATCAGGTTGGTATTGACGGTCAATTTCCAGTCATCGTTGAATGCATGCTTGATGTCAGCGAACACCGTACGATTGATTTTATTCAGATGCGCCCAGCTTGGAGCAAAGGACGTCGAGCGCGACAGTGGATAGAAGCTGCCATTGAGTTGCGTGGGCAAGCCGCCCCAGTCATAACCGCCGTGATAATCCTTCTGCAAGACGGTCCCCAGGCTTACCGTCGTATCCTCGCTCAGGTCGGCTTCGCCGATGGCGTAGAAGAGCTGGTTCTCTTTGTCGGCACGGTCTACGAAACTATTGCCGGCATTGTACAAGAGTACGGTTCTGCCCCGCAGTGTGCCCTGTTCGTTCAGCGGCCCGCCCACGTCGATCTGGCTGTGGTAGTTGTCCCACGAGCCAGCGCCGATTTCGGCTTTGAGCTTGTAGGTGTTCGTTGGGCGTTTACGCACCAGGTTGATGGCCGCTGAGGGGTTGCCTGCACCCTGCATCAGGCCATTTGCGCCGCGAACAAATTCTACGCGGTCGTAGATGGCCATGTTGTTAACAGAGGTCACATCCATCGAGTAGCTTTCGGAAATGCTGGTCGGTACGCCGTCATATTGCAGGTCGTTGACCTGGAAACCGCGGGAAAAATAGCGTGATCGTTCAGTACCAAAATCCTTGGTTGTGTTGATACCCGTCGCGGCCCTGGCAACGTCTTCCAGCGATTGCATGTTTTGATCGTCCATTTGCTGACGCGTGACGACGCTCACCGACTGGGGCGTTTCTCGCAGCGACAGATTCATCCGGGTCGCCGTGTTGGTGCTACCTGTCGTGTAGGACTTCGAACCCTCCGTAGTTGCGCCCAGCCCGGCGCCTGTCACGTTGGTCACCCCCAATTGCAATGCGTCCGACGGCGCAGCCGGCAGCAGCACATAGCTGTTATCCCTGCCAGCAACTGCCTGCAATCCAGCCCCCCTCAGCAGTACCGAAAAGCCCTGATCGATGCTGTAGCGGCCGCGGATGCCCGGGCTTTGTTTACCTTCGGTCAACCCGTTGTCGGATGACAAGACAACGCCTGCTTCACTGGCAAAAATATTCAGTACGGCGGCCAGAGATCCTGCTTCGATAGCAAAATCTTGCTGGTGCAGTGTACGGGCTGCTACCTGGCTTTCAGCCGCGCTGGAAAATGTTGGGGTGGCCATCAACAGCGATACGCCAAACATGGCAAGGCATAGCGCGTTAGGGGTGTTCAACGGGGCGGCGCAGAAGCCTGGAATGGGATGTTGCATGCTATCTCCTGATGCGGTGATCGGCGCTTTTATGAGGTGTCTGCAAAAGGAGTCGCGTTGCTGAGCGTAAAGTGACAATGCGTTTTGGCTTTTTTTTGCCCATTTTTTTGGCCTGTAAGCGGATTGCCCTCAGGCCGTCATTTCACTATATTGAGATTAATTCGTATTCTCTATTTGGCACCGACATGCCGCTTGGCAACCCTATCGCGACGCTCTACAACGAACATCAACCGTGGCTGATCAACTGGCTGCGCAAGCGCACCGGGTGTTCCCAGGCGGCCGCAGACTTCGCCCAAGACACCTTCCTTCGAGTGCTGCTCGCCGAGCGGCGTAAACCTGTGGCGGCCGCGCTCAATGAGCCGCGCCATTTTCTGGTCACCATCGCCAAGCGGGTAATGATCGATAGTTTTCGCCGCCAGTCGGTGGAGCGTGCCTATCTTGAAGTGCTCGCCCAGCAGCCTGAGTCCTTTGCCATTTCTGCCGAGGAGCAGCTTTGCTTGCTCCAGTCACTTCTGGAGTTGGATCGCATGCTTGACGGGCTGGGAGTGAAGGCGAAAACCGCGTTCCTGATGTCGCAAATCCAGGGACTGACTTACCCTCAGATCGCTGAACAATTACAGGTGTCGGCCAGCTCAGTGACCAAATACATCGCCCGAGCCACTGAACGGTGCCTTTTGTACATCGTGGACAATCCGTGGTGACTAACGACGCTCAGCGCCAGGCTCTTCGCCGTGCTGCCGAGTGGTTCGCGCACCTTTGCGCGAACCCTGACGACCCGGAGTTGCGCGTGCAGTGGCGACTTTGGCACTCCCGAAGTGCGGAGCATGAGTGGGCATGGCAGCAGCTCACCGAATTGCAGGCGCGCATTGGCAATATGCCGCAGCAATTTGCATGGGAGGTCATGGAAAAGTCCACGTTGCGCGAAAGCGGCCCGAATCGTCGCACTGTTCTCAAAGCGCTGTTGCTGGGTGCCGGAACGTGTTCATTAGCATGGCAGGGGTATGACCTTGCTCCGAAATGGATGGCCGAGGTCAAGACTCGCATCGGTGAGCAGCGCCAAGAGACGCTTTCTGACGGTACCTTGGTGGTTCTGGATACCGATACCGCGCTCGATGTGATCTTCAATGCCAGCACTCGCTTGCTGGTCCTTCGAGCAGGGGAGGTCCATGTAACCACGGGTAAGGACTCCCGTCCTTTCCGGGTGCGCAGTGCTCAAGGTGAGCTGCGCGCATTGGGCACCCGTTTCGCAGTGCGCCAGCTCGACGGGCTGACGCGTCTTAGCGTCTACAACCATGCCGTTGCGGCACACCCTGAGAAGGCTGCCGATGAGGCCGTAATTGAGCAAGGGCAATCGGTGACTTTCGACAGTCAAAGGCTGTTGGTCTCGCGGCCGCTTGAACGCGGCGAAGAGGCCTGGGCCCAGGGGCGGCTGGTAGTGGAGGGCTGGAGGCTGGATAGGCTGATGGGTGAGTTGCAGCGCTATCGCTCAGGCTACCTTGGCTGTGCACCTGAGGTCAGCCATTTGCGAGTGTCGGGCTCGTATTCCCTTGGCAATATCGAGGTTACATTAGACACTATCGCTCGCTCGCTACCCGTCAGAATCCAGCAGCGTACCCGTTACTGGACACGCATCGTGCCGGTTTGATGATCCACAAATCACAAAGACCTGTCCCTCAGACGTAAAGTTTGCACTGCGTAATTGGCAGCCCGTTCAGGCACCTGCCTTGGCCTGCTGTTCCAGATGCACCTGCAATGCCGGGTCGATTTGCAGGGCGCTGGCCAGTTCGTCAAGGTAGGCGCGCTCCGCGTCCTGCTGGTCATCCACCAGCATCACGCTGGCCAGGTACATTTCGGCGGCCATGGCCGGGTCCCGGGCCGACTGGGCCACTTCGGCAACATCGAGTGGCTTGCTGACTTCTTCATCCAGCCATTGCTGCAGTTGCGGGTCGCTGGTTTGACGTTTGATTTCGGCGTAGATCAACTGTTCTTCCTGCTGGTCGATGCGGCCGTCTGCCTTGGCGGCCGCAATCAGTGCGCGCAAGATTGCATGGCTGTGGTCCTCGGCCTCGGGGCCGGACAACTGATCAACCGTGCGTACCGCTTGTTGCGGGGCCGCCGCCTGGCTGCACTGCCAGCTTTGATAGGCCTGGAAGGCCATCATGCCCAACGACGCCAGGGCTGCGAAATTAGTGCCACCGGCGGAGCGCCCCTGGGGCAAGCCGCCCGAGGCACTGCCGCCACGGCCACCCAACAGCCCACCCAGCAAGCCGCCCAAGCCACCCAGGCCGTCTTGCCACGACATGCCGCCGCTGCCTTGACGCGTTTGCGCGCCTTGCCCGGCCCGAAGTAATTGTTCGAGTAGATCACTGGTGTTCATGGCACCGCCCTCGCTCGCTAGCCGTTGCCCAGAAAACCAACGATAGCCCCCTCAAGGCGATTCGCCATGACCGTTTGGCTGATCATCTTTCGTTTATTTCCCATGCGCGTCATGAGCATGGCTAAAGGTTCTGTGAATTCAATTCAGTTCCCTCGGTCAGCCCCCCAACCTAAAATACAGGCCAATTATAGAGAATATGGATATTTGAGCAGGCTTCCGGTCATGACGAATAAAGACTTCAAGTTTTCCATCAAGAGCATACGTTTCGACGAGCATTATCAGCCCTCCGAGAACACGCGCATCACCACCAACTTTGCCAACCTGGCGAGGGGCGCGAGCCGGCAAGAAAACTTGCGCAGCACCCTGGGGATGATCAATAACCGCTTCAACGCGCTGGCGCATTGGGATAACCCCAACGGGGACCGCTACGCCGTCGTGCTTGATATTATTTCTGTCGAGATGAGTATCGATGCCGACAGCAGTGACCCCGCGCTGCCCCTGATTGAAATATTGAAAACAAACATTATTGACCGACAAACCGGCGAGCGCATCGCGGGCATGGTTGGGAATAACTTTTCTTCTTACGTGCGGGATTACGATTTCAGCGTGCTGCTGCTGGGGCACAATGCCAACCAGCCTGTCTTCAGCACGCCAGAGCATTTCGGAGAGCTGCATGGCAAGCTGTTCAAGCGTTTCGTGAACTCAAGCACGTATCAGCAGCACTTCGACAAGCCACCGGTCATTTGCCTGAGCGTTTCCAGCAGCAAGACCTACCATCGAACGGATAATCAGCACCCGGTGTTGGGTTTTGAATACCAGCAGGATGAATATTCCCTGACGGATACCTATTTCGAAAAAATGGGCTTGAAGGTGCGTTACTTCATGCCGCCAAACAGTGTTGCGCCTTTGGCCTTCTATTTTTCCGGTGATTTGCTCAGTGACTACACCAACCTTGAACTGATCAGCACCATCAGCACCATGGACACGTTCCAGAAAATCTATCGGCCCGAAATCTACAATGCGAACTCTGCCGCAGGGAAGTGCTATCAACCCAGCTTGCAGCATCAGGACTACTCACTGACGCGTATCGTCTACGACCGCGAGGAGCGGAGCCGGTTGGCCATCGAGCAGGGGCGGTTTGTCGAGGAGCACTTTATCAAACCGCACCACGCGATGCTTGAGCAGTGGTCCGCCCGTTACACCTGCTGATAAATGCCTGCTGATTAATTGAATATATAAGGTCTTTTTTCTTGAAAAAGCTGTTACCCACTTCGACTGCCGGCAGTTTGCCTAAACCCTCCTGGCTCGCACAACCCGAAACGCTCTGGTCACCTTGGAAACTGCAAGATGAGGCCTTGATCGAAGGCAAACAGGATGCCTTGCGCTTGTCATTGCAGGAGCAGCAACACGCAGGCATTGATATCGTCAGTGATGGTGAGCAAACGCGCCAACATTTTGTGACGACCTTCATTGAGCACCTGAGCGGCGTTGATTTCGAGCACCGCGAAACCGTCAGGATCCGTGATCGTTATGATGCGAGCGTACCGACGGTAGTGGGCGCTGTTGCCCGGAAAAAACCGGTGTTTGTCGAAGATGCCAGGTTCTTGCGTCAACAGACCAGCCAACCCATCAAATGGGCGCTGCCAGGCCCCATGACCATGATCGATACGCTGTATGACAGCCATTACAAGAGCCGCGAAAAACTGGCTTGGGAATTTGCCAAAATCCTCAACCAGGAAGCCCGGGGCTGGAGGCTGCCGGTGTTGACATCATTCAGTTCGATGAGCCCGCGTTCAATGTCTTCTTTGACGAGGTGAACGACTGGGGTGTTGCCACCCTGGAAAGGGCCATCGAAGGTCTCAAGTGTGAAACCGCGGTGCATATCTGCTACGGCTACGGCATCAAAGCCAACACCGACTGGAAAAAGACCTTGGGGTCAGAGTGGCGGCAATATGAAGAAGCGTTCCCCAAACTGCAAAAGTCCAGTATCGATATCATCTCGCTGGAATGCCATAACTCCCATGTCCCCATGGACCTGCTTGAGCTGATCCGAGGCAAGAAGGTGATGGTAGGCGCGATTGACGTGGCAAACCACACCATTGAAACACCCGAGGAAGTTGCCAATACCTTACGCAAGGCATTGCAATTTGTAGAGGCAGACAAGCTTTATCCTTGCACCAACTGTGGCATGGCGCCGTTACCGCGTCGGGTCGCCAGCGGCAAGCTCAGGGCGTTGAGTGCGGGTGCAGAAATCGTCCGCAGAGAGCTCTCGGCCAGTTAAACGCACCCGAACATCAGGACCTACCATGTCACTTTCCAGTACTGCCATCGGGCCCTTGAGCTTTCGCGAGGCACTCGGGCACTACGCATCGGGCATCACGGTGATCACATCGCTCATCGACGGCAATCCGATCGGTTTTACCTGCCAGTCCTTCTACAGCGTGTCGATGAGCCCACCGCTGGTGTCATTCAGTGTGATGTCCAGTTCGGCCAGTTATCCCGGTATTCGTAGGGCGGGCCGATTCGCAGTCAATATCCTTTCGGGTGAACAGGTCGGCGTGTCCAACCAGTTTGCCCGCAAGGGCACTGACAAGTGGCAGGGTGTCGATTGGCAGGTGTCGCCGCTGGGTAACCCGGTCATTGCCGGTAGCCTGCATTGGCTCGACTGCGAGATTCACGCCGAACACGCTGCCGGTGATCATTTGATCGTGGTGGGTGAGGTGAAAGCGTTGAACGTGCAGGACGCTGTGGCGACGCAACCCTTGCTGTATTTCAAAGGACAATATTGCAACCTTGCCGCGCCTGGCGCGGTGTGAGCGTTGCCTTCTGCTCATGATTGACTTGAGACACCTACGCACACTCCATGCCTTGCGCGAAACGGACAGCCTGCCCGAGGCCGCCGAGCGCCTGCACCTGACCCAGTCGGCGCTCTCGCACCAGTTCCGGGAGCTGGAAACCCGCGTTGGCATGCCCGTGTTTGTGCGCAAGTCCAAACCGGTACGCTTCACCACTGCGGGGCTCAAGCTGTTGCAACTGGCCGACCAGGTGCTGCCGCTGATCCGTACAACGGAGCGCAACCTGAGCAAGCTGGCTGGCGGCACGGCCGACCGGCTGCACATCGCCATCGAGTGCCACAGTTGCTATCAATGGCTGATGCCTTCGCTGGACGAGTTTCGCTGCGCCTGGCCGGACGTGGAGCTGGACTTGGCATCGGGGTTGTCGTTCGCGCCGCTGCCGGCCCTGGAGCGGGGCGACCTTGACCTTGTGGTGACGTCCGACCCGGTGACCCTGCCGGGTATCACCTACGTGCCGCTGTTCGGGTACGAGGCCATGCTGGCCATCGACAAGCATCACCCCTTGCGCGAAAAGCCCTATCTGCAACCTGGCGACATTGCCAGCCAAACCCTTATCACGTACCCGATCGAGCGAAACCGCCTGGACATCTTCACCCGCTTCTTCGACCCGGCCGACATCGAACCTGCCCAGGTACGTACCGCAGAAATGACCGTCATGATGATGCAGTTGGTGGCCAGCGGCCGTGGTGTTTGCTGCCTGCCGAACTGGGCGGTGCATGAGTACACCTCCCGCGGCTATGTACTGGCCAAGCGCCTGGGCGAAGCAGGGTTGCAGGCCACCCTGTTCGCGGCAGTACGCAGCGACATGCTCGAAGTGCCTTACATGAGTGATTTCCTGCTCACGGCGAAGGACATTTCGTTTGCGACGCTGGAGGGCGTGAATGCAGTGTCAGGCCGCGCTGCGTGGCCATCGGGCGCGTGACAGGGCGTCAGAAACCTTCCAACACGATCTTGCCGCGTGCTTTGCCGCTCTCGATCATGGCGTGGGCGCGCTTGAGGTGCTCGGCGTTGATCGTGCCGTAGTGCTCGCCCAAGGTCGTTTTGAGCGTGCCATCATCCACCAGTTGCGAAACACGTTCGAGCAATTGGTGCTGCTTGATCATGTCTTCGGTCTTGTACAGCGAGCGCGTGAACATCAGCTCCCAGTGCAGTGAAAGCGACTTGCGCTTGAGCGGCATGACATCCAGTTGCGCCGGGTCATCGATCAGCGCGAGCTTGCCTTGTGGGCGAAGCACCTCCACCAGTTGTGCAAGGTACGTATCAGTGTGGGTCAGGCTGATGACGTAGTCGACCGGCCCCAGCTTGAGCGCTTCCAACTGAAGTGGAATCGACTCGGAGTGGTCGATCACATGGTGGGCTCCCGCTTGCTGGACCCAGGCCTGGGTTTCGGGCCGTGAGGCGGTGCCGATGACCGTAAGCTGTGTGAGCTTGCGGGCAAGTTGAACCAGAATCGAGCCAACCCCGCCGGCAGCACCCACCACCAGAAGGCTTTGGTGCTTGCCGCCGTTTTCTTCAACGCCCAGGCGGTCGAACAGCAGTTCCCAGGCGGTAATGGAGGTGAGCGGCAAGGCCGCGGCACTTGCGTTGTCAAGGCTGCGGGGCTTATGCCCGACAATGCGTTCATCCACCACATGAAGCTCGCTGTAGCTGCCAGGGCGGTCAATGGCACCGGCGTAGAAAACCTCATCGCCCGGTTGGAACAACGTGACCTCTGGCCCTACCTCGCGGACGACACCAACAGCGTCCCAGCCCAGCACTTGCGGTTGCTCACCACCACGGCTTGCACGGATCTTGGTATCCACCGGGTTGACGGCAATTGCCCTGACTTCGACAAGCAGGTCACGGGCACCTGGTTTTGGCGTGGGCAGTTCCGCGTCATAGAGCGATTGTGGGTCGTGGATCGGTAGACCGGGCTGGGTGTAAACGACTGCCTTCATTGGCGTTGCCTCTTGGGGATGCGAAAAGTGG
The DNA here is from genome assembly GCA_947090765.1 of Pseudomonas sp. MM223. NCBI lineage: Bacteria > Pseudomonadati > Pseudomonadota > Gammaproteobacteria > Pseudomonadales > Pseudomonadaceae > Pseudomonas > Pseudomonas sp. MM223. The sequence continues at coordinate 3,785,889 of OX352322.1, read as the reverse complement.
CTTCAGACTATTCGTTTCGATTCACTCAAAAAACAGCCTGAGTGGAGTAAGACTTTCTCGTTTGCGGTGAAAATGGTGTGAAGCGCCCGTGGCCTGGTCGCCTCGATTGGGTCCAGGTTCTCACCTGAGCCCACGGCAATTCACCCGCGTGTTCACTGCCGAAACCGTGATGCCGCTCAGTCAAGCAATTTGGGGCTGCTGCGCAGCCCATCGCCGGCAAGCCAGGCTCCCACAGGTACGGTGCACCCCTCAAACATTGCGCTGTACCTGTGGGAGCCTGGCTTGCCGGCGATGGGCCGCAAAGCGGCCCCAATTGCTTAACTGACTGGCATTATGCCGAAACCGGACAACCACCGGCCAAGGCACCTGCGGCTGAAGGCTTTCCGGCTGATGATCGAGCAGAGCCTGCATAGCCTGGATGTGGTGCCCAGCGACATCGCTTTCAGGGACCGCCGGCATGATGGCTCGGCTGCTCGCAATCGGGTCAGGCCCCGTTGTCGTCGTGCAACCAAACTAAACCTTCGCACCCGTCGCCAGTCAGTTTCTGTAAGGGCTCCGTTCGCTGGTAACCCAAAGGAGGTAGACATGGCGCGGGCTATCTGGAAAGGCGCGATCAGTTTCGGGCTGGTGCACATTCCCGTTTCGCTCAACGTTGCGGTGAGCTCCGAGCGGGTCGATTTTGACTGGCTCGACAAGCGCAGCATGGAGCCAGTGGGCTACAAGCGGGTGAATAAGGTCACCGGCAAGGAAATCGACAAGGACAACATCGTCAAGGGCGTGGAGTACGAGAAAGGCCGCTACGTGGTGATCAGTGAGCAGGAGATTCGCGATGCTCGCCCTGAAGCGACCCAGACCATCGATATTTTCTCGTTCGTGCAGGCTGGCGAAATTCCGTTGCAGCACTTTGACACACCCTACTACCTGAGCCCCGACCGCCGCGGCGGCAAAGTGTATGCATTGCTGCGCGACACGCTGGAGAGCACTGGCAAGGTGGCCCTGGCCACGGTGGTGCTGCATACCCGCCAGCACCTGGCGCTGCTGCGGCCACTGGAAGGCGCCTTGGTGCTGATCACCCTGCGCTGGCCCGAAGAGGTGCGCAGCGTTGAAACCCTGGAACTGGACAAGAGCGTGACCGATGCCAAGGTCGACAAGCGTGAACTGGGTATGGCCAAACGCCTGGTCGAAGACATGAGTGGGTCATGGGCCCCGGACGAGTACCACGATGCGTTTCGCCAGACCATTCTCGACCTGGTGGAAGAGAAGGCCAGCAAGGGCAAGATCGAGACGGTGGACAAAGGGGAGGGCGCCAGCGTAGAGAAAGGCGCAGATATCCTCGACCTTACCGAACTGCTCAAACGTAGCCTCGGCGGCAAGGCCAAGGGCGCAAAACCGGCGACCAAGCGACCGCGCAAAGCCTCATGAAGCGGGATACCCGTCAGGTTGTCACACCTGCCCTTCCAGGCCCGTGAGGTAGTCCCCGAACCCCTGCTTTGCCCGGCTATCACCCCGGCTGCTGGTCGCTACGCTGTGCTCGGCGGTCCAGACGATCTGCGCCCCACTGGCTTGCAGGGCTAGCACCAGCTGAACATCCTCGTGGGCCGGCAGTGGCTGGAACCCGCCAACGCGTTCGTAGGCCTTGGCGCACACACCGAGGTTGGCGCCATGAATATGCCGATGCCCCTCACGGGCCTGGTAAAGGCTGCGGTACAACCGGCGCACAGCAATGCTTTGCCAGGGTTGCCAACGCTCGATGTGTACTGTGCCGCACACCGCATCGGCGTGCCATTGCAACTGTGATGTCAGCCAGTGCTGCGGGACGCGGCTGTCGGCGTCGGTGCACGCCAGCCATTGGGCTCCGCGGGCGATCATCCACGCCGCACCAGCTCGCCGGGCGACGCCGACATTGCCTGCATCCACTTCAAGGGTATGCACACCGTGGCGTCGGGCCACGCGCGCACTGCTGTCACTGCAACGGTCCAGTACCACCAGCACCTCGACAGCCAGGCCCGCCGCCTCAGCGCGCGCACGCGCAGCTTTGACTGCCTTGAGGCAGTGCCCCAGGCGGCGGGCCTCGTTGTGGGCGGGAATGATGACGGCGATCATGGGCAGGGCTCATTCAGGTCAACCAGGCTGGGCTGGCACGTCCAGTACTCGAGCAAAAAGTCCGCCTCTTCGTGACGCAACAGCGGATACAACGGCAGGTGCCTTGCCAGCAGGGCATGAACCTCGCGGCCATCTTGCGGGCAGCCGGCAATGGGGTGGCGCCAGTGGCAGGCGAGCAGGGCGCCATCGCTCGCGAGGCTGGCCACTGATTGCTCGATCACCTGCAGCCAAGCGGTGGGGTCGAGGTAGTAGCCGATTTCGCTGAGCACGATCAGGTCGAACTGCCCGCCAGGCCAATCGCCCGGCAGGTGCCCTTGCTCGACATGGGCGTGGTGCGCAGTACCCAAGCGCTGGCGTGCCAACCCCACGGCGGTCGGGTCGATGTCCTGGCACAGCAAACTGGCGCAGCGCTCGGCCAACAGCACGCTCAGTTCGCCGTTGGCACAGGCCGGCTCGAACACGCGCTCATAGCGCTGACGAGGCAGGCTGGCCAGCAGCAGGTCGCGCTTGCGGCGTTCGTACCAGCGGGTGCGAAACGCCCAGGGGTCATCGCTTTCGGCGTACAGGTTGGCGAAGTATTGCGCATCGAGGCTCATGGCGGCTCCATCACAGGAAGACCAGTTCAAACGGTTGCAGCAGGCACGCCTGCAAATGCGCCGGCAGCACGGGCGGGCGGTCGCCATCGGGCTGCAACTGGCTGGTATGGGCAGCCAAGGCCTCGCGCTTGCGGGCCTGGCGCGTTTCGTCGACTTGCAGGCGATGCGCCCGCGACCAGGGCAGGCGAGGGTCGTCGGGTGCGGCCCAGTGCCAGGCCCACACCGGCGCTTCGGCCAGCTGTGCCCCGCGCGCCTGGGCTGCCTGGGCAGCGGCGCGGCCTGCGGCCTCATGGTCGCAGTGGCCGTCGCCACGCCAGGTGGTCAGCAAGAGGTCGTCGGGCTCCAGCAATTGCTCCAGGTGGCGGACCAGGAAGGCTTCGTCGCGGGGCAGTGCGCCGTCCTTGAGGTTGAGCCGCCGCCAGTCCAGGCGGTTGAGGTCCAGGTCCAGTTGCTGCAAGGCATGCCGGCTTTCCAGTGGGCGCTGGTGACGCAAGCGCTGCTCGGTCCAGTGGGGGGAATGCGGGTGGCTGCCTTCGCCGTTGGTGGCGGAAATCAGCACCAGGTCCTGTTCGCGCCCGTGAAAGCTGGAAAGCAGCCCGCCGGCCATGAGCACCTCGTCGTCGGGGTGCGGGGCCAGTAACACCAAGCGTCGGCCAGGTGGGCACAGTTGCTCTGGCGCCAGCCAGGTGGCGCGTGCCAGGTGCGCGGAATGTTGCCAGTCATTCCACGGCGTGCCCGTGGCCGCATCAATCAGGTTGTCGTTCATAGCTGCCATGCTCCTGTCGGTATGCGGGCCACTTGCCGGCCCAGCTCGGCCAAGTCGCGTTCAGCGTGGCTCTGGCGCAGGTACACCGGCAGGTCGGCACTGAGCCGGGCAAAATGGCGGCTGCGGCAGAAAGGTGTGGCCCCTAGGGCGTGGCCAACATGCTGAATGACCTGCTCGACCGCCTGTTCGACCTGGGCGCGGGTTCGGCACACCTCGAAACGGGCGTCGTCCTTGGGGTGCTGGTCGATCCACGCGGCGCACTCGCGAAGGGCAGCACGGGCACCGTACAAGGCCGCATCGACTGCCCCTAGATGCGCATCGGCATGAGGATCGGGCCGAGGTTTGCAGCAGTGCTCGCGCAGGTAGCCTGCCAATGCCTCGGCCGCGCCGTACCAGCAGGCAGCGATACCCGCGCCGCCGTGCCAGAAGCCAGGGCGGGACAGGTATTGACCGGGTGCGCCGACGGCCAGCCCCGGCGAGTCGTCGAATTCGACGGTGACACTGGCGGTACTGGCCATGCCCACGGCTTGCCAGTGCGCGGTCTGAATACGTTGGCTGGGGTGTGACAGTTCGACGGCCACCAGCTGTGGCTGGTCGTTTTCCCAGGCGGTCAGCAAAGCCCGGTCGATCTGCAGCGCGCCCGAGCACCATGCCTTGCGGCCTTGCAGTCGAACCCGCTCGCCCTGCCGCGCAACAATGCGAGCCCTGGCATCCGGCGGTTCAGCGGCCCACATGCCCCAGATACCGCCGTGGGCATGCTGGGCGGCGCCGCACTCGGCGAGGATGGCCAAGGCATCGGTGTGGCCTTCATACAGCTTGGTAAGGCCAAGATCGCAACCGGCGACCCGCGCCAAGGCCTGCCAGCGCTCGAGGGTGTGTCCATGGCCAGGCAGGGGTAGCAGGTCGAGCTGTTCTGCTCGCAGTGCCTGTAGCAGTTCTGGCAACAAAGGGTCGAGGTCAATGGCCCGCGAACGGGTACCGAAGCGGTGCAGCAGGCGGTCGAGGTGGGCGAAGTCCATCATGCGATCCCCAGTTGCTTGCGCATGCGCAGGGTGATCGACTGCCGGGTCGAGCCCAATTCGGCCCAAGGGTCGTCCACCTGCGCAAGCCGCGCCTGTAAGTTGCCGATATTCCACTGATTGGCGCCCTTGAGCCGGGGCAGCTCCTCGCGCCAGATCGGCACCGACACTGGCAGGCCTTCGCGGGCGCGCAGCGAATAGGCGGCCACGGTGGTAGCGCCTTTGCCGTTGCGCAGATAGTCGATGAAGATGCGCCCGACCCGGTTCTTAGGGCCGGAGACCGCGCTGATGCGGTCCGGGAACAGGCCTGCCATGTGTTTGACGATGGCATGGCTGAAGTCTTTTACTTCCTCCCAGCCGGCCCGACGGGTGAGCGGCACGATCAGGTGCATGCCTTTGCCACCACTGGTCTTCAGAAACACCTTCAGGCCCAGCTCATCGAGCAGGGTGAGGGTCAGCTGGGTGGCCTCGAGCATGGCCTTCCATGGCAGTGCCGGGTCGGGGTCCAGGTCGAGGATGAAGCGGTCCGGCCTGTCGAAGGTCTTGTCGGTGGCGTTCCAGGTGTGCAGTTCAAGCATGTTCATCTGTACTGCGCCCAACAGGCTGTCGGCGCTGTTGAGCACCATTGCCGCCTGGCCGGCCTGGGCCTTGGTGTAGTTGATCACGTCGGGGATGTGCAACTGCCCCGCGTGCTTCTGAAAGAACAACTCGCCGTCCAGGCCTTCCGGGGCGCGGACCAGCGCCACGGGGCGGTGTTCGAGCTGTGGCAGCAGCCAGTCGGCGACCTGGGCGTAATACTGCGCGACCTGGCGCTTGCTGGTGCCACTGGTCTTGTCGATCACTCGGTCGGGGTGGGTCAGGCGCAGGTTGCCCAAGCCCTTGGGCCCTGCGTGTGCTGCGGTGTTTGCCGGCATGGTGCGTTCCAGGGCGATGGCAGTGGCGGGCTTGTCGTCGCGCAGCCCGTGAAACACCGCGTGGCGCACGATGCCTGTACGGGTCATCTGGGCGTAGGCGACTTCGGCCAGCAGTTTGGGCTTTAGCCAGTGCACGCCCCGCGCATCGGCACCGCTGGGGGGCTCAGGCAGGGGCGGCTTGGCGGTGTGCAGGGGTTTCAGTCGGGTAAGGATGCTTTCCAGCGTGGCGGTACTGAAGCCGGTGCCCACCTTGCCGGCGTAGCGCAACTGGCCGCTGTCGGTGTCGTGCAGCGCCAGCAGCAGGGCGCCGAAGCCTTGGCGGCTGCCCTTGGGCGCGGTGTAGCCGACGATCACGAACTCCTGGCGTTGCTTGCATTTGAGCTTGATCCAGTCGCTGCTGCGCCGGCCAACGTAGGGGCTGTCGGCGCGCTTGCCGATCAGGCCTTCCAGCCCAAGCCGGCAGGCACTGTCGAGCAGCGCGTCGACCGGCTGGTTGAAGGCGTCGGAAAACTTCAGGATGGCCGATGCGTTGTGCTCCAGCAGCTTGGCCAGGGTCGCCCGCCGGTCTTGTACGGGCAATTCGCGCAAGTCCTTGCCGCCGAGGTAGGGCAGGTCGAACATGTAGTAGGTAATGTCATCGTCCTGCTCGCTGTCAAACGCTGCCTGCAAGGCCTGGAAGTCGGCCACGCCGCTTTCGTCCGCGACCACCATTTCGCCGTCCAGCCAGGCCGAATCGAGCCCCAGCGCTTTCAGCGCCGCCACCTGATGGGGCAGCTTTGCACTCCAGTCATGGCCATTACGGGTGAACAGGCGCACATCGTCCCCGTCGATGCGGGCCAGCATGCGGTAGCCATCGAATTTCACCTCGTACCGCCAGTCACCGTTGGGGGGCGAATCGGCCAGGGTTGCCAACTGTGGTTGGAGCATGTCCGGTAGCGCGCCAGGGCTGGGCTTGCGCTTGCGCGCCGAGGACGCCGCCTTGGCTGGGCGGCGGGGTACAAGTGTGCGGTCGCTCAGTACGCTGTCCGGCAGGGCTTCGACGATGCTGTAGTCCGATTCGCTGCGGGCCTTGCCATCGTGGGACTTGACCAGCATCCACTGCTCCTTCCTGCCAGCCAGGTGGGTACGAAACAGGTTCCAGACACCCGACAGCTTTTCACCTTGCAGGCGAAAGCGCAGCTTGCCCTTGGCATAGGCCTCGCGCGGGTCGCCTTCGGGCTCCCAGAGCCCCCGGTCCCACACGATCACGTCGCCGGCGCCGTAGTGGCCTTCGGGGATGTGGCCTTCGAAACTGGCATAGTCCAGCGGGTGATCTTCTACATGCACGGCCAGGCGGCGGACTTTGGGGTCGAGGGACGGGCCCTTGGGTATCGCCCAGCTTTTAAGGGTGCCATCCAGTTCCAGGCGAAAGTCGTAGTGCAGGTGGCTGGCATCGTGCTTCTGGATGCAGTACTGCAACCCGTGAGCCGGCCGTGGATGCGCGCGTTTGCCGGCCGGCTCGGGCGTGGCGCTGAAGTCGCGCTTGCGCTGGTACTCCTGCAGGGGCTTGGCCATGGCGGGCTCCGGAACGGTTCGCGGTCTCTTGATTGGGAGAGGGCGCCTGCACATGGAGTTCAAAAAAAGCGTGGGGCCGCGGACCGACGAACCGGCCCACCGCTAGAGGTTCACCGCAGCCCCATGGCCCGGTCCAGCGACAACGCACCGGCGCCCCGTGCGATCAGCAGTAGCAACAAGCCTGCCCACGTCAGGTGGGTCGGCCAGGCATCCGGGTAGACGAAAATCTCGATCACCGTGGTCATGCCCAGCAGGGCCAGCGCCGACAGCCGGGTTAACAGGCCAAGCACCAGCAACAGGGGGAACAGGTGTTCGGCATAGGTGGCCAGGTGGGCCGCCAGCCAGGGGGAAACCAGCGGCAGGGCATACTCGCTCTGGAACAGGTTATAGGTACTGGGTGTAATGCTGAGAAACCCTTCAACCTTGGTGCGCCCGGACAGGAAGAAGGTCGAGGCGATGGCCATGCGCGCCACCAGGCACAGCAGGGTGTCGCTGAGCAGCAGCTGTACTCGATCGGCGAGGTGGTTCCAGCGTTGGCGCAGGCCTTTGTCGGGGCGGGTGACGTGGAGGATGTCCATGGTGCTACCTTCAGGCGAATGCAAGTGGACGGAAGGCCTGGGCTGCCAGCAGCCGGCCGAGCAGGTCGGTGAAGTCCAGGTCGGGTTGGCTCGCGAGTGCAACCTGTGAAGCCTGTTCCAAAGGCAGACCTTGGGCGCAGGCATCGAGAAAGGCGCAGCCACCGGCCTCCAGTGCTTGCTGCACGACACCTTCGGCGGTGCCGCTGAACACAGCACCTTCGGCGACCCAGGGCTGGTCGTGCGGCCACGCCAAGCCTTCGCGGCTGTGCCACCACAGGCTGAACGCCGGGTGCCGTGCGAACCAGCGCCAGCGCACACTGCTGCGTGGGGCCAGGTAACTGTTCGCCAGGTCGGTGGCCGTCATGCCGGCCAGGTCGGCAAGCGCGAGGCAGGGCTCGCAAGGGGCGCTGAATGCCTCGCACCAGGCGTAGTCCAGGCGTGCGACGTCGGCCAGGTACGGCAGGCCATGCTGGGCCTGCATCTGTTCGAGATAGTCGGCAAAGGCCGCGCCGTACTGGATCAGCCGCGGGTCGTCGGGGGGCGTGCGTTGGGCATAGGCGGCAGCGGCGTCCTGCATCCAGGCCGGGCCTGTCAGCGCTTCGACACTGGGGAAGTTTGCGCGCAGAGCGTCGACGCAACCCGCGAGCACGGTGTTGCGGTACACCGCAAAGGCAGCATGCCCGGTCAGCGCGGCCAGCTGTGGGGCAGGGCGGTGATACAGCGCTTCGACGAAGGCGGCCTGAAACTGGCCAAGGGAAAGCGTCATGGTCATGCTCCTACGCTGTCGAGCAGCGCCTGGGCGGTGTCGCGTTCGGCCAGCAACTCGCTGTACGCGGGCAGGTTGCCGTCACGCTCGATCAGCGTCGGGCGCGGGCCGATGCGGGCAAGCAACTGCTGGTACAAGGCCCAGACCGGCGCAGCGATTGCGGCGTCATGGGAGTCGATCAGCAGGCTGGCCTGGGCGTCTTGGCTGTGGCCAGCCAGGTGGATTTCGCTGATGGCCTGGGCCGGGAAACGCGCCAGGTACGCTGCGGCGTCGAACCCGAGGTTGTGGGCACTGACGTGCACGTTGTTGACGTCCAGCAACAAGCCGCACCCCGTGCGCCGCACCAATTCGCCCAGAAAGTCGATTTCGTCCCAGTCGTGCCCTTCCATGGGCAGGTAGTGGCTGGGGTTTTCCAGTGAGATGCTGCGCCCCAGCGCCTCCTGGGTGCGCTGCACGTTGTCGCTGATACGTAGCAAGGCCTCGCCGCTGCGAGGGAACGGCAGCAGGTCGGGGAGGTATTGCCCGTGCCAGCTCGACCATGCCAGGTGCTCCGACACCAACGCCGGCTGTACCTGGTCGATCAGCGCCCGCAGGCGGCGCAGGTGCGTTTCATCCGGCGGGGCGTCTGCCGCCAGCGACAGCGCGACACCGTGCAGCGACAGCGGATGCTGTTCGGCCATGCGTTGCAGCCAGGCCATGCGTGGGCCGCCGAGCATGTAGTTTTCCGGGTGCACTTCGAACCACAGCCCGTCGGCCCGGCACGCCCATGCGTCGGCATAGTGCTCAGCCTTCAACCCAAGGCCGGCGCCTAAACGATAAGTCCCGTTCATGATCGGCGGCCTGTGCTCAGGACTTGAGCGGGGTCAGCGAGCCCATGCCATTGGGCGTCTTGATGGAGGTACAGGTGCCGGCGGGTACGTTCTTCCAGTGCATGCCGTCGTAGTCCTTCTTGGCGCTGCCGGCGCAGCTGGTACCGGCGCCGGCCTTGCAGTCGTTCTTGCCAGCCATGGCGACGCCGTAGCATTTTTCCATGGCGGCGCCGGTGGTGGTTGTGGTGGTCGCGTCAGCGGCCATGGCGACACCGGCCAGCGAAGCCAGGGCGAGTGCGGCAGTGGCGAGGGCGAGGGTTTTCATGATGTGTCTCCGGGAAGTGGGGGCCGTGGTGATTTACCGGCGGCTCATGGAGTAGTTCGCAGGGTGGGTTGAACGGGTTACAGCACCTGGAAAAATTTTTCCGGCGGTGTGCCAGTCGCCTACCGTATGAAGGCGGCACGCGTTGAATGGAAAACTTTCACGTTGGGTGTAACCCGGGTGGCCGATGCTACGAACTACTCCTTATCAGCAGGCGCTCAGCACGCGCGAGGCCCAGCTACAGGCGTTGCTGCTACAAGGGCTGGCGGGCGATGCAGCGGCCTATCGGGCATTTTTGGCGGCGTTGGCGACGCATGTGCGTGGCTTTTTGCTGCGGCGCCTGGGGCAGCGCCCCGCCGATGTCGAAGACTTGCTGCAAGAGGTGTTGTTGGCGGTGCACAACGCCCGCCATACCTACCAGGCGCTGCAACCGTTAACCGCCTGGGTACAAGCCATTGCCCGCTACAAGCTGGCGGATCACTATCGCAGCTACGCTCGCCACGGCGCGTTGCATGACGCACTGACTGATGACAGCGATCTGTTCGCGCCCGGCGAGGAAGAGCAGGCCCAGGCCACCCGCGACCTGGGCAAGCTTCTGGGGCAGTTGCCGGCGCGCCAGCGGCTGCCCATCGTCCATGTCAAACTGGAGGGGTTGTCGGTGGAAGAGACCGCGCGCATGACCGGTCTTTCCAGTTCGGCGGTGAAAGTGGGCATCCACCGGGGCCTGAAGGCACTGGCCAAGCTGATAGGAGGCAAGGGCGACGATGAAGACCGATGACTTGATTGCCCTGCTGGCGGCCGGGGAAGGGCCGGTGGACCGCCACGCGCTGGCTCGGCGCTTGTTGCTGGCGCTGCTGGGCGGCGGGTTGGGCGCGGTACTGCTGACGGTGGCCATGTTCGGCGTGCGTGGCGACCTGGCGCAGGTTGCGAACACCCCGCTGTTCTGGGCCAAGCTGGCCCTGCCCGGTAGCCTGGCGTTGCTGGCGCTGTGGCTGACTCAGCGGCTGGCCAGGCCTGGGGTGAAGGGGGGCCTGCTGTGGGCCCTTTTGGGGCTGCCGCTGCTGCTGGTCTGGCTGGGCGCGCTGGCAAGCCTGCTGGGCGCACCGGTGGACGCCCGGGCGGACCTGCTACTTGGCCGCACCTGGCGCACCTGCCCGCTGAACATCACCTTGCTCTCGGTACCTACTTTTATCGCGGTGTTCTGGGCGATGCGTGGCCTGGCCCCCACCCGCCTGCGGCAGGCGGGTGCTGCTGGCGGCTTGCTTGCAGGTGCCACGGCCACTCTGGCTTATTGCCTGCATTGCCCGGAAATGGCTGTGCCGTTCTGGGGGCTGTGGTACGTACTGGGGATGCTGGTGCCGACCGCTGTGGGGGCGGCGTTAGGGCCGCGCTTTTTACGCTGGTAATTTTGCCTCTACGGTCCTGAGCATCAGCCCCACAAGGCTTCCAGTTCACTCGGCACACGCCCGGTCCAGCGCTTGAACGAACGGCGGAAGTTGGTGCTGTCGCTGAAGCCCAGGTACTGCGCAACCGCGTCGTTGCTGTAGCCTTTGACCTGGTAAAGGTACAGCGCCTGGTCGCAGCGCACCTGGTCCAGTTGTTCCTGGAAGTTGGACCCGTGCCGGGCCAGGCGGCGCTTGAACGAGGCGGGGCTGGTGGAAAAGGCGGCGGCCACCCGTTCCAGGTTCAGCGGCTGGCGAATCAGCCCAAGCAGGTGCTCATAGACCAGGTCGAGAAAGCTCGCCCGCCAGCCCCAGGCTGCCAGCTGTGCATCGCAGGCCTGGCGTGCCACGTGCTGGGCGGTCGACCCGGCACCCGGCCAGGCGCGCAGCAGGTATTCCCGGGGCAGGCTCATCACCGTGGATGGGCAGCCGAACGCCAGGGAATCGCCCAAGTGCACCCAGTATTGCTCGACGTAGGCCGGTTCGGCATGGCGGAACTGGAAACGCCAGGGCAATTGCTCTTGCTGCTGGCGGCGCGCAAGGGCGACCACTGCGGTCATGCTGGCCTCCAGCAGGAAGCGACGCTGCTCGTCGATGGCACAGCTTTCCCGCCAATACAGGTGCAGGTAGTGCTCATCCAGGCGCAGCACCGGGCTGAGTAGCGGGGACAGCAGGGCGCGGTATTGCTCGATGCGCTCCAGAGCCTGCAGCAGGTGATCGGCCTGCTCCAGCAACAGGCTGGCGGCACCGTGGTGCCCGGGCCACAGGCGCTGGCCATAGAGGAAGCTGCTGTCGTCGGCATCGAGCAGCCGCTGCGCATTGCCGATCAGGCGCAGGAACTGCTGTGGGCTGATCAGCGCCTTGCCGCTGACCACGTCGTCGTAGAACAGCCCGCAGCCGCGTAGCAGGTGATGGGTATCGATCTGCCGCGAACGCGCCAGGTCGATCAGCGCAGCGGGCAGGTGATGCGCGGTGATGAAGCGGCTGTCGCCGTCATAACCGTTCATGCCCGTTGTACCTGGCGCGCGTGGCGGCTCTTGGCCTGGGCCAAGGCGTAGTTGAGGCGTTTGAGCACGTGGTCTTCGTCTTCGTCCAGCGCCATCACGCTGGCCACTGTGGCTGTCAGGTGCAGGCGCTCGCCATGCCGACCGGTATGGTGGGCGAGGTGGGCGATGCTCTGGCGCAGGGCTTCGGCCATGGCCTGGGCCTGGCGCTCACCGGTGTTTGGCAGCGCCGCGACGAAGCGGTCGCCGGCCAGGCGGCAGAGTATGTCCTGCTGGCGCAGGTTAAGCAGCAGCAGTTGGGCGACCACTTGCAGCACCTGGTCGCCTTCTTCCTGGCCGTAGCGCTGGTTGATCTGGTTGAAATCGTCCAGGTCGACCACGACCAGCGACAGCGCCTGCTGTTCGCTGGCGGCCTGGGCCATGGCTTGCTGCAGGTGCTGGCGCAGGTACCGGGCACCGGCAAGCGGGGTGAGCTTGTCGAACAGGCGGTGTTCGCGGAACAGTTGCTCACGCTTGCGCATTTGCGCGGTGATGGCGTGCTGTTCTTGCTGCAGGTGGTACATGCCCAGGGTCAACAGCAGCATGCCCAGCGGCATGGGCGCAGTCTCCAGCCAGTTATCCCATATTGCGTCGTCGGGCAGGCGGATGAATTCGTCGAGGGTGTCCATCCACATCGAAAAGGCGATGAAGCACAGGCCCAGCGAAAGCAGGCGGGTGACCCGGCCCGCAGGGCGCCCACGCAGCAGCATGAACAGCCAGCCGCAGAGGATCAGGCAGGTGCCGCCTTCGCCGGCGACGTCCATCCAGTTGATCTCGGCCCAGGCTTTGAGCGTGCCGGCGGCCAAGTAGACGAGCAGGCCGGCGTTGGCGGCCAGTAGCAGGCCGGCCAGCGTCAGGGCGTGCTGCTTGAACAGGGGGCTAAGGCGCATGGGGTGTCCTGTGATTATGGTGTTGCCTGTGCTGGCACCGTTGCCAGCACAGGCAGAGCAGCATGCAAGGCGTTTATCTCAATCCGATGACGCTCACTTGCCCCGTGCGGTGCACGGCAGCCCGTCCGGCCCCACGCTGGCCTCGCAGAACCGTTCCTTGGCCAGCGCCAGCGAGGGCTCCTGCAGGAATTTGCGCCCTTTGGCATCCCGCGTGATATCGAAGGCATCGTACAGCTGGTCGTCAGCTGAATAGGTGCGCACCTGCAGGCGGTCCCGCTCGACGGCGATGGTCTGGTACAGCTGGGTGTCCTCGGCTGTGCGGTCTGGCTGGTGGCGGGCGCGGTCGTTCAGGCCGTACATCTTCGAACCGGTCACCGAGACCATGTACACCGGGCCGATCGCCTGTTTGGCCTGCTGTACGGCAAGTGTGGCCTGGCGCCCTTCAGCGTGGGTCAGGCGGCTGTAGCAGTGGTCGTGGCCTTGCAGTACCAGGTCGACCTTGTAGCGCTCCAGCAGCGGTTGCCAGGCGGCCTTGAGCGGCTCGGTGTCATCGGGGCGGGCACAGGTGTAGACCGGCTGGTGCATGACCACGATGTTCCACTGGGCCTTGCTGCTTTTCAGTACGTGCTCCAGCCAGCCGGTCTGCGCTTGCAGGGTACCCAGGTCGAGCGCCGAGGTGCCGTCCAGCACCACGAAGCGCACATTCTGGTAATCGCTGAAATAGCTGGTGGCCGCCACGCCGGGGGCGCCGTTGCGCGGCAGGGCGAACTGCGCCGGTACATGGGGGCTAAGGCTGCGGCTTTCGCTGCCGTCGGGGTTGAGGGTTTCCAGGTACTCGTGGTTGCCGAACGCGGTGAGCTGCGGGATGGCAGCGTACGACCAGCCGCCGGCCTGGTTCCACTCACCCCATTCATCGTCGTGGGCAAGATCGTCGCGCGATGCCACCAGGTCGCCCGCGTGCACCACCAGGGCAGGGTGCGCCACGCTGCGCAGCGCCTGGCGAATGGTGCGTGAGGCGATGGCGAGGATGTCGTTCTGGGTATCGCCCAGGTAGATGAACGAGAACGGCGCAAAGGTGGCCTTGGCCGTGCGGAACTGGTGCCACTCGCTCCACCCCGCGCTGCCCTTGAGCCGGTAGACGTAGGCGGTGTCCGGTTGCAGGTGGTCCAGGCGCACCTGGTGGTAGTTGGCTGGGCCGTTGTCGCTGTCCAGGCGCTGGGTGCTGCCACCCAGTGGGCTGGCCTTGGCTGCCAGCGAGGGGCCGGCGAGGGCCGGGCCAAGTTCCAGCACTGCGTCGGCCTGGGCCAGGTCGGTGCGGTAACTGACGGCCATCTGCGTGGCGGCGTTCTGGCCCGGCGTCAGCACGATGCGATCGGCCAGCGTGCCGGCGGCGTAGGGCAGGCCGGCGGAGCGCGGGAGCGGGGCGGAGTCATTGGCCTGGGCATGAGCCTGTGCGGCGCAGAGCAGGGCGGCCAGTAGCAGGGGGCGGTGCATGGGGTTTCCTCGATGAGCCCGGAAGGCGTGATGTGCGCAAAGGAAACAAAGGCGGATGACGGTTCTGTTACTGGGCGGGGGGTCGATTTGGCTCAGCTGATCGTCAGGGAAAAACACGATTTGGGGGGCGGGAACGGCCCCGCGCCGCCAGGCCGCAGCGGGCCTCAGGTCATATCAGGCTCAAATGGCGTCGAAAACGGCGTGAAAGCCGCGTTTTCAAGCCGTTCAACCCAGCACTGTCACGCAAGTGCCACACACACTTCCTAGCGTTCGCAGCCATTCCCGGGTTCATCGGGTCACTGCAAGCGAGGGTTTCAAGGTGGCAATGCCGTTTCGTCACATCCGCAACGCCGGATTCCGGGTCAGCCTGTTGGCCGTTGCCATTACCACCGCCCCAGCCTGGGCGGAAGATGCGGTCGAGCGGGTCGAGGTGATCGGCCAGGCGGCGAGCATCGACAAGGCGCTGCGCGAGCAGAAAAGCGCCGACAGCATCAAAAGCGTGGTACACGCCGATGGCGTCGGCCAGCTGCCCGACGACAATGCCGCCGAAGCCTTGCAGCGTATCCCTGGGCTGTCGGTGGAGCGCGACCAGGGCGAGGGCCGCTTCGTCAGCGTGCGCGGTATCGCCCCGGACCTTAACAGCGTGACCATCAACGGCACCCTGGTGCCGGCCCCCGAGGGCGACCGCCGGGCCGTGGCGCTTGATGTGCTGCCCGCCGAGCTGGTGCAGTCGCTGTCGGTGGTCAAGACCCTGACCCCGGACATGGACGCCAACTCCCTCGGCGGCACCATCGAAGTGGAGAGCCTGTCGGCATTCGACCATGACGGGTTGTTCTACACCCTTACCGGCGAGGCCAGCCACGACACCAACGTCAGCCGCGACAGCCCGAAGTTTTCCGGCGCGGTCAGCGACCGCTTCAGCCTGGGTGACGGCACCAACAACTTTGGCGTGGCCGCGGCGTTCAGCTGGCAGAAGCGCAAGTTTGGCTCGGACAACGTCGAAACCGGTGGTAACTGGGACTTCGAGGACGGCGCCCGGCTGGAAGAGGTCGAAGCCCGCGACTACCAGATTACCCGTGAGCGCACCGGCCTGGGCCTGAACTTCGATTACCAGCCGGATGACTTCTCCAGCTACTACCTGCGTACCCTGTACAGCAAGTTCAAGGACACCGAAACGCGTAACGCCGAAGGGCTGGAGTTTGCCGACCCACAGGGTTCTGGCCAGCGTGGCGAGGCCGAAGGCTGGCGCGATTTGAAATCGCGCGAGGACACCCAGGAAATCCAGTCCTACGTCCTGGGTGGCGAGCGCATCCTCGACCAGTGGACCCTCAGTGCCCAGGCCGGCTATAGCCAGGCCACCGAGCACGACCCGGGCGGCATTGCCGGCGCCAAGTTCGTCGGCGATTTTGACGAGGCCGGCTTTGACGGCACGCGCAAGCCACGGCTGAGCGTGGGCAACGACTTCTACGACCCGGCCCGGTTCACCCTCGACGAAGTGGAGTGGGAGAAAGTTGACGGCAAGGACCAGGAAAAGAACATCCGCCTGGACCTTGCCCGCGACTACGATTTTGCCGACGCCTCGCAGGTCAAGTTTGGCGGCAAGCTCAGCCGCCGCGACAAGACCAGCGACACCGAAACCTGGGTGTATGACGGGTTCGATGACATCAGCCTTGCCGATTATCAGGGCAGCAATGTCGACTATGCCCTGGGCAACTTTGGCAACGGCATCAGCGCCAGCGCAATCAAGGGCCTGATCGGCAACCTCGACCGTGCGGCCTATTACGATGAGGAGGCCTCGCGCATCAATGACTTCGACATGAGCGAGGACATCAACGCCGCGTACCTGATGAACACGCTGGATATCGGTGACTGGCGCCTGATTGCGGGTGTGCGTTACGAAGGTACCAGGTTCGAGGCCAAGGGTACTGGCCTGCGCGACGGTGTGTACGAGGACGTCAACAGCAACAACCGCTACGACCACTGGCTGCCAGGCCTGCACGCGCGCTACCAGTTGTCCCCGGCAACGGCCATTCGGGCCGCCTGGACCAACACCGTGGTACGGCCAACCTTCGGCCAGCTGGCACCGGGGTTTGTCATCGATGAGAACGATGCGTCGTTCGGCAACCCGGAGCTCAAACCGCTGGAGTCGATGAACTTCGACCTGGGCATCGAGCACTACATGGGCCGCGCCGGAACCGCCTCGGCGTTCCTGTTCTACAAGGACATCGACCACTTCATCTACAGCACCGACCTGGCGGGCACTGGCGCCTGGGTGGACTTTGACGAAGCGCTCACCTTCGAGAACGGTGGTGGCGCCAAGCTGTATGGCCTGGAGCTGGCCTACTCGCAGAAGTTCGACTGGCTGCCGGCACCCTGGAACGGTTTGCTGCTGGGCGCCAACCTGACCCTCAGCAAGTCTGATGCAACCCTGCAAGGGCCTACCGGCAAGCGCAGCATCGACCTGCCCAACCAGTCCGACACAGTGGGCAACTTCATGGTCGGCTGGGAAAACGACCGCTTCAACATGCGCCTGGCCGCCAACTACAAATCAGGCTACCTGCTGGAGCTGGGTGCCATCGACGACAAGGCCCACGACCAGTATGCCGATGACCAACTGCACGTGGACTTCAAGGCAGGCTACTTCCTGACCCCTGAACTGCAGTTGACCTTCGAGGCGCAGAACATCACCGACGAGTCCTATTACGTGTACAGCGGCCACCGTCGTTACAACGCCCAGTACGAGGAATACGGCCCGACCTACAAGGTCGGCCTGACGCTCACCCACTTCTGACCCGCACCCTTCAGGGATATTGCCTGCTCATGCGTATGTTTACTTTGTCCATGCTGGGGCTGTATGTCGCCTTGGCCCACGCCAGTGCCAGCGCGGCGCCCAGCCTCACACTCGAGCGCAGCGTCATCGACAGCGAGGCCAGCCAGTGGCTGGCCCCAACCCCGGCGCTCAAGCAGGCTGAGCGCTTGCAACTGACCGCCAGGGCGCTGCAACTGGTCGACAGCCAGGGCCGTGTGCTCGGTGGGTTGCCGGGCCGCTTCGAAACCCTTGACCACCGCACCGATGGCACCGGCCTGTTGGTCGCCACCCTCGACAAGAGGCGCCAGCAGGCTTTGCTGGCACGCTTCGATGCACAAAGCGGTTGGGGTACCCCTCGCTATTTGCCCAAGACCCGCTATGCCATCGAGGGCCTGTGCCTGTACCGCGACAGCGCCGCAAACGACTTCCTGTTCCTGGTGGGCGAGGAGGGCATCGGTGAGCAGTGGCTGGTCGCTGAACATGGCCAGCCGCTGGCCGAGGCACGCCATGTGCGCGCCCTGAGCCTTCCGCCGCAGAGCGCGTTCTGCCAGGCGGATGACGCAAGCCATAGCCTGTATGTAAACGAAGAAAACGTCGGCCTGTGGCGCTACGAAGCTGCTGCCGAAGCACCCCTGGTGCGCGAGCCGGTGGACCTGGTGGTACCGTTCGGCGGCCTGGCCAAGGCCGCCGCCGGCATGGCCCTGGTGCCTGGCGGCCTGATGGTGCTGGACCCGGCCGCCAATGCCTTGCACCTGTACCAGCGCCGCGCCGGACAATGGCTGCGTGATGGAGCCCTGAGCTTGCAAGGGCTGAAGGAGCCGGAACAGGTCAGCGCCCGTGTGAGCGACAAGGGCCTGGAACTGTTGCTGGCCGACGACCAGGGCACGCACCTGGCGACGCTGGGCTGGAAGCCAACGCCAACGCCGATTGCGCCTGCGGTGGTACAGGTCAAGGCACAGGTACAGACCGACGGCGTGCCCAGCCTTGGCGATGCGGCGGACGACCCGGCGATCTGGGTCAACGCCCGCCAGCCCGAACTGAGTCGGGTGTTGGGCACCGACAAGAAAGGCGGGCTGCTGGCCTACGACCTGCGCGGCAAGCAACTTCAGGACCTGCGTGTGGGCCGCTTGAACAATGTTGATGTGCGCAGCGGTTTCCAGCTCGGCGAGCGTCAGGTTGACCTGGCCGTGGCCAGCAACCGTGACCGCAACAGCCTGCACCTGTTTGCCATCGACCCGGCCAGCGGCCAGCTGAGCGACATCGGCCAGGTGCCCACCGAGCTGAAGGAAATCTACGGCCTGTGCCTGTTCAAGGATGCCGATGCGGCTATTTACGCCATCGCCAATGACAAGGATGGCCGCTTTGTTCAATACCGCCTCGACGGCAGTAACGGCCAGGCAGCTGGCACCTTGGTGCGCAGTTTCAGCACCCCGACCCAGTCGGAAGGTTGCGTGGCCGACGACCGCAACCAGCGCCTGTTCATCGGCGAAGAAGACGTTGCGGTCTGGGCCCTGGACGCACGTGGTGATGGCCCGACCCGTCTGGACGAGGTGATCGGTGTGGGTGGCCTGGTCAAGGACGACATCGAAGGCCTGGCGCTGTACCACGGCAAAGGTGGCGATTACCTGGTGATTTCCAGCCAGGGCAACGACAGCTACGTGGTGGTCGATGCCAAACCGCCTTACCGGGTGCGTGGCAGCTTCCAGGTCAGCCTGGATGCACAGCGCGGTATCGATGGCGCCTCGGAGACCGACGGCCTCGAAGTGACCTCGGCCAACCTCGGCGGCCCCTGGGCCAAGGGCCTGCTGGTCGTGCAGGACGGTCGCAAGCGCATGCCCGAAGGCAACCAGAACTACAAGTACGTGCCGTGGGCGGCGGTGGCCGAAGCCTTGGGCCTGGAGTAACGGCCGCCTGTCATGCCACCGCAACCTGATTGCCTTTGACTAAGACTCACATTGAAAGGACACCCCCATGCAAACCCCAACCCCGCTCGAACATACCACCGTCTGGGGCCTGGTCAGCGAAGCCAGCCTGGTGGTCCAGGCCGTCATGCTGTGCCTGGCCTTGGCCTCGCTGCTCAGTTGGTACCTGATCATCCAGCGTGGCAGCCGCTTGCGCCGTAGCGAAGCGCACAGCCGGGCGTTTCTCAAGCAGTTTCGCGAAAGCGAAGTCGGCCAGTTGTATCAGGGCATCAAGGCACAACAGCCTCACGTCGATGCCGGGCTGCAGCAGCTTTTCGTTTCTGGCTACCAGGCGTTCCAGCAGCTGCAACCTGGCCAGCAGCCCGACAGTGTGCTCGAAGGCGTCGAACGCAGCCTGCTGGTGGCCATCGCCGAGCAGGAGGAGCGCCTG
This sequence comes from Pseudomonas sp. MM223, assembly GCA_947090765.1. NCBI lineage: Bacteria > Pseudomonadati > Pseudomonadota > Gammaproteobacteria > Pseudomonadales > Pseudomonadaceae > Pseudomonas > Pseudomonas sp. MM223. Next base: position 3,766,432 of record OX352322.1, on the reverse strand, counting down.
GAGCAGGGCCTGCCGTTTCTCGCCACGGTCGGCTCGGTCAGCCCCTACATCGGCCTGTTCGGTACCGTGTGGGGCATCATGAATTCGTTCCTGGGGTTGTCCCAGGTGCAGCAGGCGACCCTGTCGACGGTGGCCCCCGGCATTGCCGAAGCGCTGATCGCCACCGCCATCGGCCTGTTCGCGGCGATTCCGGCGGTGATGGCCTATAACCGTTACTCGGCGCGCAGCCAGACCTTGATCAGCCGCTACTACGCCTTTGGCAACGAACTGCAAGGTCGCCTGCAACGGCGTTTGCAAGGCCAGGCCAGCAGCCTGGCGGCAGCGGCCTGAGGAGGAACACGCGATGCTCGCCAGACCCGTCCGCAAACATGGCCTGAAGGCCGAAATGAACGTAGTGCCGTACATCGATGTGATGCTGGTGCTGCTGGTGATCTTCATGGTCACCGCACCGATGCTGGTGCAGGGCGTGCAGATCGAGCTGCCCAAGGTGGCCGCCGAGGCGCTGCCGGCACCCAGCCAGCAGCGGATTGTCACGCTCTCGGTGAAGGCCGATGGCAGCTATTACTGGAACCTCGGCAGCGAGGTCGATACCAGCAGCCAGACCGACAGCGCTGTCGACACCGCGCAAATGCGCGACAAGATTGCGGCCATCGTCGCCCAGGACCCGCAGACCCAGGTGTACCTGCGCGCCGACCGCAACACCGAGTATGCCGCCGTGGTGGCCGGCATCGCCGAACTGCAACGCGGTGGTGTCAGCCGCCTGGGCCTGATTACCGAGGCGCCGTGACCATGAGCAACCTAACTTTTGACACTGTCAGCTGGCGCGACCATGGCATGGCATTTGGCGCGGCCTTGGCATTGCATGCGGGGCTGGCCTATCTGCTGTTCAACCTGTCGCATACGGCAGAGCTTGCAGTGGTACCGGCGGCTGTGATCCATACCCAACTGGTGAACTTGCCAGCACCCGTTGCAGTGCCTGAGCCGCCAGCGCCCGCGCCTGTGGTAGAGCCTGTGGTCGAGAAGCCCTCGTTGCCGACGCCAAAGGCCCAGGCACCGGTTGTGGATGAGGCTGCATTGGCACTCAAGCGTGTGCAGCAGCAAAAACGCGATCTGCAACACAAGCGCGATCAACAACAGCGCCAGGAACAGGAACTGGCCCGCAAGCAGCGTGAAGAGGCTGAGCGGCGCGAGCAGCAACTGGCGCAGCAAGAGCAGGCACGCCAGCAACAGGTGCGAGAGGCTGCTGCCCAGGCCCGTGCGGCGGCCGAGGCGGCCAGCCGGCAGTACCTGCCCATCGCCAAGGAGGCACCGGACTACCCGCAGCGGGCGCTGGACCGCAATATCGAGGGGGAATGCACGGTTGCCTACACGGTCACGCCACAAGGCCAGGTCAGCGACCCGCAGGTGGTCGGCCAGTGCCACCCGTTGTTCGTCAAACCGTCGCTGGCGGCGGCCAAGCGCTTCCGTTACCAGCCCCGGGTGGTAAACGGGCAGGCGGTGGCAGTGGCCAATGTCAAAAACACCTTCACCTACAAGATTCGATGAATCCCAGCGAGAGGGGACAGGTACGTCGCGCTCAGGGAGTGCGCGGTGGGCTTACTTCAAGAAACTCTGAATCATTTTCGCCCGGTGAGAGTCGACCGAATGAAGCCCTCAGACGGAGAACGTTCATGTCCACACCCGATGACCCAAAACCGCAGGTTGAGATCGACGACACCGAAGACCGCATGGGCTCAGTCCACGAGCTGGATTTCAGCGAGCGGCGCGATGAGCGCCAGGGCCGTATCGGCGACGAGCGCCCGGCTCGCGAGGTAAACGAGGAATTCCCGCCCCGGCGTGTGGCTGAAAGCGGCATGACCGGGGGCGAGGCCCTGAGCGATAGCCTGCACGAAGACAATGTCACCCTCGACGACATGAGCCCCGATACGTTGTTTGACGAAAGCGGCGCCCGTGATCCTTATGAGGCCGGAACGGACGACGGCCCGGCAGACGAGCGTTTGCGCCAGGTAGAGGCCCACGAGATTGGTGGCGGCATCGGCCTGGACGAGGCCGAACTGGCTCGCTCCGCACCGCTGGATGGCGAGCCGTGGACCGATGATGTGGCGCCTGAGGACGACAGCAGAAAGCCTTGATAAACGCGCAACGCTGTTCCTGCTTGAACCGTGGGTGCTCATGCCGTTGTCCGGCGTGGGCTCCATGGCCCATCAGCGTTTGTCGGTAGCCAGCCCGGCCTGCTGGCGCAGAGCCTTGGCACGCTTTTCGAGGATCAGGTAGGTGACCACTGCCAACAGCAGCGGGATCAGGTAGTACAAGGTCCGATAGCCCAGCAGCGCGGCGACCAGGGTGCCTTGGCCGAGCTGACCGTGGAGCAGGGCGAGGAACACGGTCTCCAGCACGCCAAGGCCCGCGGGAATATGCGCCACCACGCCCGCTACGCAACTGATCAGCAATACCCCCAGCACCGACGGATACATCAGCTCTGGCGGCAGCAGCAGGTGGATCAGCGCCGCCATCAGCGCCCAGTTGCTTGCGCCCAGCGCAACCTGGCACAGCGCCAGGCGCAGGCTTGGCAGGGTGACGTCATGGCCCCGCAGGCTCCACGTGCGCCGCTTGGCGAATGCGCAAGCGAGCAGGTACGCCACCGCGGCCGCCACCATCAGCATGCCGATCAGGCGCAGGCCGCCAGAACCGACCGCCCAGCTTTCCGGCAGTTTGACCAGGCCCAGGGCGAACACCGTACCGGCCAGCAGCAGGTAGCCCATCCAGTTGGTCAACAGGCCCAGGGTGAGGATGCGGGTAATGGTCGCGGTATCCAGCCCCAGCCTGCCGTACAGGCGGTAACGCAGGGCTACACCGCCCACCCAGGTGGTAAAGCTGAGGTTGAACGCATAACACACGAATGCCACCGGCAGCACTTGGCGGGCCGGCAGCCGGTGGCCGGTGTAGGCACGGGCGAGCAGGTCGTAGCTGGCAAATACCAGGTAGCTGCACAAGGCCAGCAACAGGCCGAGGGCCAAGGTCGTGGGCCGGTATGCCAGCAGCGACTGGCGAACCTCGCCCCAGTCCAGATTGCGCGCCAGGGTAAACAGCAGCACCGGGATCAGTACCAGGAACAGCACGGTCAGAAGGTGCTTGCCCCAGGTCTTCCAGCGTGGACTGGCCATCAGGTTTGGCCCTCGTGGTAGTCGGCCGGGGCTTCGATGTCTGCTTGCAGCGACTGCAGGCGTTGCCGGTGTGCCGGGAACCAGCCGGCGATGCGCGGAAAATAACGGGTGAGGTGGAAGCCCAGGAAGATCAAGGGCGCACGCCACCAGTACCCGCGCACCGCGCGTTCCAGGGTTACCGCCTTGCAATGCGCCTGGCTCAGTTCGCTCAAGTGAGCGTAAAGGCCATGGTTGAATGCGCGGTCCCGGATGATCAGGTTGGCTTCGAGGTTGAACGACAGGCTGAGTGGGTCGAGGTTGCTCGAGCCCACGGTGGACCAGTCGTCATCCACCAACGCCACCTTGCCGTGCAGCGGGCGCTTGCAGTACTCGTGGATGCGCACGTCGTCGCGCAGCAAGTAGTTGTAGAGCAGGCGCGACAGGGCGCGGACCCAGCGCATATCGGGTTGCCCCTGCAGGATCAGGGTCACCTCGACCCCGCGCCGGGCAGCGTTGCGCAGCTCGCGCAGCAGGCGATAGCCGGGGAAGAAGTAGGCGTTGGCAACGACAATGCGCTGCCTGGCTTTGCGGAAGGCCTGCAGGTAACACACTTCGATGTCGTTGCGATGGCGACCGTTGTCGCGCTCCACCAGCACGGCGCTGGTTGGGCCGGCAGCGTTTGGCGGCTCGACCCGGCCGACGCTTTCCAGTACCGGCGCAAGCATCCTGCAGCAGGAGGCGTGCACCTGGGCAACCACGGGGCCGACAACTTCCACCGCATAGTCCTGCTTGGCCTGGGGGCCGAAATCGCCGAGGTGGTCGGCGCTGTAGTTGATGCCGCCGATGAACGCGCGCTGCCCGTCGACTACCACGATCTTGCGGTGCAGGCGGCGGAACAGGTTGGTGCGCATGCCGGCCAGCCGTGGTTGCGGATCGAACGCGTGGAAGCGCACGCCGGCTGCGGTCATGGACGAAATGAATGCGTCGGGTAGATCCGCGGTGCCGTAGCCATCTACCGCTACCTCGACCCGCACGCCACGCTGGGCGACTTCGATCAGTGTCTGGCGCAAGGCCTGGCCGACCTTGTCGTCGAAGATGATGAAGGTTTCCAGGAGGATTTCTTCGCGTGCCTGGGCCATGGCCTCGAACACGCGAGGGTAGTACTGCTCGCCATTGATCAGCAGTTGGACGTGGTTGCCGTCGCTCCAGGATGGCTTCATAGCATGACCTCGGCTACCAGCGGGGCATGGTCGGAGAGGTGCGACCAAGGGTAGCTGGACAACACTCGCGCCTCGACGGTTTGTGCATTGCGCAGGTAAATGCGGTCCAGGCGCAGCAGGGGCAGGCGGGCCGGGAAGCTGCGCGCCGGCTTGCCAAAGGCCTCGACCAGGTGCCCCGAAAGCCGCGCATCGGCTTTGAGGCGCCAGTCGTTGAAGTCGCCGGCGACGATGACCGGCTCCTCTGGCGGCAGACGCTCCAGCAAGGCCATGAGCAGGCCGACCTGACGCTGGCGATGGTTTTCGCGCAGGCCTAGGTGTACGCAAATGGCATGCACCTGTTCATGGCCTGGCACGTCGAGCTGGCAATGCAGCAAGCCGCGCTCCTCGTCGCCATGCACCGAAACGTCCAGGTTGTCGTAGGCGCGTATCGGGAATTTGGACAGCAGCGCGTTGCCATGGTCGCCATGGGGATACACCGCATTGAGCCCGTAGGCGAACTGCGGCCACATGCTGTCGGCGAGAAACTCGTATTGCGGGGCCTGCGGCCAGGTCGCGTGACGCTCGGCATGCCGCTGGTGGCTACCATGTACCTCTTGCAGGAACACCAGATCGGCGCCGGTGGCACGCACCGCGTCGCGCAGCTCCGGGAGGATGAAGCGGCGGTTGAGCGGCGTGAAGCCTTTGTGCACGTTGAGGGTAAGCACCGTCAGGCGGTGCACGGCGGTCACCTTGTCGAGGGTGCAACTGGGGGTAGGCTGTGTCCCGTTCATGGCAGCCCCCGCAGCCCGTCGGGGTAGGGCTTGTTGCGGGGGCGGCCATGGCGCCAGCCGGAAATACCAATGCAGATCTCGCTCACGAGGGCTCCCAAACGATTGTGCGCTCTTCACTAGCGACCAGCGTCGGGGCGGGAGGGTTCAGCAGGATTGACGAGTGGGCGGGGGCCAAACTTGACGGCGCTGGCCACCGGGCCTGCCATTGGCCCGGTGGTTTTGGCTCATTTCACCATGTATGCGAATAGGTGGCCGTCAGCACGGTGCCCGGGGCGGGCAGGTGGCTGGTGTTGTTGTTATTGCGCAGCAGCTGGCTGTAGAGCGGATAGTAGTCACGGTTGAACAGGTTCTGGATACCAACGCTCACCAGATCATCCGGGGTTACCCGATACTGGCTGACCAGGTCGACGGTCGTATACGTGCTGACCTGATGGCGACCAAAGCTATCGATGCCATCGAGCCGATAATCCTTGGCGTCAAAGAACGTTGCCTGTAGCCGGTTGCTCCAGTCGAAGGTCGGCTTGTACTGCACGTATGCGGTCAATTTCAACGGCGGGACGCGATACCCCGTCATGTCTTGCCAGCCTTTGCCGTCCGGTTTTTCCCGCCCTTGCATCCAGGTTGCGCTGCCACCTGCCCCCCACACTTCATCGTCTGCCAGCCAGTCTGCGCTGGCTTCAACGCCGTACACACGCTCTTTGGTGCGGGTAAGGATCAAGCCGTTGTTGAAGCTTTGAACGTCACCCAGCTTGGAGGTGGTGTAGAACAGGGCCAAGGTGCCTAGCGTGTTGCCGCCCAGTGCACCTCGCCAGCCAAGCTCGTAGTTGTTGGTTTTGACAGGCTCCAGGTTCGAGGCGCTCAGATCAAAACCACGTCGCGCATTGCGCAGTTGAATGCCCACATCAGGCAACTGGAACCCCTGGCTGAACGATGCGTAGATTTCCTGGCCGGCTATCGGTGAGTAGACAATGCCAAGGTTGGACAGTACCGCGTCGTAGTTGATATCGCCGCCCTTTACGGCCTCAGGGGAGGCAGCTTTGGACTCGGACAGCGGGACGAAGTCATCGAACTCGGCAGTGGAATACTCATAACGTAGCCCTCCGTCGACAGACCAGTGTTCATCGAAGCGGTGCTGCAGTTGCGCAAAGGCACCTGCGCTACGCGTTTTCAGTGGTGGCATGTAGGTCAGCCTGCCGGTCTTGTCGAAGACCAGGCCACCACTGGCGTCGTAGGCCGCCGGGTCAAATACGTCCAGCGGCATGTCGCTGCGCTCCTGGTTGTAATCACCACCCCAGACCAGTTCGGTATTGCCGCTGCTGCCAAGCGGGGTACGCAGGGTCAGACGGCTGCCGAACACTTCGCTGTTCTGCATGATCTGATCCACGTTGCCGCCACGTGTTGCAACGGCGCGCGCATCGAATGGCGTAAAACGGGTGAAGTAGTCGCGGTAATACACTTGGGCAGAGAGCCTGCTGCCCAGGACATCCAGGTGCTCGTACTCCAGGTTCATCAGTGTGTTGCGGATGCGGTTTTGCTCATCCAGGTCCAGGCCTTTGATCGCGTTGGCGGGAACCGAGCCTGCAGGGAGCCGGGCCACACCAGGGTCGGTTGCATAGTCCGTGTCCTGGCGTGCGTCATAGTGGCTCAGCGCAAGCTGGATACGTTGATCGTCATCGATACGCAGCCCGAGCTTGCCGCCAATGTTGTAGGTGTTCGAGTCGAACAGGTCGCCCTGGCTTGGCTCTGGTGCAATACGATCGCCATGGGCATCGTACGACGCCCCGATGTGACGGGTGCCGAAATCGAATGAGTAATCCACTGCTCCCTGGGAGCCTGCAAAGTACTGCTGAAACTGGCCACCCATCCCGTCACCCCCCAACCGGGTAAGCGGTGATGTGGCTGTCAGGCTGGATTGCGCACGGTTTTCACCGCCTGCAGGCCGGGTAGTGATGGAAATGATACCGCCAGTGGCGCCGCTGCCATAAATAGCGCTGCTGCCGCGTATGACTTCGACACGCTCGATCAATGCCGGGTCGATGTTGGCCAGGTTGCGCGATGAGTCGCGGTTGGTATTGAGTGGTACTCCGTCGACCATCACCAGCATGCTACGCCCGCGCAAGGTTTGACCGTATTCGGTGATGGTGCGGCTTGAGTCGGACATCCCTGGAATGGCCTTTGCCAGCACGGTGGCCAGGCTCTCCGAGCCCTGACGAAGTTCTTCCAGTTGTTCGTGATCGATGACGGTGGACTGCCGCGTCGCAGAGACAAGGTCGCTGCTGGTGCGTGAAGCCGTGATTTCCATCTGCGCCATTTCCAGGGGCTCGCTGCCGGTTTGTGACATGGGCGCAGAAGGATGTTGCAGAGTGCTGGACGGGACGATGATGAACGTGTGCTCGTCCTTGGCCTGCACGTGCAGGCCGCTGCCGTCGAGCAGCCGTTTGAGTGCTTCTTCTGGCGTAAAACGACCCTTCAAGGCTGCTGCTTCGCGGCCTGCACCGAGATCACCCGCGTAGATGATCTGTACCGATGACTGTTGCGCCAGCGCGTTGATGGTCTGGTCGAGTGGGGCAGCGGGCAAGTCCAGATTCAGCTTTTCCTCGCCTTGGGCCGACACTGCGATCAGCAGGCTACCGGCAAGCAATGGCAGGCGTATGGGGCTGCTGCGAAGGAGAGCATGCACGTTTCAATTTCCTTTGTAGGTTGGCTTTTCCTGAATAGCCGCCACGGGAACGGAAAAACCCTACCTGCATCCGGAAATTATTTTTTTGTCGTCCTACGCAGAATCTGGACGCTACTGTCCTCTTGGCGTACCACAGAAACCGGCAGGATGCTCGGCAGCAGGTCGAGCAGCAGGTCGACATTGCGCGCGTCAAAGACGCCTGTCACCGTAACGCCGGCAAGGCTTGGGTCACTCAAGCGAATGGGCGCTTTCCGATAGAGGCGCAAAAGCGCGACTGCTTCGTCCAGCGGTGTCTTCTCGAACACAATGCGATCATCTTTCCAGGCCATCGCTTTGCTGGCCTCTACCTTTGCTACCGGCATGAGATGCCCGTGAACCGAGTCTACCTGCTGCCCTGGCAGCAGAACGATCGGCACTTTCTGGGCGGTGTGTTCGACGACTTCGATACGGCCTCGTGCCAACGTCACACGAACGTTGTCATTGTCCAGCCGACGCACATTGAACAGTGTGCCCAGCACCTGAACGTGGGTGGAGCCTGCGGTTACCACGAAGGGGCGGTACAGCGCCGAAGACACATCAAACAGCACTTGCCCGCTACGCAAGTCGGCATTACGGCTGCGCAAATGCCAGCTGACAAGGACCTGGCTCCCACTGTCCAATAGAAGCTCGCTGCCATCGTCCAGTACCACGGCGCGTCTTTCACCAATGGCGGTGACGAAACGCTCGGTCTTGTAGGCTGGGTTCAGCCACGCCAAGGCGCCAATGGATAGCGCGACCAGCAGCGCTGTGCCAGCAGCGCTTGCCGATTTGCGCGGCTTTGGCTTGGGGGCGAGAGGAAAGCGTTTCTTCAATGCTTCCCGATGCCGCTCCAGCGTATCGTGCAACGGAGCCTGTTCGGTTTCGCGAGGGCCTGGGTGAGTCATCAATGAGCTGCCTCACGGCCAAGCAATGCTCTGCAAGCGGCCAGCCCCAGGCGTAGGTGCTTTTCTACCGTCTTGACGGATATGCCAAGGCGCTTGGCTACTTCTGCCTGGGGGATTTCATGAATGTTGTGCATGACAAAAACGGCCTGGCAGCGGGGTGGAAGAGACGCGATGGCGTCTACCAGCAACTGGAATTCTCGCTCGGCATCATACCGCGCCGGGGGCGTGGCTGCTGTACAGGCCACCTCAGGCAACTCGGAGACAGGCTCCAGCCAGATGGCTCGGCGGTGCTCGCTACGAAAGCGGGTCACTGCCGTGTCGTGGGAGATTTTTCGTAAAAGGGCGAGGGGAGTGCGAACGTCCTCTTTTTCAGTGCGCTCAAGCAGCTGTAAACACACATCGTGCACAACATCACGCGCCGCGCCCCTGTCACCGAAGCGACGGCGTACGTAATCCACCAGCTCGTCGTAATGACGAACCAATGCAGACAGCAACGTCGGTTTGGCGGGATCGAACGACACGATGCACCCAGGAAAAGTAGCTTGGTTCTGAAAACAGCGGACGAGTGTAAATGAGAATGAATTGCGAATAAATACCGCCCAGCACAAAAGCTTTGCGACCTGACGCCCTCACGCAGCATGCAGCCTTCGCAAACAGCTGCGCCATGAACTACGTTGAAGCCTTGGGGCGAACAGGGCAGACCGTGGAGCTTGCGAATGGGATGTCGTGCACAGGTGTTGCAGGGTGGTTGGATGGCTGCCCGGTTGGGCATCCTGTTGCTGGCGTGGGTTGTCAGCTTCGCAACAGCGGCTGATGGCTTGGGCCAGCAGCCTGCCCAGGCCAAGGACCGCGAGGGCTACGCCGATGCCAGCAGCTGCCAGGGCTGTCATGCCGAGCAGGCCGGGCAGTGGCAGCATTCCGACCATGCCTGGGCGCTGCGCGACGCCAATACAGCCAATGTGCTGGGCGATTTCAATAACGTGCGCTATGACCAGGACGGCGTAAAGGCCCATTTCTACCGCAAGGGTGAGGCGTACTTCGTCAACATCGAGGGCGAGGATGGCAAGCCCGCCGACTTCCAGATACTGCATACCTTCGGCTACTCGCCGTTGCAGCAGTATCTGGTGGCCTTGTCGCGCGGGCGGCTGCAGGCACTGACCATTGCCTGGGACAGCCGGCCGGCAGAGCAGGGTGGGCAACGCTGGTTTTCGCTGTACCCGGGGCAACGCTTCGTGCCGGGCGACCCGCTGCACTGGACCGGCCGTTACCAGAACTGGAACGGCATGTGCGCCGATTGCCACTCCACCCGGCTGGTCAAGCATTACGACGATGCCAAGGACAGTTTTGCCAGTACCTGGCAGGAAAAGACCGTCGGCTGCCAGGCTTGCCACGGGCCCGGTCAGGCCCATGTCGACTGGGCCAGCAAACACCCCGGTGCTTCGCCAGCCCAAGGCCTTGTCGTTAACTTCAAGGCGCTGGGCAGTAAAGGCGTGGTGGAGCAATGTGCGTACTGCCACAGCCGCCGGCAGGGGCTAGGGACTGGCCAGATGCCTGGGCATCCGCAACTGGACCAAAGCTTGCCGGCCACCCTGCGTACCGGTTTGTACCATGACGACGGGCAGATCGATGGCGAGGTCTATGAATACGGCTCCTTCGCCCAAAGCAAGATGTTCGCCGCAGGGGTGGGCTGCACAGACTGCCACAACCCCCACACCACCAAGGTGCGCATCGAAGGCAACGGTTTATGCCTGCAATGCCACAACCCCCAGCCCAATACCGTGCGCTTCGCTGGGCTGCAGGCCAAGGACTACGATAGCCCGGCACACCATCACCATGTCGCCGGCTCACCGGGGGCGCAGTGCGTCAACTGCCATATGCCCAGCAAGGACTACATGGTGATCGACCCCCGTCGTGACCACAGCCTGCGCATTCCACGGCCAGACCTGGCTGCCCAGGGCATGGGCCCGGATGCCTGCACCACCTGCCATAAAGGCCGCGAGCCTGCGTGGGCTGCCAGCGCGATCGACAGCTGGTTCACCACGCCCACGCGTGCAGCCCGGTATGGGCAAATGTTTCATGCTGTGCGTGAAGACCCAGGCACCCGCCTCAGTCGGCTGGGTTACCTGCTTGCAGACAAACACAACCCTGCCATTGTCCGCGCGACGGCTGCCGACCAGTTGGCAGACCTTGGGCCTGCGGCGGCAAGCAACCTGCGCTGGGCGTTGCAGGACAACGACTCGCTGGTGCGGGCCTATGCAGTGGGCGGCTTCAGCCGTTTACCGGCAGAACAGCGTATAGCGCCCTTGCTGGCGCTGCTACAGGACCCAGCCCTGGCGGTACGCGACGAAACCGTGCGGGCGCTGGCCGACGTACCTGCCGCGCAACTACCCGAAGCCAGCCGTGCGTCGTTCACCGCCTTGCTTGCCGATTACGAGCAGCGCCTGCGTGGTAATGCCGATTTGCCTGGGGGGCGGCTCAACCTGGCAGTGCTGTTGCAGCGCCAGGGCCGTGCCGAGCAGGCCATGGAGCAGTATCGTCAGGCGCTGCGCATGGACCCGTACTTCACCCCGGCCAGGGTCAACCTGGTCACACTCGCCAGTAGCGGACAACGCCTGGATGATGCCGAAAAACTGCTGCGCGAGGGCGTGGCGCTGGACAAGGCGCCGGCAACGGATCGAGGCAACCTGGCTTACATGCTTGCCTTGCTGCTGGTCGAGCGCAGCAAGCCGGAAGAGGCGGTTGGCTGGATGGAACAGGCGGCCGTGGCATTGCCGGGCAATACGCGCATCCGCTACAACCAAGGCCTGCTGCTGTCACGCATGAACCGCCGGGACGAAGCCCTGCAGGCCTTGCGCAGCGGCCTGCAGCAGGCGCCAGAGGACGCAGACCTGCTGTATACGCTGATTTACCTGCATGCCTTGGCCGGCGAGCGTGAACAGGCCTACCCCTATGTACAGCGACTGCGCGAGGCGGCACCTGACGACCCACGGTTGCAGGCGATCGAGCCGTATTGGCGCAACAAGCCGTGAGGGCTGCCGTGTTCTCTTCACGACACGCCGTTGCAGCCTTGCCGTGCGCGGCTAGATTTACCACACCGCCAATCCCACCCAAGGGCCGTTGCCGTGAATACCCACGAACACGTCCAGGCACTGGAAGCATCGGTTGCTGAAATTGTCCTCGGCCAGGCAGACACCATCCGCCATGTGCTGCTGGGCTTGTTGGCCAATGGTCATGTATTGCTCGAAAGCCTTCCGGGCCTGGCCAAGACCCGCACGGTCAAGGCACTTGCCACGCACCTGGACGCGCAGATGCGGCGTATCCAGTTCACCCCCGACCTGTTGCCTTCGGACATCACCGGGGGGGAGATCCTGCAGCAGACGGCTGAAGGCAGCACGATCAGCTTTCAGCCCGGCCCATTGTTTGGCAATGTCATCCTGGCCGACGAAATCAACCGCGCCCCGGCCAAGGTCCAGGCCGCCTTGCTCGAGGCCATGGAGGAACGCCAGATTACTGTAGCCGGGCAGAGTTACCCAATGCCCGGGCTGTTCATGGTACTGGCGACCCAGAACCCGATCGAGCAGGAGGGGACCTACCCATTGCCTGAGGCGCAGATGGACCGCTTCCTGATGAAGCTGCAATTGGGCTACCCGCGCCCCGACGACGAAACCCAGGTGCTGCGCCTGGTGCGCGCAGAAGACCAGGCCAGCCATGAGGTGGTACAGCCTGAACGGCTTGCCCAGCAAGTGATCTTCGATGCCCGCCGCGAAGTGGCGCGGGTGCATGTGTCGCAGGCCATCGACCGTTACCTCATCGACCTGATCAATGCCACACGGCACCCAGACAAGCATGACGCTGAGCTTGCGCGCTGGATCAGGATTGGTGCTAGCCCGCGTGGTGGCATCAGCCTGGACCGCGTGTCGCGTGCCCACGCCTGGCTCAATGGGCAGGACTTCGTGTCGCCCGACAACGTACGTGCCGTGGTCCACCCGGTATTGCGCCACCGTCTGCAGTTGTCCTATGACGCGATCAGCGACGGTGTGGCGGCCGACCAGGTCATCGACCGGCTGTTGGACAAGGTGGCCATTCCCGCCTGACGGACTTGCCCATGGACGCGAACAAGGTGGTGCCGGACGGTTTCGTGTATACCGCGCTTGCCGAACTGATGGCTTTGGAAGCCCGTGCCAGGGGGTTGAGTTTCGTGGCGCGGCAGCCGCTGTCGAGTATCCTTTCTGGCAGCCACGCCTCGCGTTTGCGTGGCCGGGGCTTGAGTTTCGAAGAGTTGCGTCATTACCTGCCCGGGGATGACCTGCGCCACCTCGACTGGCGCGCATCGTTACGGTACGGCAAGCCGTTCGTGCGCACCTTCACCGAAGAGCGTGACCGGCCCACCCTGATCGTGGTGGACCAGCGCATGAGTATGTATTTCGGTTCGCAGCGTTACTTCAAGTCGGTCAGTGCCGCGCAACTGGCGGCCATTTGTGCGTGGATGGCCTTTCATGCAGGCGACCGTGTGGGCGCAATGGTGTTCGACGGCCAGCAGGTGGACTATGTGCGGCCCCTGCGCAGCCGGGCGCGGGTCGAGGCGCTGTGCAGCGCAGTGGTCAAGGCCAACCATCGGTTGTCGGCGTATGCCGCAGACCAGGAACACGACGCACACCTGGACAAAGTGCTGCGCAGCTGCGCAGCCAGCGCGGGCCACGACAACCTGATCTGCATCATCAGCGATTTCGCCGGCACGACGGCCGAAACCTTGCCGTTGTTGCGGCGGCTAAGTTTGCACAACGACGTGATCGCCATCCAGGTCTACGACCCGATTGCCCTGCAGGTGCCCGACAAGGGGCGGCTGAATGTCACTCAAGGCGCCGAGCAGGTCGAGCTTGCGGTGGGCCAGCGCCGCATCAACCGGCCGCTGGCCGAGTTCCTCGCCGGGCGTTTGCAGGGGGTGGCTGAACTGCTACGCCGTAGCCAGGTGCCACTGATGCGGGTCAGCACCGCCGAAGAAAGCCTTCACCAATTGCGTCGCGAGCTGGGCCGCCTGGCCCAGGTGCCGCGATGAACGCTGCCGCCCCGTCCATCGACCAGCTGCGCGAGCTGACGCCGGGCGTGCCGCCGTTCAGCTACCTGCCGCAGACCTGGGCCTGGCTGGTGCTCGCCGTACTGCTGTTGTTGCTGGGCTGCCTTTGGGGGGCGGTGCACTGGCGCCGTTGGCGGCGCGACCGGTACCGGCGTGAAGCGTTGGCCCGGCTTGATACCTTGGCTGCGAGTGCGGGCGAACAGCGCTTTGCAGCACTGCGCGAACTGCCCGAGTTGCTCAAGCGCGTGGCGCTGTCGATGCCGGATGCGCCGCCCGTGGCGAGCCTGGCGGGCGCGCAATGGCAATGTTTTCTCGATCAGCGTGCCCGCCAGCCACTGCCATCGGGCTTTGTCGACACCTTGCAGATGCTTGCCTATGCGCCGGACGCAACCTTGCGCAGGCTGGATACGCAGCAGGTGGACGCGTTGTTCAGCGCCAGCCGTGGCTGGATCGAGGGGCACCATGTGGCGCTTTGACTACCCTTGGGTATTCCTGCTGTTACCGCTGGCGTGGTTGGCCTATCGCATGCTTGGCCCCTACCAGGAAGGCCGCAGCGCATTGCGGGTGCCGTTTTTCGCGGCCATGCGCCGTGCTATTGGCCACCAGCCCGGGAAAGCCACCGGCGGGCGAGGGCATGTGTGGCTGAACCTGCTGGTGTGGTGCCTGATTGTGGCCGCTTGCGCAAGGCCTGTGCTGGTGGAAAAACCAATCCAGCGTGAGCAGCCGATTCGTGACCTGATGCTGGCCATCGACATCTCCCAGTCCATGGAGGCGACCGACTACACCGACGCCCGTGGTGCCAAGAGCGACCGACTGAGCGCGGTAAAGTCGGTAGTGCGCGACTTCATTGCCCGGCGCAAGGACGACCGCATCGGCCTGATCGTATTCGGTACCGGTGCCTATCCGCAGGCGCCGTTGACCCTCGACCATGCCAGCCTGTTGCTGCTGCTCGATGAAGTGGGCATCGGTATGGCTGGCCCCAACACGGCGCTGGGCGATGCCATTGGCCTGACCATCAAAGCACTGCAACACACCCAGGCCCGCGAAAAAGTGCTGATTCTGCTGACCGATGGCAACGACACCAGCAGCGCCATCACCCCGGACCACGCGGCCCACTTGGCCAAAACCAATGGTATCGTGGTACATACCATTGGTATCGGCGACCCCCAGGCGACCGGGGACGCCAAGGTTGACCTGGCCACCCTGCAGGCGATCGCCCGTACCACCGGTGGGCAGTTTTTCCGCGCGGATGACCGCCAGGCGCTGCAGCAGGTGTATGCCACCCTCGACCGCCTGACCCCGCACACAGTACGTACCTTCAGCCACCAGCCCAAGCGTGACCTGTTTGTCTGGCCATTGGGTATGGCAGCGGGCTTGCTGCTGTTGTGCCAACTGCTTGCCTTGGTGCGGGCACGGCTTGCGGAGGCCCGGGCATGACCATCGACCTTGCAGCCTTTCACTTCCTGCGCCCCTGGTGGTTGCTGCTGATTGTGCCTGCTATTGCGCTGCCGTTGCTGTGGCTGCGCCGACACGATGTGCGGCATCAGTTGAACGGCATCATAGCCCCACACTTGATTGAGCACCTGATGATCACCCCGGCCCATGCGCGGCAACTGCGCCCGGTTCACTTGCTGGGTGCCACGCTGGTGTTGAGTGCCGTTGCCGCTGCCGGGCCGACCTGGCAGCAGGACCTACCTGACTTTCTCGACGACCGCGCACCGCTGATCATTGCCGTGGACCTGTCACCCTCGATGGATGCCGACGACGTGCCACCCAGCCGGCTGGCAGCAGCCAAACATACCCTGCACGACCTGGTCATGCGCCGTGGCGGCGCGCGTACCGGCCTGATCGCCTATGCCGGCACTGCGCACCTGGTGCTGCCGTCCACGGACGACCCAGGCTTGCTCGATACCTTTATCCAGGCGCTGACGACCGACCTGATGAACACGCCCGGCAAGAATGTACTGGGCGTGATTGACGAGGCGTTGAAGCTGCTGGATGCAGAAAAGGCCCCTGGCACCCTGCTGCTGCTGACCGATGGCGCCGATGCCAGCCAGTTCGACGCCATTGCCAGGCGCCTGGCCGGCACACAGTTGCAGGTGCTGGTACTGGCAGCCGGCAGCCAGGCCACCGGTGTACTGCGTAATGCCCAGGGCATGCCGCGGCTGGATGGCCAAGGCCGGCCGGTACAGGGGGCGTTCGACGTACAAGGCCTAAAGGGCCTGGCCAACGCCGCCAGTGCGCCCTTGGGCAGCCTGTCATTGAACGATGACGACCTGGATTGGGTCGAGTTGCACGCCCAGCGGCACTTCAAGGCGGCGAGTGCGGAAGCCGGCCAGGTGCACTGGAAAGATGCCGGTTACTGGCTGTGCTGGCCGTTGCTGCTGGTGGTGCTGTTCAGCGTGCGACGCGGCTGGCAAGTGAACTGGCTACCGGGCCTTTTGTTGGCGGTGCTGCTGGGGAGCGGCGCCGAACCTGCCCGGGCCGGGGGCTTGGCCGATGCGTTCTTCACTGCCGACCAGCAGGGGCGTTGGGCTTTCGAGCATGGCCATTACCCGCAGGCAGCCGCACATTTCAGCGACCCTTACTGGAAGGGCGTTGCCGCCTACGAGGCCGCCGATTACCCGGTTGCGCTGGCGAGCCTGGGCAAGCTGGACACGCCAGCGGCCTGGTTCTATCAAGGCAACAGCTATGTGCGGCTGTTCAAGTTCCCTCAGGCAATAGCGGCATACCGCCAAGCGCTACGCCTGCTGCCTGACTTTGCCGAGGCCAAGGCCAACCTGGCGCTGGCCGAGGCGTTGCAGAAGGATTACCAGGACCAACAGCAAGCCGGCACGCCCGACGAGAAAGCCGACAAGGTGGTGGAGGACCAGACACCAGGCAGCGGCCAGCAACAGCAGCAGAAGACGCAGCAGGCAGCATCTGACCAGCTGTGGTTGAACAACCTCACTACGTCACCTGCGCAGTTTTTAAGGCGCAAATTCTCGATCCAGGATGCCGCCGCGCAGCAAGCTGCCAAGGAGGCGCCATGATTCGGCTTTTGGTGCTGGTACTGGTGCTGGCTGGTTTGGCAACCCGTGCCAGCGCCGCCGAGCCTGAAGTGCGGGTTCAGGCTCGCTTGGTGCCGGATACAGCCGTCATGGTTGGGGCCACGGTCACACTCGAGGTCGATTTGCTGGTCGACACCTGGTTTACCGCGCCACCGGAGCTGCCAGTGTTGCAGCTGGCCGGTGCCGTGGTCAGCCCACCGGGTGGTGAGGCCGAGCACCTCAATCAGCGGCTGGATGGCAAGGCGTTCTTCGGCCTGCGCTACCGCTATCAGATCACGCCGAGCGTTGCGCAGCAGTTCACGCTTCCAGCACTGACCTTCCGTGTGCATCCCGGCCAGGCTAGCGCCGCCCAGGCTGTGCAAAGCCAGCCCTTGACGTTTGCCGTCAAAGGGCAGGTCGGTGGCGACGACGAACAGCGTCTGGTGGCGCAGGCCCTTGAAGTCAGCCAGGCCATCGAGCGCTCCCACACGCCCCTGCGCGCCGGGGATAGCATCACCCGGCGCGTGCACACCGTGGCCCGAGGGGGCCAGGCGATGTTGATCCCGCCGCCCAGCTTTGCCGAGGTCGATGGCCTCAAACGCTATGTGCAGACCCCCAGCGTGACGCCCGTCAGCGATGGGCGCGGCGGCATACTGGGCGGCCAGCGCGAGGACAGCGTTACCTATGTGGCCGTTGCCCCTGGCCGCTATCGGCTGCCTGCCATCGAAGTGACGTGGTGGGACGCAACGCGTGGTGACCTGCGCACGGCATCGGTGCCAGCGCTGGACATGGACGTGGGCGAGGGCAGTTACCAGGCCCCGTTCTCCTTGAGCGAAGACTTGCGCGCGCTTGGCCAAGGCGTGCAGGTCAGCGTTGCCGGCCATGGGCTGTTGCTGGTGCTGCTGGCGTCGCTGTTGGGCGGGCTGGCCTGGGCCCTGCGCAACTGGGGGCAGGGCGCCTGGCTACGCCTGAAGCGCTGGCGGGCTGGCCGCCAGCAGGCTTGGCTGAATTCACCGGGCTATGCCTGGCGTCAGGCGCGTCAGCAGTGCGCCCGCGAACCGGCGCGTCTGGATGCCATGTACCTGTGGCTGCGCAGGGCAACGGGCCAGTGCACGTTGTCGTCAAGTGAACATCCTCGCGGCGGGCAAAGCGAGGGGGCTTTGCTAGCCTTTTTGCAGGATTTCTACGCTGCCGAGCGCCATCGGCCACCTCCCGCCGATGCCAGGCTTCGCTTGCTGCACAGCCTGCGGCAGCAGGTAAAGGCGCAACCGGCCAAGCTTCGAGGCAAGCACGCGCTCAAGCAACTGAACCCCCTGACACCCTGCGGTCAGGTTGGCAACTTCAGCAAGGATGATTCGCCATGCGCAAGTTCCTGGTGAGCACTGCTTCCGTTCGTGCGCTGTTGTATGTGCTGCTGCTTGTGCCGGCCATGCAGTTGCTGGCGGCCGAACCGTTGGCGTCGTGGCGTGATGGGCCATCGCGCCAGGCCATCGTGGCATTTGTCGACGCGGTCACCCAGCAAGGTGGGCCCGACTTCGTCGCCCCGGCCGAGCGCATCGCGGTGTTCGACAACGATGGCACGCTGTGGAGCGAGCAACCGTTGTATTTCGAGGTGCTGTTCGCCATGGATGAGGTCAGGCGCCTGGCACCGCAGCACCCGCAGTGGCGCAATCAGCAGCCGTTCAAGGCGGTACTTGAAAACGATCACCAGGCGCTGGCAGCACAAGGTATGGACGGCATGCTCAAGATCGTCGCGGCGACCCATTCGGGCATGAGCAGCGAAGACTTCATTGCCCGCAGCCGCAGCTGGCTGGCCAGCGCCCGTCACCCACGCACCGGCAAGCCGTATACCGAGATGGTGTTCCAGCCGATGCTCGAACTGTTGGGCTACCTGCGTGACAACGGCTTCAAACCCTACATCGTGTCGGGGGGCGAGGTGGCCTTCATGCGTGCCTTTGCCGACGAGGTGTATGGCATTCCACCAGAGCAGGTAATCGGCACGACGCTGGGGGCTTCGTTCCAGGACCAACAGGGCAAGCTGAGCATCCAGCGTTTGCCCAAGGTGGTGCACAACGATGACGGCCCGGGCAAGCCGGTGAGCATCGATTCGATCATTGGCCGGCGGCCACTGCTCGCGTTCGGCAATTCCGACGGCGACCTGCAGATGCTGCAGTGGACCCTGGCGGGCAAGGGCCGGCGCTTTGCCGGGCTGGTACACCACACCGATGCCCACCGTGAGTGGGCGTATGACCGCAAAAGCTCGGTCGGCCGCCTGGACAAAGCGCTGGACCAGGCGCGGGCCAAGGGCTGGACGGTGGTCGACATGGCCAGCGAATGGCGCCGCGTCTACCCCTACGAAACGCCGCAATGATTCATCAACCAGCCGCAGCAGCACGGTTTTGCCGTGCCAGCAGTCGTGGACGACAGCAGTGACGTGAAACGGAGAGCGTAGCTATGAAGTCCAGTAGAGCATGGTTGTCGGCGGCCGCCCTCGCGGCAACGGCAACGTTCGGGGCGGGGCTGGCCAGTGCGGCGGACAAGCCGAACATCCTGGTCATCTTCGGTGACGACATCGGCCAGACCAATATCAGTGCCTATGGCAAGGGCGTGGTCGGTTACCAAACGCCGAACATCGACCGCATTGCCAAGGAAGGCATGATGTTCACCGACTATTACGCGGAAAACAGCTGCACCGCTGGCCGCTCGACCTTTATTACAGGGCAGGCGACGTTGCGCACTGGCCTGTCCAAGGTTGGTATGCCTGGGGTACCGGTAGGCCTGCAGGCACGTGACGTGACCATTGCCCAGGCGTTGAAAGCCCAGGGCTATGCCACTGGCCAGTTCGGTAAGAACCATTTGGGCGACCGCGATGAATACTTGCCGACCAACCACGGTTTTGACGAGTTCTTTGGCAACCTCTACCACCTTAACGCTGAAGAGGAGCCGGAGCGTCCCTACTGGCCGAAGGACGATGCTGAATTCATCAAGGCCGCCTCGCCGCGTGGGGTGATCAAGTCCAGTGCTGATGGCAAGATCGAGGACACTGGGGCCCTGAATAGCAAGCGTATGGAAACCATCGACGATGAGACCACCCAGGCCGCGATCAACTTCATCGACAAGCAGGTCAAGGCCAACAAGCCCTTCTTCGTGTGGATGAACACCACGCGCATGCATGCCTTTACCCATGTGCGTGAATCGATGAAAGGGCAGAGTGGCATGGTCGGCAACGAATACGCCGACGGCATGCTCGAACATGATGGCGACGTAGGCAAGCTGCTCAAGACCCTGGATGACCTTAAGATCACCGACAACACCATCGTCGTCTACACCACCGACAATGGCCCGAACCAGTGGTCCTGGCCGGATGCGGCGACCACGCCGTTCCGCAATGAAAAGAACTCCAACTGGGAAGGTGCTTTCCGCGTGCCAGCGATGGTGCGTTGGCCAGGGAAAATCAAAGCGGACGCCGTAAATAGCGAGTTGTTCTCTGGGCTTGACTGGTTCCCGACCTTGCTCGCGGCGGTGGGTGACACCGATATCAAAGAGCGGTTGCTCAAGGGAGCCGATGTTGGTGGCAAGAACTTCAAGGTCCATCTGGATGGCTACAATCAGCTGGATATGCTGACCGGCAAGACCAACAAAAGCGCGCGCGATGAGTTCTTCTACTTCAGCGATGACGGCGAACTGGTGAACATGCGCATGGGCGACTGGAAAATCGTCTATTGCGAGCAGCGCGCACCTGGTGGCCTGCAAGTGTGGAGCGAGCCCTTCACATGCCTGCGCGTACCGAAACTCTTCAACCTGCGCATGGACCCCTATGAGCGGGCAGACGTGGTGTCTGACCAGTACTACGATTGGCTGACCAAGAACGACTACCTACTGATGCAGGCAACCCGTAAGGCGGCCACTTTCCTGCAAACCTTTGTCGATTACCCTCCTAGCCAGCGCCCGGCCAGCTTCAGCATCGACCAGATCCGCGCCGACGTAGACAAGAAAATCGAAGAAAAGATGAACAAGCAGTGAGGTCTACACTGTAGTGCCATGACGGCAGGGGCGGGCGAGCCCGCTCCTGCACCTTTACTTGCATGCACAAGGCGCGAACTCATGGCATCACCTGCAGCATCCTCCGCTGTTTCCCGTGAGCCTCGTAACCACGCTCGTCTGCTGCTCGCACTACCTGCCACGTTGCTGTTTCTTTCCGGCGCTGCCGGCCTCGTCTACCAAGTGCTGTGGATCAAGCAGCTGTCATTGGTCGTGGGCGTGGAAGTGCATGCCGTCGCTACCGGTATCAGTGCCTTTTTTGCCGGCCTTGCCTTGGGTGGCCTGCTGTTCGGGCGCTGGGCCGACCGTTTGCAACGCCCGGTACGCCTGTACGTTTACCTTGAGCTTGGCGTAGCGCTGCTGGGGCTCGGTGCCACCCTTGGCCTGGCCCATGCCGCTGGGCCGTTCGCCCGCCTGGAGGCCAGCGCCGGCCTGCTGGCCTGGGTACTGCCCTTTGCGCTGGTGGGTGTGCCTGCGTTGCTCATGGGTGGCACCTTGCCGGTGCTGGTGCGGGCGCTGGCACCTGTCACCGGGCAGTTGGCAGAGGCGGGCGGGCGCTTGTATGCGGCAAATACCGCTGGCGCGATCGCTGGCACGCTATCGGCGGCCTTCATACTGTTGCCGCGCCTTGGCGTCACCGGCAGCGCCTGTGCCGCGGCCAGCCTTAACCTGCTGGCGGCATTGGGGGCCTGGCTGTCATGCCGGCGAGAGGTGGGCCTGCCACCGCTGGCCAATACCTCATCGGCACCGCGCTCGCCGCAGGCACGCCTGGCCATCGGGCTGTATTGCATTGCCGGTGGTGTGGCACTGGGCTATGAGGTGGTCTGGAGCCAGTCGATCGTGCCTTTCATGAGCACCCGGGCCTACGCCTTTGCCGTGGTGTTGGCCACCTACCTGGCCGGCCTGCTGGGCGGTAGCGCGCTGTATGCCAAGCGTGCTGACCGTATACGCGACCCTTGGGGGTTGTTTGGGCTGTTGGTGGCCATTGCAGGGTTGCTTGCCCTGTTGCAGCTCGCCGGGCTGGGGCGCTGGCTTGTGCAAGCCCAGACGCAGGCAGAACTGTTCGCCCTACAGTTGACCGGCAGTGAACTGGCTGGCATGTGCGCGCGCTTTGCAGTGGCGGCCGCGTACATGGTATTGCTCCCCACCACATTGCTGGGGGCTGCATTCCCGCTGGCCTTGCGCCTGGTGGTGGACAGCGGGCATGTGGGGCGGGATGTGGGCGCGGTGGTGGCGCTGAACACCTTGGGCGGCATCGTCGGTGTGCTGCTGACGGGGTTCGTGCTGGTGCCACAATTGGGCCTGGTACGTGCCTTGGGGGTGCTTGCCGTGCTGGCCGTGCTGGTAGGCCTGTTGGCAGTGTGGCGGGGCCAGGGTGTGCGTCGCCCGGCTGCACTGGCTGTGTGCCTGCTGGCACCTGCAACCGTGCTGGTGGTGCTGTTGACACCGCCGCAGCGCCTGGCCGAGTTGCTGCCAGGCGCACGCAACGGGCAACTCACCTACTACCATGAAGGCAAGGGCGGCACGGTGGCAGTCGTCACCCAGGGGCGCCAGGGGCAAACCTTCAACCGTCTTTACATCCAGGGTGTATCCAATACCGGCGACGCCATGCCGTCGCTGCGTTACATGCGCTTGCAGGCTTTGCTGCCATTGCTGATCCACAACGGCGAGCCGCGCTCGGCGTTGGTGATCGGCTTTGGCACGGGGATTACCGCTGGGGCCATGCTGCGCTTTCCGGGGCTGGAGCGCCCGGTGGTGGCCGAGCTGCTGCCTGAAGTCTTGCAGGCTGCACCGCGCTTCAACGGCAATTATGCGGCGGTGGTCGACCCGCGCCTGGACATTCGCCTGCGCGACGGTCGTCGTGGCTGCTGCGCAGCGAGGAGCGTTATGACCTGATCACCCTGGAGCCACCACCACCCTCGGCGGCCGGCGTGGTCAACCTGTACTCGCGCAACTTCTACCAGCTGGCTGCCGCCCGCTTGCAACCCGCTGGCCTGGTTGCGCAGTGGCTGCCTCTGCCGACCCAAAATGACGAAGACAGCCGCTCGCTGGTGCGTAGCTTCATCGATGTCTTCCCCCACGCCACGCTATGGACCACCGAGTTCCACGAAATGCTGTTGATCGGTTCATTGCAGCCACTGCAGCTGGATGTGCCACGTATCCGCCAGCGCCTGTCGCAAGCGGCCGTGGCCGAAACGCTGGCCGAGGTGGGTGTCGCTTCGCCTGAGGCCTTGCTGGCCACCTGGGTTACCGACCGCGCCGGGCTTGAGCGCTACGCCGGCGATGCATTGCCAGTGACCGACGATCAGCCACGCATCGAATACGCGCCGTGGGTGCGCCCGCGGGAAATCACCCGCGTGCTGCCCGCTTTACTGGCACTGCGCAGTGCCCCTCCGCTACACGGTGCAACGCCCGCTTTTGCCAGTGCCGTGCATGACCAGTGGCGTAGCCTGGCGCTTTTTTACAGCCTCAGCCTGCATGCCTACAACGGTAACCGCCAGGCTTGGGCGCGGGAGGCCCGCGAGCTGGCCCGCAGCGATGGCGGTAACCCGTACTATCGCTGGTTCCTGGGCGCCGGCGCCGACCGGTGAAGCCTGTGCTATCACTACAGGACTATCGGCAAGGGAGTGTGCAATGAACCGTCTTTTGACTGCGCTGTTGGTGCTGTGCGCCTTGCTGCCGCTGACGGGGCATGGCAAGGACGCGGTGGGGAGCGCGACCGATGGCGTGCCGGCTGAGCCCGCGGAACTGCGCATTGCCAACCGCAGCATTTTCACCTTCCACGCCACCTTGCTCGGCGAAACCCCGGCCGCACGCGTGCAGCGGGCCACGGCGGTCATCGATGAGGCATTGCGCGGTACCGACGAGCTGCAAGTTCGTATCGATTCGATCGTCAACAGCCATCTGGTGCTACTGGGTGGGCGCCGGGCGTTCATCGTTGCGCCTCAGGACTTGGGCATCGAGGGCGGCGACACCCGGGAAGCGGCCGAGCAGGCCGCCGCCACGTTGCGCCAGGTGGTGGATGAAACCGGCGAGGCGCGCAGCTTGCGTTTTTTGTTAAAGGCACTGGGGTTTTCCGCCATTGCCACGCTGGTTTTCGTGGTACTGATCAAGGGGGCCAACCTGGGCCGGCGCAGGTTGCGTGGCCGCCTGCCGCAATTGATGCGAGAACGTGCCAGGCAGATCAAGGTAGGCCAACTACCGTTGTTCGACATGCAGTACGTGTACTTCCTGATCGATCGGCTGCTGCGGCTGATGTACTGGGCGATCGTCCTGCTGCTCAGCTACCAGTGGTTGAGTTTTGTGCTGTCGCAATTCCCTTATACCCGGCCATGGGGCGAGAGCCTCAACGTACACCTGCTCGACCTGCTGCGTTACCTGCTGGACGGCATCCTGCACGCCATCCCCGGGATTGCCGTGGCCGTCATGATCTTTTTCATCGCCCGCGGTATCAGCGGCTTCAGCCGACGCATGCTGGAGCGCATGGCCCGCCCGGGCACCTTGAAGTGGCTGACCGAAGAAACCCTGCAGCCCACCACTCGGCTCACGTCGCTGGCAATCTGGCTGTTTGCCCTGGTGATGGCTTACCCCTACCTGCCGGGGTCTGGCACCGATGCCTTCAAAGGGCTTTCGGTGCTGCTGGGCTTGATGATTTCGCTGGGGGCCTCCAGCGTAGTGGGGCAGGCGGCGGCGGGGCTGATCCTGACTTATTCGCGCACATTGAAGGCTGGCGAATACGTGCGGGTAGGCGATAACGAAGGTACGGTGACCGAAGTTGGCATGTTCAACACCACCATCCGCACCGGCCTGGGCGAGGTCCTTACCTTGCCCAACTCGATGATTACCGGGTCGGTGACGCGCAACTATTCACGCGTGGTGCAGGGCCAGGGGTATATCGTCGATACGGTGGTCACCATCGGCTATGACACGCCCTGGCGTCAGGTCGAAGCGATGCTGGTGGAAGCGGCCCACCGCACCGATGGCATTCTGGAAAACCCCAGGCCGCAGGTGTTCCAGACCGGGCTCTCGGACTTCTACCCCGAGTACCGGCTGGTGGCCCAGGCAGTACCTAGCGCGCCAAGGCCGCGCGCGGAGTTGCTGAGCCTGTTGCACGCCAACATTCAGGACGTGTTCAACGAGTACGGGGTGCAAATCATGTCGCCGCACTACCTGGGGGACCCGGCGCAGGAGAAGTGGGTGCCTCGGGACAAATGGTTTGCCGCGCCAGCCCGGGAACCGGGCGGCGAGGGCAAGGGGGGCTAAGCACCGTTCACAGTGCGGCAATTACCGGGTCGCCGTACCGGCGTCGGTGCTCCAGCGGCGTGATGTCGAACCAGCGCAAATGGGCCCGGCAGAACGAGGTGGTACGGCGATAGCCCAGTTCATTGGCGATTTGCCCGACGGACAGGGTGGTCTTGCGCAGCATTTGTTGTGCCTGGCGCCGACGGATGCTATCCAGGTAGGCCTCGAATTCGATACCGTCGCCGGCTAGGTGCCGTTGCAAGGTGCGTGAATTCATGTTCAAGGCCAGCGCCACTTGCTCCAGGGTGCAACGCTGGGCGGGCAGCAGCATCTGGATCTTGCGTTCTACCGAGGCCAGCAGGCTGTCGCAGGGGACGGCCTGGTTTTCCAGAAAGTGGCGGACTATGGCGTGCAGGTCAGGGTCCTGATGGACACAGGCTTCCTGCAGTACCTCAGCGCCCAGCACCAGGCAGTTGTGGGCCTGGCCAAAGAGTACCGGGCAGCCGAAGTAGCGGGTGTAGCCCGAGGCATCACCCAGTGCGGCATGACGCAAGGTCACCACCCGTGGCCGCAGTGGCGTGCCGCGTAGCTCGCCGATCAGCAGCCGCGCGCCCATTACTGATTTCTCGACAATCTGCGGCGTCTGGTCGGACCCCGGCAGGCCGTTGTCGAAATACAGCATCGCCTGGCCTGCGCGATGCTCCAGGCGAAAGTGGATGGCTGGGCTGTAATGACGCATGTAACGGATCACGGCCACCAGGGCGTGGCCGACAGTGGGCGCGGAATTGGCCAGGTGGCGTAAAGGGCCGACCAGGCTCGAGCCCTGGCGCAACGCCAGCTCAAGGCCAAAGCGTGGCAGGCTCAGGGCATGTGCGCTGCCTTCGAACAATTGCACCAGGCTCAGGTAGGGCAGGCGCTTGCCGTAGTTGCCGACTACAACCGGAGCAATGTGCAGCGGGGCCAGAAAGTCCCGCTGCACAGCACCGTGCTCGGCCAGTAACTGGTCATAGTGCAATAAAGCGCTACCGCGAATGCTGTCCATGGAATCGCGCCTCGTCAGGTGCCGGGTGGCCAACCCGCACGCTCCAGTGCAGGCGCCCGGCGCCCTAGGGAAGTGGCCTATTTCCTCAAGGCCTGGAAGGAGCTGACCATGTCCTTGGCCCAGCCATCGAGTACGGCTTTTGCATCTTTTGCCTGCATGACCTGGGATGAGTTTTCCAGTTCGGTCCCAGCGCCCTTGCGTACCACCTCGGCCACCACCTGATTGTTGCCAGCGTCGATGAACGCGGCTTCGGTGGCGATGCTGGTGTCCTGGTCGCGAATACCGGTGGCTGTGCTGACGCCGGCGGCGATCAAGGCAATCGGGATGACTTCATAGGGGCGCAGGCTCTTGGTCTGGGCACTCACGGCGGTAATCGCCGGGCGCACCACCAGCACGCCCGGGCCAGGGCCGGTAGCCAGCGGCAAAGCCTGGGAGAAGTGGTTTTTGAGCGTCTGGTCGTAGTACTGGGTAATGCCCTGCAAGGTCGACTGCGGTACCTTTTCGGTCGGCTGTGGCTTGGGGTAAAGCTGGCTGGGCTCGATATAAACGCTGGTATAGCGTTTGGCATCGACCCCGGGCTTTATCCAGCGCATCACCGGTGCACCTGACGGCGAGGTGTCTTCCTTGAGTACGCTGTAGTCCTTGAGGAAGCCCGAGTACTGGTCGGATTCCACGTATTTGCTGGCGCACCCCTGCAGCATGAGGGTTGCAAGGCACAGCGATGCAGCCAATGTCTTGGTGTTCATGCAGCCTCTCCTTCGTTGCAATGATCGGTTTCTGCAGTGCCGGGCGCCTCAGAAGCGCCAGGTGGCGCCACCGCCGAGGATGTGCAGGGCACTATCGTCATAGCTGCCCGACAGCGTGCTGCCAGAGCGTGCCTTGGTCTGCTCGACGTCCATGTCGCCCAGCCACACCAGGGTGTAGGCCAAGTGCAGGTCCAGCCCTTCGTCGACCTGGTAGTTGACCCCGGCAGCCAGCCGCCAGGCCTCGCCCATGGGGTTGTCGACCGTACGGTCCTTGTCATCCACTGCCGGCTGTCGTACCCCAGGCCAACGCTCCAGCGCCATTGCCGTGTGGCCTGGTACTGTGCGCCCACAGAGGCATGCCAGGTGTCCTTGTATTTGCGGTCGACGGTGCGGCTGGTGCCGCCAGCGTTGCTGTCGACCTCCACACCGACATCGCCGAAGTCGCTCCAGTCCTGCCAGTTGAGGCTGCCGAGCAGGGTCCACTGCTCGTCAAGTTCATGGGCGACACTGAAGGTCACGGTCTGCGGCACATTGAGGTCAAGCTCGAGCGAATCCACATCGAGACGGCGCAGGGCGACGTTGAGCAAGGGGTTGTTGATGTCCTTGAGGTGCGGTTTGTCCTCGAACTCGAGTTTGACCTTGCTGGTGTAGGCCAGGCCTAAGCGGGTGCGGGCGTCAACCTGATACAACAGGCCCAGGTTGACGCCTACACCGACGTCAGTGTCCTTGTACTCCAGCTGCCCGTCGGGGCGCTCTGCCAGCCCCAGCAGGTTGTTGTTGATGGCCATCTCGGTTCGGTAGTAGCCGACCATGATGCGCGGCCCTACACCGATGGACAGGTCATCGGTGAACTTGTAGGCCCAGGTCGGTTGCATCGAAACGCCGATCACTGCGGCTTCCTGGGTGAAGTAGCGGCCGGCCCAGTCATCGTCGTAGTCCAGCGCCAGGCCAAAATTGCCGTACATGCCGAAGCCGATGGCCGAACGCTCGTCGAGCTGATGGCTGATGAACAAGCTGGTGCCGGGCAGGTATTGCAAGGCGTTGCCGCCTTCGTTGCCGTCGAACTGGTTACCACTGTCGCGGGAAAAACGCAGGTCGCCGAGAATGACTTGGGCGTTGGCACTTATTTGCGTGCCCTTGAGCCGGGTAATGCCCGCCGGGTTGCTCATCAGTACGCTGGGGTCATTGGCCAGTGCGGCGGAACCGGCGTTGGCCAGGCCATTGCCCTCCTGGCCGGCTTCATAAATCAGAATGCCACCGGCCCAGGCCGAGGTGCCGAACCAACATGCCGTGCAAAGAAGCATGGCGGCCGAGCGGCGCAGACAGTACACCGATTCCATCAAACGCTCCTTGTGACTGAAGCGCTGTACCGGTTATGGCAACTACCAGCGAACGTTAAGGCGTAGTAGAAGCAGGGTAGCCATGTTGAAATCAGGCGGCAGGCGCCGGGCACTCTCTTTTCACGACAATTTCACATTTTGAATGAGAAGCAGCTGCTGGCGCCGTGAATGAGTACTTTAGACGACACCCGTCGGCTGGCAAGCCGAGGCGTCAGGCAAAGGCAATGATGATGGGCCCGCACACGGCGAGCAGCACATTGGAGACGGCATAACAGACGGTGAAGCCAATGACAGGGGTATTGCTCCCTGACTGCTCGATAATCTTGTTCATCGAGGCCGCTTCGGTTTGCGCACCGGCCAGGGCGCCAAACAGGATCATCGGGTGCAGGCGCAACACATAGCGGCCAAAGTAAAGTGTGACCAGCGGCGGAATGAGGGTTACCAAAGCACCTGCCAGCAGCAGCGCAAGGCCCTGTTCCTTGACCGCCGTCAGCGCCGCAGGCCCCGCCAGCAAACCC
This sequence comes from Pseudomonas sp. MM223, assembly GCA_947090765.1. NCBI lineage: Bacteria > Pseudomonadati > Pseudomonadota > Gammaproteobacteria > Pseudomonadales > Pseudomonadaceae > Pseudomonas > Pseudomonas sp. MM223. The sequence goes on along the minus strand of OX352322.1, from coordinate 3,737,664 downwards.
ACCACTGCGCCGAATGCGGTGAGGCCGAACTCGGAAAATGCCCACTGCGCTGCGGGTGGCAGGGCGCCGAGTTCGGGATGTCGTGAGTTGTACCAGCCGATCAGGAGCCCGGCCAGCAGCACGCCACCGCCGATACCGAGTTCCACCGGGATCATGCCGATATGCGTAGACAGCAGCCCAGCCAGTGAACCGACAACCAGGCCCAGGGCATGGATGGCAATGTCGCTGCGGTAGCTGGGGTGGCGGACCCGACCAAGCTGCGCGGCCAATGCGTCGACACTGCTGGCACGCCCGGTAAGGCTGATGACATCACCACGGCGCAGGACGGTTTCTGGCAAAAGGGGCAGGGGCAGGCCTTGACGGGTGATGCCGGTCAGGAAGCAGCCCATGCGCTCGGTACCGGTGAGTGCTGCCTTGACCTGATGCAGGGTACGCCCGGCCAGGCGGCGGTTGGTCAGCACGATGTCGGCGCTGCGGGTTGGGAAAGACAGGCTTTGCGGATGATCCACTTCCGGCCCTATCCAGTCATGCAGGCCGCTCACGGCATCGCGCAGGGCATAAATGCCCAGGATGTCGCCACGTTCAAGCATCAAGGCCGGGTCTCGCTCCAGGTGTTGCCCGGCACGGGTGACGCGTTCGATGCTTAACGCCGGGTGCAGTGCCTCCACATCGGCAATACGCATGCCGGGTGCCTGGGCGGCCATGAGCCGGTGGGCGCGCACGACAATACGTGTATAGGGGATGCTGATGGCGTCTTCGTTGCGCTCGATGCCCAGTTCGCGCTCCAGGTCCTGTGCGCTGCTGCGCAAGTCCACGCCGAGCAGGCGTGGCGCCAGGCTGCCGATGAAGACGATCAGCCCGACGGTGCCGAACACATAGGTGATCGCATAGGCCACCGCCATATGGCTGTTGAGTGCGGCCTTGGCCGCAGCGTCCAGCGGCAACTGGGCGATGGCACTACTGGCCGTGCCCATGATCGCCGTGTCTGTCAGGGCACCCGCACCCAGGCCTGCGGTAAAGCCTGCATCGAAGCCGTACAGGGCGTTCATTGCCAATATCACCGCCAGGGCAGTGCCGCACAGCACCAGCGAAAGAAGGACCAGCTTGAACGTGCCACGGTTGAGGCTACCAAAAAATTCCGGCCCGCTTTTGAAACCCACCGCATAGATGAACAGGGCAAAGAACACGGATTTCAGTTCGTGGGGCACCTGCAGGCCGATCTGACCGATCAGCAACCCCATCAGTAACGCACCGGCGACCGAGCCCAGATGAAAACTGCCCAGCTTCACGCGGCCGAGCAGGATGCCCAGGGCGATGGCGAGAAACACGGCAATCTCCGGGTTGTCACGTAGCGCGCTCAGGACCCTGTCGATCATGTTCGCATCCTCTCTAAACGACAGTCCGGCAGACCTGTATGAGTATGCGTGCAATCGTTGGGGGAGCAATGCATGTCGGCAAATGCGCATGGTGCATGGTTGGCGTTCGCCCAAGCTGTACAGAAACCTCATCTACACTGCGTCAAGTTTGGTGAAGTGGCATGTTGCATGGCAGTGGGCCCACGTGCTGCCGAATGTGTTTCTTGCCCAAGGAGACTTTCATGGATGCCAGAGAAGGGTTGATGAGTCGGATGGTCATCTGTTTGAAGCCTCGCCTGCTAGCCATGGCGATTGCCGCTTGTACTGCCGTTACCGTGCAGGCAGCTACCGAGCCCTTGGGAGGACAACCCCCAGAGGGAGCCAGCCCTTCGGTCAAGGACTTTGATTACCAGATCAAGTACCAGCGTGCGTTCGAAGCCATCCTCTGGAATATGCCGGCGATTGCCATCTACTCCTTCCGCCGTGCTGCGGAGAAGGACCTCGGCTACAAGGACAACGACATCATTGCCTATTCGGCAACGGCTACCCCACAGCTTGAAGCCATTACTGCCAACAGCACCACGCCTTACATTGCGGCCTATACGGACCTGCGCAAAGGCCCAGTGGTGCTGGAAATCCCGGCAGCCTCTGCGGACGGCAGCCTATATGGCCAGGTGGTGGATGCCTGGCAACTCACCATCGCCGATGTAGGCCCGGCAGGGCTCGACAAAGGCAAAGGCGGCAAGTACCTGTTCACTGCACCTGATTACCAAGGTGAAGTACCCAAGGGCTATATCCACGTGGCCTCGCCCAACTACCGTATCGCTCTGGCGTTTCGCTCGGTGCCGCCCGCTGGCAAGACAGCCAAGGACGCCTACGAATACGCCAAGCGTCTGCGCATGTACTACCTGGCTGAAGCCAAGTCGCCACCGCAGCAAAAGTTCATCGACCCTGCCCATGAGCGCTACCCGACGCTGCCGTTCTATGACGAACGTCACTTCGAAGACATGCACGCGATCATGAGCGTGGAGCCAGTGCGCGAACACGACAAGGTCATGATGGGCATGCTGTCGTCCCTGGGCATCGTCAAAGGCAAACCCTTCGCACCGGACGAAACCGCCAAAAAGGCCATGCACCAGGCCGCGATCGATGCCTGGTTCTTCCTTCAGCAATGGTTCGACACCGAGATGTCCAAGCGCGTGTACTGGCCGGACCGGCACTATGTCTCGCTGTTGCAGCCTGATGCCAACCACACGTTCACGTTCATCTACGAAGATCGCATCGACCTGCTCGAGCGGGCAGCGGAGTACTTCTGGTGCACCTACATGCCAAAAGTCCTCAGCGCCTCGCCGGCGACGTCGTACCAGATGGCGATGGCTGACAAGGACGGCAAACCGCTGGAAGCCGGCCAGCTCTACAAGCTCGATGTACCCAAGGACATGCCGGTCAAGCAGTTCTGGGCGTTGACGGTCTATGACCGCGCCACTTTCTCGTTCATCTACAGCGACAGCAACCGCACCACGCTGTCGTCGTTCGACGTCGACAAGATGAAGAAGAATGCCGATGGCGGCGTGACGATCTATGTCGGGCCGACGGCCCCGCAAGGCGAAGAAGCCAACTGGATTCCCACCTCGGGCAAACGCCCCTTGCCGGCCATGCGCTTTTACGGCCCCACCGAAGCATTCAACAACAAAACCTTCAAGTTGCCAGACTTCGAGCGGGTAGCCCCCTGAGCACTGTCTGCAAACTTCGAAACCAAATGACAGGGGCTGGCCCGCTGGCCCAAGGAGACTTGATGAAACCCATGGTGCTTGGAGCAGCCCTGCTTTCGCTTGCCGTGCCGGCCTTCGCACAGATCCCCGACAAGCTGGCGGAAGATGCCTACATCTATGGTTACTCGATGGATGAGGCTTACAAATTCTTCTATGAGACGGCAGTCAAGACCAACACGCCGCTCAATCGCTTCCAGAACATCCGCCATCTGGCCGATGACACCTATGTCGACCATCCCACCATCAACAACGACACGCTACACCTGATGGGCTGGCTGGATATTGCCGCAGAACCGGTAATCGTCAGCGTTCCAGAAATGGAAAAAGGTCGCTACTGGATCCTGCACACCATGGACATGGGCCATTACACAACGTCGATGATCGGGTCACGCACACGTGACACCAAGGGCGGCCACTTCATGTTCGCCTCGCCACAGTGGAAGGGCACGGTACCAGACAGCGTCACCGAAGTGATCCGTGTCGAATCCAACCTGGTGAAGCTGATGGGCAGGATCATGTCCACCGGGCCTGAAGACCAGAAGAAGGCGCTTGCCTACATGGACGACTGGAACGTCCGCACGCTTTCAGCCTACCTGGGCGAACCCGGCCCGAAAGCCAAGCAGCGCACGTACCCCGACCCGGCCAGGACCAATTGGCTGCAACGGGTGAACTTCGTACTGTGCGACGGCAACATGGGCCAGGCTGACAAGAAATGGCTCGATCAGTACAAGTCAGTCGGCGTCGAGCCCTGCAAGGAAAACTTCACCAAGGAGCAACTGACGGCCGCGAAGAAGGGTGAAGAGCTGGGCATGAAGCACATCAAGGAACTCGCACCGAAGATGACCGACGCCGGCAAGCTGCTGGGCACCCGCGAGCAGTTGGGTGACGGGCCCCGTGACCTGTTTGCCGAGGGCACCTACATCGGCCAGTGGGGGCTGCCACCGGATGAAAGTATCTACCTGCGCACCGAGACCGCTGCCGATGGCAAACCGATCAATGGTGCCAATGGCAAGTCTTACGTCATGCACTTCAAGGCGCCTGAAGTCAGCCAGTTCTGGTCTTTCACCGTCTACGCCTCAGACAACCGCCTGATGGCCCACAACGCCATCAACCGCCACAGCCGCGGTGACCGCACCCTTAAACCGGATGCCAATGGTGAATACACCATTGAGCTGAGCGCCAAGGGTGACGAGAGCAACCCTAATTACCTGCCAATTCCGGAAAAGGATGCCTACATCGTCTTGAGGTTGTACGGCCCAAGCAAAGCGGTACAAGGTGGCGGATACAAGTTCCCGCCGGTGGAAGTGGCCTCGCACTGAGTTCTGGGTTTCGGTTGCAGCTTGGGGTGATGAGGCTTGAGTGGGCGCTAACGGCAACAGTGTCCTGCTCTTTTCAGATGCTGTCGAACTCAGGCTTTCCGTGCGCACGCTGAATGCCAAGGTGCGGCAACGGGTCGAGCAACGCATCCGGGCGCTGGCGGTCGGTTAGGCGGAAAGCTTCGGGCTAAATGCCGAAATCCGCTATGAGCGCGGTTACCCGGCATTGGTCAATGATCAAAGGGTGAACGAATTCGCCATCGGTATCGCACGGGAAATGCTGGGCGATGGGCATGTAGACGCGCAATGCAGGCCTGTCATGGGCAGCGAGGACTTTGCCTACATGGTCGAAAAAGTCCCGGCTGCTATGCCTATATCGGCAATGGCATCGGCAGTTGGGGGAGGGTGCATGGTGTATAAACCGAACTACGAATTCAACGATGACATTCTCGCGGTCGGCGCGAGCTTCTGGGTGCGACTGACGCAAGTCTGGCTGGCCTCGTGATCAAGGCTATGCGTCCGCCCCCCCTAGAAATATCCGCGGTACCCTCAGCAGGATGCGCGATCGAGAATGGCGACTTCTGACAGCTGTCGAGGTGGTGCACATTGGACTTCAGTGCATCTGTGTGGCGGTATGCCGGAAAGCAAGGCGGGGCGCCGAATCAGGACAATTTGTCACGAACGGCAGCTATCGATTCATTGCGGACCATATTTGGCCTTGTCCCGATCGACTTCCCTACGGTAATGCGACGTTGGCCGTTCGCTTACGGTGTAGGCTCCGCCAAATTACTTCGTACGTAGCTGTGCGGCAGCAGCTATCACTTCTTCTTCAGCGGCAAGCACTTCCTTGAGTGGCGTCTCTCCTATCCCCATTGCTCTCTCGATCAGCAGCTCGCTTCCATCCTCCTGAAGCATCGTCTGCAGACGCCCGAACTCGTTGCACCAGATCGTCTCGATATCCTTGTCGCGTTGCGTGTCGCGATCAGGGCTCAATGCCACCGCACGCACCTGTAGGCGACCGTTCTCGGCTTTGCCGCCCAGTTCCACGCCATACCCTGGCGTGGCCGACTTGCGCAGCACAATCTTGCCCGAGTCGGCCCAGGCGGTGGTCATGCCTTCGCGCACCTCGTAGCCAAGTTCGGCCAGTCCCTGGAGCATGGCTTGGCGACGAGCGAGGGCGGCTTGCGCTTGCACATGGGCGGCAAGAACTGCTTCGCAGCGTTTCGTCGGCTCGCTCAACATGGGGGGCGAGGTGCTGGCCGTACATTGGCTGACCTGCTCGAGCAATGCCTCGTTCCCAGCCTCCGAATGGGTTCGCACTTCGTTTGCAAGGTGGTGGAGCTTGGCGAGCGAATCGCGACTGAGCTGGAAGTCGCGACTATTGTGGGCCAGCTCGATCATCAAGCTGTCGAGCAGCAAGTTGCGTTGTTGCGATTGGGGCTGGGCTTCTGCCCGGGCCAAGGCTTGCACGAAGCGCGCCGCAAAGGCTGCACCTTGCAACAGGTGCAGTTCGGCGATATGCCGATCGATCTGCAGCAGGCGTGGGTCGCGGGTCGTTTGTGCTCGCTCGGCTAGCCACGTGTTGAGGTCGGGCGTGGGGGCGTCGTCTTTGAGCCGCTGAGCCAGCGCGCGTTGTTGCTCGTCCAGGCTTTGCGTTTCGTTGCTGCTGCTCAATTGGGCGAAGCCTTGAGCAAGCAACTGTTCAGCATTCTCCAGTTGGGCGCCATCGGCCAGTTGTGTCAGGGCTTGCACCACCTGCGGGGCGTTGTCGCTGCGGCTGGCAAGGGCCTTGAGCAGAAGCGCTGCATTTTCCTGCATGCGGCGTTGATGCTGACGCTGCTCGGTCGCTTGCCGAATAGCGCGTTCCTCACGAGCCAGCTGGTCGCGCCGCAGGTGCTCGATCTCAATGGGGACGGCTTTCTGCAACTCCCGGAGCTGGTCCTCAGTGAGCAAAGCTCGCAACCGTGCTTGCCGTGCCCGCATGGCCGCGCGCTCTTGCTCGTTAAGCTGGCCGAGCTTTGCGGCCTGGGCTTCCCAACGTGCCACGGCCTGATCAAGTTGGCGCAGATGGCCTTCGCAAATGGCGATGATTTCTTCACGGGTGACGATGCGCACCACCTTAGGGCCACTCATTGGCAGGTCTCCTTATCATTATCATTGGATGCGACCGCTGGCTGCTCGGCTTGCATTGCGCCTACTATGGCCGTGCGCAAGCGGGCTCGCTCATTGTCGCCGTCGTGGTACCAGGCCTGGGACGAGACGCGGTGGATCTGCGGAATCGCCCGACGCAGTACCGAGGGACGCCAGATTTCCCGGGCCCGGGCCCGTTCGAGCAGGGCGTGACTGGGCGCGTCGCATTCAATACCGATGGCATAGGTGCCGGTCTCCGGGTTTGCGATGGCGAAGTCCAGGCCGAACGCGTCGCCTTCGCTGGCCGGGGCGGCACTCCAGCCCAGGGACGCGATAAATGCGCCAACGATTCTGGCGAAGCCGTCGCGACCCTGGTCGTGCCCATGCACCTGTGTGCTGCGGTCGGTTTGCAGGCGGCCCAGTAGCTTGGCGCTGTAGTCGAATTCGCCGGCACACAGCGCGCGTGCGTATTCCAGATAGCCCTGCAGGTAGTCGCGTGGGCTGGCGGGGGCGCGTTGGGTGTTGAGCATGTCCGAAATGTCGGCGATGGGCATTGAGGTGATCATTACCACCTTGCGCCGAGCACGGGTCACCGCCACGTTCAGGCGACGTTCGCCACCGGTCTGGCCGAGCACCCCGAAGTTACGGCGGAAGGTGCCCTGGCTGTTGCGGCCGAAGGTGGAGGAAAACACGATCACGTCGCGCTCATCACCTTGCACGTTCTCGACGTTCTTGACGAATACCGACATGTCTTCGCCATCCTCGCTGCGTTCGCGCTCCTGGGCGTATGCGGCGCGGAAAGCTTCGTTCTCGCTGGCGTAGGTTTCCAGATGCTCCTCGATCAGCTCGGCTTGCTTGCGGTTGAAGGTCACCACGCCCACCGACGGACGCTGCGCGTAAGGGAGTTGCCAAAGCGCCTCCAGATACTCCACGACACGCTCGGTTTCGGCAGCGTTACTCTGGTTCTGGTACAGGCCCTCGACCTGGATCAGTTCCAGCGGCTTGAGCTGACGAATGCTCGCTTGAGGGTGGCGCACTGGCACATTCAGGCGGTTACCGTAGAACGAGGCATTGGAGAAACCAATCAGTTCGCGGTAGGCCGAACGGTAGTGGATCTGCAGGGTGGTGCTGGGCAGGGCATTGCGTGCAAGTTGCAGCAGGTCCGGGCAGTCTTTGATCTCGCGGCGGTTCCAGGTGTCCTCGAAGGCCTCGCGTTGTTCTTCGTCGGCGTCCTCGTCCGGTTCGTCGCCATCGAACAGTTCGGCCTCATCGCTTTCTACCCGGCTGGAGAAAAACGCGGTCGGTGGCATCTGCTTCTCGTCGCCGCTGACCACGGTAACCTGGCCGCGGAACAGAGTCGGCAGGGCAAACTCCACCGGCATCTGCGATGCCTCGTCGTAGATTACCGTGTCGAACAGGCCGTTTTTCAGTGGCAGCACCCGGCTGGCCACGTCCGGGTTCATCAGCCATACCGGGCGCAATGTCATGAGCCCCAGCGGACCACCCAGCTCGAGGAATTCACGTAGCCGGCGCGAGCGCTTGCCAGTCAGCCGCGTCACATCTTCCCACTGCTTGCGGCTGCCCAGGCGCATCGGGTCGATGCCTGTGGCTAGCAATTGACGGTTGAGCTCACGCATCCGCGTATCGGCTTGCGCCAGGCCGACGACCTTGGCCTGGGTCTCTTCCTGGCTGAACAGCAGCTCCGGGTTGGCCTGTTCGATGCGGTGCTTCCAGCCCAGCCGCGCTTCGCGGTTGAGCAAGCGGCGCACGGCGGCATCGAGCTGTTCTGCGGGCAGCGCGTCGAGTTGCGCCTGGCGCTGGCGCAGCAGGGCCAGCAGGGCCAGGTCAGCCTCTGCGAGCTGCCCGGCGCGGGCGCGAAAGCCTTGATAGGCCGCCAGATGCGGTAAGGCGTCGTGCAAACGGCCGAGGGCCAGTTCGTTGGTAAGGTTGTGTTCTACGGCATGTCGCAGCTGTTGAGCCAATTCGTTGCCGAGCCAGTCGTCAAGCAGCTGGAGCAGGTCAAGGCTGGATTGGCGTACCCCTTGGCGCAGCAGCGAGGCGTCCAGATCGCCCAGCAGCGCTTCCAGGTGCTGTTTGTCGCCGGTAAGCACGGCGTCGTCTGTCTGGCGTGCGCGGGGCGACTGCGCCAGTGCTTGTGCCAAAGCCTGAATCTCGACGAGCTGGCGGATGTCGGACTTGACCAAGGCCGCCGAGCTCCAGGCCTGCCTGCGGGGCGACGCTATCCATGGCCAGGGCCTGGTGAAGTGCAGCAAGTTCGGCGCGCAAGGGGCGCCATTGCTGTTCCAAGTCGATGGCCGCGCGTAGCCCTTGCAGGGCTTGATCCTTACGGGCGTCACCCTGAGCTTCGAGGAAGTCGTGAAGGCGTTTGCGCCTGATCAGGTGCAACGGGTTCATGCGTGCCAGCCAGGAGCGAGCGGCCAAGAGCTTGGCGCAATCGCTTTCCAGGCCGCGCAGCAGCTTGCTGTCGAGCAGGCTCAAGGCCGGCGACAGCGTTAGCAGGTAATCGCTTTCAGGCAGCCGCTCGAGCTGCTGCTGCAGTTGCCGCAGCTCGTTCAGCATCGATTCGCCACGCGGCAGCTGCTCGCCGTCCTTGCTGCGGAACAGTGGTAGCCAGCGGGCCAGGCGCAGCCGCTGTTCCTGGCTAAGATCGAGCAAGGCCGACACATGGGTGGCCATCCATGCCCGGTACGGTGCAGGGTCGTCGATCTCGAAGCTGGCCGGGTGTGCTTGCAGGGTCTCTTGGCGCTGCAGCTCAGCCTGGCTGAAGGCGAGCAGGTTGTCGGTAAAGGCCTGCAGGGTGGAGTGGTCCGTGGCGAACGGCTGCAACTGCGCCAGAGGGCTGCCTTCATAGCGGGCAGGCAGCCACAGGCGTACCAGCGGCGCGCAGTTTTCTTCCAAGCGAGTCAGGCTGGCAACGTCAAGCGCGGCCAGGCGCTGGCGCAGCGCCGGGAATTCGAGCGGTGCCGGCCCGTCTTCGAGGGCGATCAGCTCGCCCAGCAGGCGCCGGTAGCTCAAGCCGGTGGCCGGGTCCGGGCGATGCAGGCTCAGATGGAAGCGGTCCAGCTCACCTTCGAGTGTCTCGATACGCGCCGCCACTTGTTCGCGCTGGCGGAACAGGCCCTGGCCTTCGTCCCCACCGATGAACAAGGTTTCCAGCTGTTCGCGAATACTGCGGATGATCGGTTCGCGGTCGCGGTTGACGTCGTTGAGCATGACGATACGTTGGCCCAGCCCCTCGGCTACAAGGCGCTTGTACACCACCTCCAGCGCCGCGTGCTTCTGGCAGACAATGAGCAGGCTGCGTTGGCGGCCGATGGCATCGGCGACCATGTTGACGATGGTTTGGCTCTTGCCGGTGCCCGGTGGCCCCTCGACCAGTAGGCCCGGGCCTTGGCGCGCTTGCAGCACGGCTGCCTCCTGCGAGGGGTCGCTGGCGACGGTAAAATAGCGGTGTAGTTCAGCCGGCGGTGCCACGGCCTCCGCTTCCTCGTCGACCCTGAGCCGCAATGCGGTCTCGAGCCCGCTGCCGGCAGGCGAAAGCGACTTCAGTTGGCGCAGGTCCTCACCGATGGCCTGGCCCATGAAGGTAACGTGGAACAACACGCCGCTACAGGCCAGTTCGTCCTGGTAAGGCACGACTTCCACGTTGCTGGGCGGTAGCCCGACGATGCTGCGCGAGCGCGCGGTGGCAAGCATGCCGAATGCATCCATCACATCGCTGGCGCGGATCGAGGAGCGGCCAAGCAACTCGTCGGCCGTCTTGCGCCAGCGCTTGCAGGTTTCGGCGCCAAGTACGCTTTCCAGCGCGGGGTTCAGGCGCACCTCTTCGCGTTCGCTGTCGAAGGCCAGGGCCGCAAGGCCGTGGCTGCCCACCTCCAGCAGCAGCTTTACCGGCCACAGCAACAACGGAATGATGCGTGTGCGGGTGGTGCCGCGTGGGTCGCGACTGAGCAGGAACGGGAAGCCCAGGTAAAGCCCATCGATGCCGGTGTCGCGTTTGTACAAGGCGCTCTGCCGGTGCAGCGCGTGAAGGCGCGAGGCAATCTGTGGCAGGGCCTGGAAGCACTCCGGGTCCAGGTTCACAGCCCGTTCGTTGCGCAGCAGCAGGTGGTCGAGCAGGGCGGCGGCCGGGTGGCGCTCACTGTGCAGTTCGTTGAGATCGACCCGGGCGGTGGTCTTGCCGATGCTCATTCGTACCAACGGCCCGCGCATCACTGCGGTCACCACCTTCTTCTCGAAGAACTCGAGGATCTGCGACACATACTGCTGCTTTTGCGGCTCAAGCCACTGGTTTGCCGGGATGGCCAGCAGCACCAAGGCCTGGGGCAGGGGTATGCGCCGTTCCAGGCGGAACTGCTCGGCCCACGCATCGACTGTAGCGACGCCGCAGCGGGCAAACCCGTGTATGCGCTCATCGACGCTTTGGTAAAGCTCATGGCGCGGGTGCTGCAGCAGTGCTGTGGCAGCTTCGCTGTCGAACCAGTCGACCTCGACGCTACTGGCCAGCTCAGCCGCTTCCTGGATGATCGCATCCACCGAACGGAATTGGCCGATCGATGCGCTGAGCAGCACGATCAGGTCTTCTTCGGCGATGATCCGTCGTTCCGCCAATGCTTGCAGGCCGGGGTGCTCGGTATCCGGCAGCAAGCGTTGGCGTGCCTGCCATTCGCTGGTCAGCTTTGCCCGCGAGGTCGACAGCAGGTACACCCGCAAGGTCTCCTCGACCAGTTCGATCTGCTGATGCAGGGCGCGCTGGCGAACCTGCTCGGCGCGAAGTTTGAGCCGAGAAAGCCAGTTGTCGGTCTGCAGCTGCTCCAGCAGGTCGGGCACCGAGCCACTGACCAGCTGGTAGCCTTGCAGCGGATGGTCCAGCAACCAGCCAGGGGTGACGATATCACCGCGGTGGATCAGCGGGATTTCCGGGTTGAGCAGTTTCAACGCGAGCATCAAGCGGAAATCGTCCTCCAGCCCGTCATGCTGCACCACTTGGCGTAGGCCGGCGAGCAATGAGGGGGAAAGACCAAGTTGCTCGGCCCAGGTGACGATGACGCCGCGCAGCAGGTGGTCGAGTGCCTGCTGCCAGTGCTCGGTGTGCGCGGCGGCAAGGGCGAACACTGCCGGCTTGTGATAACGAGCCTCGCCCAGTTGCAAGGTGGCACCTTCGCCGTCGTCGTGTTCGGCGAGAACTGAAGCAGGGGCTTGCACTGGGCGGCCGTCGAGCCAGGCCTCGACCTCGGTCCATTGCCAGCGCTGGTGCCGGTCGCGTGCCAGCAGACCGCGCAACAGCAGGTTCAGCTGTGGGTCGAGGTCTTCGGGAATCGGCACTCCGTTGGCTAGTACATGGATGAGGAAGGCATTGGCCTGGATGCCTTCGAAGCAGGTCCCACCGGTCAGTTGCTCGAGCAGGATCATGCCTAGGCTCCACCAGTCCGAGGCGGCCGCCACACCTCCGGCGATGGCTTCAGGGGCCATGTAGCGGCTGGTCTCCAGAGGCGACACGATGTCCAGGTCGAACTCTGACAGACGCGCCGAGCCAAAGCCGCTGATCACCAGGTCCAGTGGCTCATGGGCGCGTACCAACAGGCTAGCCGGGCGCAGGTCCCGGTGGCGCAAACCGGCCTCGTTAAATGCGTGCAGCGCTTGGCCCAGCTCGCGCAGCACATGGCGCACGTTGTGGGCTTCACGGATCACGCCGCCGAGGTCGGCCAGGCTGCCGCCGGTCAGTTCCTCTACCACTTCGAATGCTCGGCCATCCCAGCGGCCGGTGGCGATAATTTCGGGCACATGCTGGCGGGGTAGGCGGCGGATGACGTCATAGACCGCAGGGTCCGGCTCTGCGCCTGGTCGGTAAAGGGTGAGTACCGCTTGGCGAGCGGTTTCATGGTGCAGTGCAAGGTAGCGCTCGCGGACGCCGTCGGTATTGCTGATCTGGCGGATCAGTGACCATCCTTCGATCAATGTTTCGGTGGCCCCGGGTGCATCGTCGACCGTAGCAACTGGGACTTCGTTGGTTGCAGACTGGGCAGGTGAGGCGTCGCACTGCAGGCACATCAGATCGCCGGGGGCCATGGCATGCCCGTTTTCACAGACGATGCCGTGCGCGACCGCGGTTGTATCTGTTGGAGGCAGTTTTTCCGCGGTCTGGATGACTTGCGGGCGCCAGCCGTCTGCGTGAATAGGCTCGCCGGCCAGGTCCCAGTTGCACGGGTGCTGGTCGACGGTGCCTTCGCAGAACATTTCCTGTACCGGGCGTGCGGTGTTGCAGTTTGGGCAATAGCGAATCATTGGGCAGATTCCGGTCAGTGGCGGTGCGCGCTGGTGCGGACCTGGTGGCCTTGCGCGTTCAAAAGGTCGCGCAGACGCAGTACGTCGTCACGCCGAGGGATCCCCGCCATCCACACACTGCCGTTCTCGTCGAACATGAGGTCAAGGGCCTGGTCGGCGGGTTGCATGGGGCGTTGGTAGCTGGCCAGGCGTTCACGGCCAAGCGAGGTCAACAGGTTCAGGCGCTGATTGTCGCTGCCACGCAGTGCTAGGGATTGTTCGCTGCGCTGGTCGAAGGGGTCGCTGATCAACGCATCTATCAGGCCTTCGGCTTGTTGCAGTTGGGGTTGCAGGTGTTCAAGCGAGTAGCCGCTATACACCAAAATGTCCAACGGGCTCGACTGGCGCAGCCCTTGGAGCAGGGCGAGCAGGGCAGGGAACTGGTCGAAGGGTTCGCCGCCCGAGAGGGTGATGCCTTCAGCTTCGGCCAACCAGGGTGTCAGTTGCGCCAACAGCTGTGCTATGCCCACGCGGCGCTTGCCTGGCCCCCAGGTGTCGGCGGAAATACACCCAGGGCAACGGATGCTGCAGCCTTGAAACCAGATGCCCAGACGACGACCGGGACCCAGGGTTGTGACCGGGAAGTGCACACGGGACAGGCTCAGTTCCATGGTCAGCGACGCTCCAGGGTCAATCCGCCGACCTCCAGTCGGCTGATGGCAAAATGCTCGCCAGGTTGAGCGTCCTGGTCGAACAAGGCCCGCGCTAGCGGGTTGAGCAGATGTGCCTCGAGCTGGTTGCGGATACCACGGCCGCCGTTGTACAGATCGCGCAGGCACAGGGTGTGCAACGCCTGGCGTGCCTCAGGGACGATGGCCACGTGCAGTTCCTGCTGTTGCAGATCTTTGAAGGTGGCATCGACCATCTGTTCAAAGATCTGTTGGCCGACCTCTTCACGAATGAAGTCGAAAACGATGACGTTCTCGCCGATACGGTTGAGGATTTCCGGGCGATTGAGCACCAGCTTGAAGTGCCGGTCTATCTCACTGTGGACTTTCTCCCGAACCTGCTCGTAGGGTTCACCGGGCAGCACGTTGGCAACGCGCTCGCCGTTATCGCCCAGGCGGTAGATGCCCAGGTTGGAGGTGAACACGATCAGCGCCTCGGAAAAGTACACCCGGTCACCGCGGCCGGAGGTCAGCACGCCGTCGTCAAGAATCTGCAGGAATTTGTCGAGGATGCGTGGGTGGGCTTTTTCAATTTCGTCGAACAGCACCACGCTGAAGGGTTTCTCGCGAATCGCATTGGTCAGTTCGCCGCCGACGTCGTAGCCGACATAGCCAGGAGGTGCACCAATCAGGCGTTGGTCGGCATGCTCGGCACTGAACTCCGACATGTCGAAACGGATATAAGCGCTTTCGTCGCCGAACAACAGGCTGGTGATGGTTTTGGCTAGCTCGGTCTTGCCCACCCCGGTGGGGCCGGCCAGGAAGGCCACGCCACGCGGGCGGTTACCCTTGCGGCTGGCACCGACGCCAGTCATCGCTCGCTTGACGATATCGAGCATGTGGGTCACGGCGTGGTCCTGGCCTTTCACCCGCTGGTGCACCAACTCCTCGCCCTGGCGGATGCGCTGGCGGTCAATGCGCAGCCAGGGGTCTTCGGTGACCCCCACTTTATACCGGCGCACGGCATCGGCGATCTGCACCATGGCCACACCCTCGACCCGTGCGAGTTGCGCAATGGCGCTGAGGTCAAGCAGCAACAGCCCCTCAGTGTTCTGCACGAAAGCGTCTGCGGCCTGGGCGAGGGCGTCCTGACTTGCTTCCTGGCTACCGGCGAGCCCCTTGAGCAAGGCCGGAGCCAAGGCTCGGCGGGCCAGCTGGTCGGGTCTTGAGACCGGAATGTGGCGGATACGTGGATTGTCGACCAACAGCCAGTCCGGCAGGTCGCCTTCTTTTTCCACCAACCATAGCAGCGTGTTGAAGAATGGTTTTCGAGTTTGTGGCTCTGGCCGGCTGCGCGCCTGGTGAGCATGAACCAGTGCCTGAGTGAACAGCTGGTGCTCGGCCGCGCTCAGTGAATCGTTACGAACCGCCAGGCGCGAGGCGAAGTCGATGATCAGGGCGATCGGCGTATCGGTGCGGACCAACAGCCGCTGCATGGTGGCGGCCAGCAGGTCGACGCCGGCATTCGCGGCAGCGTTCACCGGGGTCAGGCCGAGTTCCTGAAGCAGGGCATGGCCCGGTGCCGGGTCGTTGCCGGGTTTGCCAAGTACACGAAAACCAGCCACTGGGTCCCAAGCCAGAACGTGGCCATAGCCGGCGTTGAGCAAGGCGTCGCACAGGGTCTGGTTGAAGCTCTGGGCCGTGACCGTGCCAGGGACGACCTCGCAGGCCTGGAGGTCGCGGATGTTTCCCGACAGGACGAATTGGCTTTTAAGTGGCAGGAAACGGACGAGGTCACGCATCCAGCGCGGTGTCTGAAACGGTGTATTCCCTGACATGATCAACTTGTTGTCTTGGTTGTGTACTGGGCAGGGTATTGTTACTTGCGCGTAATTTCCAGTATTGCTGTCTGAAAGTTCAGCACGTTGGATTACAGTATTTTTGAAATGTCTCGATACACCCCTCATGCCTCGTAACTTAATGACAAGGGGTAACGTTTTGGTTCAACTTCCGCTATCGACCTCTTGCTACCTATGGCGACCGACCGCAATAGGCCAAATTCAGCCTATTGCGACAGGCGCCTGTTCCCTTCGCGCACCCACAACCGTGCCGCCAGGTCGCGGGGTCGCCATTTCAGTCAGCATCCGGGGTGACGCTTGGCTTCGTCGTTATCCAGGCCTTGCGCCGACAGGCGATTGAGGCCCGTGGGCAGCCGACTCACAACTGGTGCGCAAATGCCTTGGGTTATCTTAGGGCTGCTGTTGAAGAGGCCCTTGAGGAAGTCTACGGCCAGGTCGATACCACCACCGCAGATGTCAGCGAAGCCTCGCGCGGTCTGGTTTCACCTCACGTAGCCATTAGTCGCCATGCGGTGAGTGCATTCAATAACTGTGGCCTGCTGCCCGATGACGCGCTTCGAGCCAACGAGGCGTTACGCCTGGCAACACAGGATAGCGATGAGCAGGTGTGGCACCTCGCATGCCTTGGCCTGGAACCTATGAAACCCAGCCTGGCTCATCGTTCTTCCTGAGTGCATCAGTAGCATCACCAGCAGGTCAAAGGCTGTCAGGGTCACCGAAGAACATCTGTATCCGCGACCGCAACCACCGCTCCGCCGGGTCGTTGTCCTGCGCGCCGCGCCAGGCCATGTGCAGTTCGAAGCTGCGCACGGGTATCGGCAGGTCCTCGGCCCGCAAGCCGCCCGCCGCCGTCAGCACATCGGCGGTGTAGTCCGGCACAGTGGCCACGATATCCGTGCCTGCCAGCAAGCTCCCGAGCCCGTTGAACTGCGGCACCGCCAGCACCACGTGGCGCTTGCGGCCAAGTTCTTCCAGGGCTTCGTCGATGAACCCGGACAGGTCACCGGCAAACGACACCAGCGCATGCGGCCGTGCGCAGAAGTCGTCCAGGGTGATACCGCCGGGCACGCTGTCGGCGCGCAGCAGTTTCGGCATGCTGCGGCGCAACACCTTGCGTTTGGCGTTGGCCGGCAGTTCGCTGGTGTAGCTGACCCCCACCGAAATCTCGCCCGAGGCCAGCAACGTCGGCATCAGCAGGTAGTTGACCCGCCGCACCACCAGCACGATGCCCGGTGCTTCGGCGCGGATGCGCTTGAGCAGCTGTGGCAACAGGGCAAATTCGGCATCGTCCGACAGGCCGATGCGAAATACCGCGTTGCTGGTGGCGGGGTCGAACTCGGCAGCGCGGCTGACCGCGGTGGAAATCGAATCCAGCGCCGGGGACAGCAGGGCGAATATCTCGTGGGCCCGCGCCGAGGGTTCCATGCTGCGGCCGGTGCGCACGAACAGCGGGTCGTCGAACAGGTTGCGCAGGCGCGACAGGGCCGCGCTGATGGCTGGTTGGCCGAGGAACAGTTTTTCTGCGGCACGGGTCACACTGCGTTCATGCATCAGCGTTTCGAACACGATCAGCAGGTTGAGGTCTACGCGACGCAGGTCGTTTCGATTCATCGGTGCGCTTCGCCTAAAGTGGGGCAGGGGTGAATCTTACGGCCAAAGGCTGTTACCCTGCACGGGTTTAGGGGGACCAATTGCAGGGAAAGTCAGGTGCCCAATCGATGACAAGCATGTCGACTATTAATGACCGCTGATGGTCTAACCGCCAAAGCCCGGATAAAGTCAGTGGTAATTAGAGGTTCACAAAGGCGAGGTATGCGATGTCCCGCATGATCCGTTTCCACAAGTTCGGCGCTGCCGATGTGCTCCGTTGCGAGGAGCAGGCCGAACCGTCACCCGCTAGCGACGAGGTACAGATCCGCGTCGAGGCGGTGGGCGTCAGCTGGTATGACGTGCTTTGGCGCCAGAACCTGGCGCCGTCCCAGGCACGCCTGCCGGCGGGCATCGGCCACGAAATGGCCGGGGTGGTGACTGCGGTTGGTGACGGGGTCGAAGACATTTCGGTGGGCGACCGGGTAGCCAGCTTCCCGGCCACCAGTGCCAACGATCACCCGGTGTACGGTGATGTCATCGTGCTGCCGCGTACGGCCATTACCCGCTACCCGGATGTGCTCACCCCGATCGAGGCCAGCGTGCACTACACGCCGTTGCTGATCGCCTATTTTGCCTACGTTGACCTGGCTCGGGCCAAGGCCGGGCAGACCGCGCTGGTGACCGATGCCAGCCATTGTGCCGGCCCCGCGTTCGTGCAGTTGGGCAAGGCCTTGGGGCTGAAGGTGTTTGCTGCTACCAAAGAAGCGGAGCAGCGTGAGTACCTGCTGGGCCTGGGTGCCGACAAGGTGATTGTTACCGAAGAGCAGGACCTGCTGCTGCAGGTTGGCAAGTACACCGATGGCCGCGGCGTGGACATGGTCCTTGATGGCATGGGCGGGCCGCAGATGTCGCTGTTGGGCGATGTGCTGGCGCCGCGTGGCAGCCTGGTCCTGTATGGCCTGCAGGGCGGTAACCAGACGCCGTTCCCGGCCTGTGCAGCTTTCCAGAAGAACATCCAGTTCTATGTGCACTGCATCGGTAACTTCACCGGCAAGCCGGAACTTGGCATCAGCCAGGACCAGGTGGCGCTGCAGCGAGCCTTGCGTGATATCAACCAGTTCACCGCCGACCAGTTGCTGACACCGCAGATCATCAAGGTGTACCCGTTCGAGCAGGTGGTAGAGGCACATCGTTACATGGACCAGTGCCCTTGCGGTGGGCGGGTAGTGCTGGACATGGCGCAACACTGACAGTTGTTTGCAATGCCGATGAACCCGGGCAGAGTCCCGGGTTTTTTGTGCGTGGTGCAGAACGGTTTAGTTACTAACTAAAAGAAATTTCCTACAGTAAAGTCAGGCGCGGACTACATATAAGCCAATGATTCCGGATTGTGTGGAAATATTCCGCCAACTATCGAGGCTTGAACTATTTCGTTTTGGTGTGCAGTGTGCACCTGCAATCTTGCTGAATGGTTTTTTTACCCTGAACTGTATCTTCTATTCGCTCCGCGTCCCCCGATAATGGCCCAATGATAGTTTGCGCAAGGAGCGTGGAATGAGCATGGCTATGCCTGAGGATGAGCTGTGTGTGGTAGCGGCGGGCCGTTGCAGTGGTGAGTTTTTTTCGATGGCCTGGCGACAGTGATGCGTTACGTCATTACTTCAATTTAGGGAAGGTCTGAAGTAGCCCTGTATTTCCGGTCGACTTCAGCCCTCGCTGCTTTTGAAAGCGGGCCGTCGATCAAATTCGACCAGGTAACCCGCTCAGTTCTCCGTTTTTGGCCGCCGCGAGCACCTCGCAGCAGCCATTTTCCGCATTACAGGTGCACCTTTCCTGCGGTAGTCAGCAAATGTCGGCGCGCCATCCATAGGTTCGACAGCGCGAACAGCGTCACCAGCTGAGCGGTGTTCTTGGCCAGGCCACGGAAGCGCACCTTCACGTAACCGAACTGGCGCTTGATCACTCGAAACGGGTGCTCGACCTTCGCTCGCACTTGTGCCTTGGCCTTCTCGATCTTGCGCTTGGCTTTGTACAGGGCGCTGCGTTTATCGAGCTTCTTGTAGGTGCTGCGGCGTGCTGCGACCTGCCAGATCACTTCGCGGCCAGCATGTTCGGGGCGCTTTTCGACGCCGGTGTAGCCGGCATCGGCGCAGACGACGTTCTCGTCACCGTGCAGCAGTTTGTCGACCTGGGTGATATCCGCCACGTTGGCTGCCGTGCCTACCACGCTGTGTACCAGCCCCGACTCATCATCCACGCCGATGTGCGCCTTCATGCCAAAGTAATACTGGTTCCCTTTCTTGCTCTGGTGCATTTCCGGGTCGCGCTTGCCGTCCTGGTTCTTGGTCGAGCTGGGCGCGTGGATCAGTGTGGCATCGACGATAGTGCCCTGGCGCAGCGACAGGCCGCGATCCCCCAGGTAGCCATTGATTACGCCGAGGATGCCGGCTGCCAGCCATGTTTCTCCAGCAAGCGACGGAACTTGAGGATGGTGGTTTCGTCGGGAATACGCTCGAGGCTCAGCCCGGCGAACTGACGCAGGATGGTCGTCTCGTAGAGCGCTTCTTCCATGGCCGGGTCGCTGTAGCCGAACCAGTTCTGCATCAGATGGATACGTAACATGGCCATCAGCGGATAGGCTGGACGACCACCTTCACCCTTTGGGTAGTGTGGCTCGATCAGGGCAATCAATCCCTTCCACGGCACCACCTGATCCATCTCGATCAGGAACAATTCCTTACGGGTCTGCTTGCGCTTGCCGGCGTACTCGGCGTCGGCGAAGGTCATCTGCTTCATGGAAAAACTCGGCTGGCGGGATCGGCGTATTTCACCAGATTCAGGAAGTCTTTTTCAGACCTTCCTTAGGTGTGGGTAATTTCTACCAGGTAAGCGCAGGGCGTGCTGAATCTTGAATATATGATTCAGCACGCATTGGCTGCATGAAGTTGATGAGGTGATTTCGTGACGGCTATTCACGATCAGGCAATGCACTATATCTACCAGCAAGTGCTTGAGCGCTTGCTGAGCCAAATGTCCCAGCCACAGCGGGCGTCCTTGCAATTGCTGATACAGCGCTTGCTGGTTGCGGCAGGTGGGTTGGAGTACATCGGTACGTTCCGCGTACTGGTGTTGCAAGGCGGCGATTGCCGCAGTGCCCGGCTGCTGGCCATGCTGCGTGCGGCACAACTGAGCATCGCCCTGCGTGCGCCTGTTACTTTTCAGTTGCGGGTGCTGGTGGTCAGCCTACCCGTGGCCGCCAGCAGTACGCTGGAAAGCCATGAGCGCAGTTTCAGTGCCCTGTTCATGCAGGATGACCCGCGGGTTGAGTTGCAGATGATCGAAGGGCGCGAAGTGGTGCCCTTCAGCCGTCGGCCTTCGGCAGTTCCCGAGCGTTGGCTGCTGGCGAGGAACGCCATGCTGATGTTCGGGCACATGGTCGATGCCAGGCCCGAAGCCCTGCTGGGTAGCCGCCTGCACCTGGAGCTGGCGGATGCCGTGGGTTCTGCACTGCAGGCAGCGACACCGGCCGACGTCCTGATCACCGCCATTCCCGTGCGCCAGCGGCGCCGTTATCTGGCCTGGGCCCGGCGTAGCCTGCGCCTGGCAGGGGAGCGTGGCCCCCATGTGTTGCATCAATGCCTGGCAGCGCTGGCCCAAGGGCTGAGCCGACTGCACGGCGCTGTCGAAGCCGCACCCGGCACCCTGGCGAAGCCCACACAGGGCGCCGCCACCGAGGATGTACCGTTGCGGGTTATTGCCATCGATGACCTGCTGCCGCATCTGCTTGAAGGGCCGCAACTTGACGCCATGTTGGGCACTGGGCTCGAAACGGCCGAGGATGCCCGGCCTTTGGCGGCGTTCGTCGACCCGTACGCTCCGGCACAGCTACACGAACTGCGTGCGCGCAGCCTTGAGCTACAGGCCGCCCGCCCGGCGCTGCGGCTGGCAGACCAGTCGGGCGACAGCACGCGTCGCGATGTGCACACGCTGCCACTGGGTAAAGCCTACGGCATCAACCAGACCCAACTGGTGTGCCTGCTGTTCAGCCCGTTCGCCAGGCAGGGGAAGAAACTCGAACGTTTTTTGCAGTGCCGGCATGCCGACATGCTGGTAGCGCTGCCGTACCTGCACCGGGCCTTGCAAGGCAAACCCTGCCCCGATGCAGTGAGGGACTGGCTGGTGAACACCAGTGGCCTGCCGCTGGGGCAACTGCGGGCGATCTATGAAGGGCGTATGCCGCTGACTGCCTGGCGCTTGCAAAGCAACCTGGCCCGCCGCGATGTGCAACTCAGGTTGCTGCCACGGCCTTTGTCAGGGCGCCGCCGTGGCGTGGCAGGGCTGCCTTGATGGGGCAAGCGGTTCCTGGCGAATTCGCCTATCGCAAAGTGTATCGCTATCTGGAGGCGTTGATCGAGCAGGCTTCGGGCGTTGGCCCGTGCAAGTTGCCGTCGTTGCGTGCGCTGTCCCGACGGCTGCGGGTTTCATTGGCTACCGTGCAAAGCGCCTACAACCTGCTGGAGGAAGAAGGCCGCGTCCAGTGTTTGCCAAGGTCTGGTTACTACGCTCAGGCCGCGGCCAAGGCAGAAGCAGCGGCCATGCCTCGGCAGCCACCCTTGCCGGTGCAGCCATTGCTGGAGCGTGTGCTGCTAGGGCACGAGCGGCGCATGGCCCGTCAGCGCGCCAGCAGCGTTGCACGGTTGGAAACGCTCGGCGACCCCCGCCTGCGCAATGCCGTGGCTGAGTTTTATACCCGTTCCTCCAGCCAGTACTGGTGTGCCGAGGACGTTCAACTGGCCCCGGATGTTCAAGCGTTGCTGGAGACGGTGCTCGCGGGGCTTGCCTTGCAGGGAGGGACGGTGCTGGTGCAGTCGCCTTGTTGCTGGCAGGTGTTGCGCGCGTTGGCGCGTGCAGGCATGCGGGTGCTGGAAGTGTCTGCGGATAGCCGCGGCAACCCGGACCTGCGCGCTTTGGCCCGGTTGCTGGAGGGCGAGCCGGTGTGCATGCTGGTCATGCCGTCGTGCCTTGGCATGCCACAGGGGCGCCTGGTGTCACCGCACTATCAGCAGCAGCTTGGCCAGCTACTTGGGCAGCATTCTGTATGGTTGCTGGAAAATGACCTGGACAGTGAACACTGTTACAGCGGGCCGCCACACACGCGCCTGCGCGATTGGGTCGACCCCCGCTCGCTGTTGGTGCTGGGGGCATTCGAGCCTGCCGTGGGGGCAGAGGCGCCCTACGCTTATGTGCTGGGCCAAGACGCTGCACTGGCCAAGGCCTTTGCCGAACGGGCATTTCGGCTTGCGCCGCTACGCCTGCAAGCGCTTGCCCTGATGCTGGGTAAAAGGCAGATCGAGATGCAACTTGTACAGCTGCGTATCGACCTGCAATGGCGCACGCAATACCTGATGCGCGCGCTAGAGTTGCAGTTTGGTCAGCGTGTGGTATTGCAGATGCCCCAGGGTGGGCGAATGCTGTGGGTGCGTTTTCGCCAACCGCTGGAGTGGGACTGCATCGTGGCGGCGTTGGCAGGCTCCGTCTTGCATGCGCTGCCGGGTGGGGAGTTCAGCCTGCAGGGGCGTTACCAGCAATACCTGGCGCTGGTGTGGCTGGGTGACCAGCCGGGCGACCTGCAACAGGCGGTGGAGCGCCTGGCCCAGGCGCTGGAGCCACGCTGCGGGCGACCCGCCGGCGCGCCACGCTGACTACGCCTGCTCCTGCCCCTGGCGCAAGCGGGTACTGACCAATGCTGCCAGCACCAGCATTGCGGCAATGACCCACAAACCGTTACGGGTACTGCCGGTGGTCTGCTCGATCAGGCCCATCACCGAGGGGCCGACGAAACCACCCAGCAGGCCGCAGGTGGTGACGAACGCCAAGCCTGCCGCCAGGGCGCTGCCACTCAGTCGGCTGGACGGGAAGACAAACAGGATCGACTGCACCACGAACAGCATCAGGGCGGTCAGTGAAAACCCGATCAGGCCGATGAACGAGTTGGCCAGCGAAGCCAGCAGCAACCCGGCCGCCATGGTCAGCAGGCCACAGAACAGCAGGGTGCGGCAACGGCGTGGCGAAGTGGCCAGGCGCGGGAAAGTGGCAGCACCGATGGCCGCAGCAATCCACGGCACCGCAGTCAGCAGGCCTATCTGGAAGGGGGAGAGCGCAGCGTAAGTGCCGATGATGCCCGGCAGGAAGAAGATCACCGTGTAGATGGTGATCTGGTGCACGAAGTACACCGCGATCGCCAACCAGATCTGCCGGTCGCGGAACATCTGCCCCAGCTTGCTCTGCTGTGGCGCGGCAGCCCGTTCGGCCGCCAGGCGGCGTTCGATGTCCTGGGCGTCGGCCGCCGACAGCCAGGGCGCCGAGGCCGGGCCGTCCGGCAGCTTTTTCCACACCACGAAGGCCAAGGCCACGGCAGGCAGGCCTTCCAGCACGAACAGCCATTGCCAGCCATGCCAGCCCAGTACGCCGTCCATTTCCAGCAGTGCCCCGCCCAGTGGGCCGCTGAGGATGTTGGCCAGGCACACGCCCAGCAGGAAGTAACCCGTGGCGCGGGCGCGCTGTTCGCGGTCAAACCAGTAGGTCAGGTACAGCATCACCCCAGGAAACAAGCCTGCCTCGGCCACCCCCAGCAACAGGCGCATGATGTAGAACGACGTTTCTCCCTGGACGAAGGCCATGCCCGACGAGAGCAGGCCCCAGGTGATCATGATGCGGGTGATCCAGAAGCGCGCGCCAACCCGGTGCATGATCAGGTTGCTGGGCACTTCGGCCAGCGCGTAGGTCAGGAAGAACAGGCCGGCACCCAGGCCATAGGCCGCTGCCGACAGGCCCAGGTCGATGCCCATGCTGGCTTTTGCCAGGGCGATGTTGGTGCGATCAAGAAAGCTCATCACGTAGACGACGATGAGCAGTGGCATCAATTTGCGCAACAGCAGGCCGTTCAGGCGCTGCTCGGTGGTGGCGGCAGGGGCCGAAGCCGCTGCACTGGTGAGGGTTGTCATTGTTTTTTTCCCCATGAGAAGTGCTGGTGGTGTGCCCTTGAAGGGCACACCCAGGCTTGTTGTCAGGAACGGTTGATATCGAGCCACACCGCGCCATTGGGGTACTGGTAGCGTTCCAGGGTCTCGGCATGCATTTCGATGCTGTAGCCTGGGCGTTGTGGCGGCATGTAGCGTCCACGGCGGATCACCACCGGGTCGATGAAGTGCTCATGCAGGTGGTCGACGTACTCCAGTACCCGGTTATGCAGCGAGGCAGACACTGCGATGTAGTCGAACAGGGCGATGTTCTGCACATATTCGCACAGCCCGACGCCGCCGCCGTGCGGGCACACCGGCACGTCGTACTTGGCCGCCATCAGCAGCACGATCAGCACTTCGTTCAGGCCACCCAGGCGGGCGGCATCCAGCTGGCAGAAATCCAGCGCACCGGCTTGGAACATCTGCTTGAACATGACCCGGTTGTGGCAGTGCTCACCGGTGGCGACACCAATTGGCGCGATTCGTTGACGGATGGTGGCGTGGCCGAGAATGTCGTCCGGGCTGGTCGGTTCTTCGATCCACAGCGGTTCAAAGGCGGCCAGCCGGCGCATGTTGGCGACCGACTCCTCTACGCCCCACACTTGGTTGGCATCCATCATCAAGGTGCGTTCCCAGCCGATTTCGTCGCGCAGGATGCTGGCGCGACGGATGTCTTCGTCCAGGTCGGCGCCGATCTTCTGCTTGATATGGGTCCAGCCATCTTCCACGGCCTCACGGGCCAGTTTGCGCATTTTTTCTTCGCTGTAACCCAACCAGCCTGGCGCGGTGGTGTAGCCGGGGTAGCCTTCGCGCAGCATCTGCGCCTCACGCTGGGCCTTGCCTGGTACCTGGCGGCGGAGCAGGGCGATGGCTTCCTCGGGGGTGAGCACGTCGGTGACGTAGCTGAAGTCCAGGCAGCCCACCAACTGTTCAGGCGTCATGTCGGCCAGCAGTTTCCACACCGGTTTGCCTTCGTGTTTGGCCCACAGGTCCCACACCGCGTTGATGATGGCCGCCGTGGCCAGGTGGATCACGCCTTTTTCCGGGCCCAGCCAGCGCAGTTGGCTGTCGCTGACGGTGAAACGGTGCCAGAAGCCGCCCATGTCGGCGGTGATCTCTTCGAGGCTGAGGCCAACGATCAGGGGGGCCAGCGATTGCACCGCTGCTGCGCAGATCTCGTTGCCGCGGCCGATGGTGAACGTCAGGCCGTGCCCTTCAAGGCCTTTGGCGTCGGTGTGCAGCACTACGTAGGCTGCCGAATAATCGGGTGCGCTGTTCATGGCGTCGGAGCCATCCAGCGACAGCGAAGTAGGAAAACGAATGTCGCGAACGCTCA
Organism: Pseudomonas sp. MM223; assembly: GCA_947090765.1. Classification (NCBI taxonomy): domain Bacteria; kingdom Pseudomonadati; phylum Pseudomonadota; class Gammaproteobacteria; order Pseudomonadales; family Pseudomonadaceae; genus Pseudomonas; species Pseudomonas sp. MM223. Next base: position 3,712,331 of record OX352322.1, on the reverse strand, counting down.
GGTGGGTAATACGTATGCTCATGGTCGACTCTTGTTCTGTTCAGGCGCTGGGAGACCTGACTGTAGGTTGTCGAGCGATACAGGCATAATCGCCAGTTCTTAATCAGCGATACCGGATTCGATATGTCTCGCTTGCCACTTGACCCAACCCAGGCGCCTGCCAGCCTTGGTGCATTGAAGATCTCCAGCCGGCAGATCACGCTGCTCAATGCCCTGGGCGAGTTCGGCAACCTGCGCCGCGCCGCCGCCGCGATGCACACCACGCAACCGGCGGCCAGCCTGTTGCTGCAGCAGCTTGAGGAGCGCCTTGGCGTACGTTTGTTCGAGCGCTTGCCGCGGGGCATGCAAGCAACGCTGTACGGCGAGGTGATGATCCGCTATGCACAAAGCGCCTTGCATGAGTTCGAGCATGCCCAGGCACAAATCGCCGAGCTGGCACGCGGGGCCTTGGGCCTGGTGCGGGTGGGCAGTGTCATGGGCCCGGTACCGGGCGTGCTGACCAAGGCAGTACTGGCCTACAAGCGCGACCATCCCAAGGTGCGTATCTCGCTGGAGGTAGGTACCAGCGATACCTTGCTGCCCGCGTTACTGCGCGGCGACTTCGACATGGTGGTGGGCCGACTGCCAGACCAGAGCGATAGCCAGGACTTGAACATCGAACTGTTTGAAGGCGGTGAGCAGATGCGCGTGATTGCCCGCGCCGGGCACCCTCTGGCGGCGGCTACCGGGTTGCAATTGAGTGACCTGGTGACCCTGACCTGGATCCTGCACCCCATCGGCAGCCCGATGCGCCGACGCGTCGAAAGTGCGCTGCAAGCCGGGGGCATGGTGCAGTCACTGGACATCGTTGAAACCGCCTCGATCCTGGCCACCACTGCCATGCTCGAAGCCTCCGAAATGATTGCGGTGGTACCCAATGACGTGGCCGAGCATTATGCCCGCTATGGCATGGTTGCCATCCTGCCGGTAGAGCTGCCGCTGACCATGGCCAACCTGGGCGTGCTGACCCTGCGTTCGCGGCCAGCTTCGGTTGCCCTGGATACCTTGCTGCGCTACCTGCGGGCGCAATAACCCTGCCTTTTCACTTGCCTGAGGCTTGCCGCCGATGTCGCCGGACCTGACCCATTCCAGCTTCTGCAACTGGATCCGCTACAAGCACCTGGTGCTCATCGACACCCTGGCGCGTACCCGCAACATGCACGCAACCGCCACGCGCATGAACCTCAGCCAGCCGGCCTTGAGCAAGATGCTGCGCGACCTTGAGGACCAGTTCGGTTTTGCCCTGTTCGAGCGCCTGCCGCGCAGCATGCCGCCCACCGAACTGGGTGAATACGTGGTGCGTTATGCGCAAGGTGCGCTGGCCGAGTCGCAGCAATTCGTCGACCAGGTCAACCGCCTGCGCAACGGCGGGCACGGTTTTATCCGCGTCGGCGGCATCTTTGCCGCCACTGCGCTGGTGCTGCCGCAGGCCATCGCCGCGATCAAGGCACGCAGCCCGCTGTTGTCTATCGAAGTGGTGGAGCATTCCAGTGATCACCTGTTGACCATGCTGGAGCAGAACAAGCTCGACATCATGATTGGCCGCTTCACCGAAGAGCGCTTCAGCCAGCTGTTCGACTTCCAGCCGCTGGAGCCCGAACCCTTCAGCCTGGTGGTCAACAGCGAGCACCCGCTCAACCAGCTGGAAAGCACGCCCCTGGCGGCGCTAGGCGACTGGCCGTGGGTGCTGTACCCGGTGGGCACGCCGATCCGCAACCGTTTGGAACAGGCCTTTCGGGTGGCCGGTATCGCCACGCCCGTCGACAGCGTCGAGACCATTTCCATGCCGATGTTCCTGCAACTGCTGCAATCGGCACCGATGATTGCCATGTTGCCGCGTTCGATGGTTGCCGCGCAGCTGGCCAGCGGGCAATTCAAGGAGCTGCGCAGCCCCTTGCATGTACCCGCGCTGGAGTATGGCGTGGTCACCCGCAAGGATGAACCGCTGAGCGCTTCGGCCCGGGCGTTTGTCGAGATTCTGCTGGAGGGTGCGCAGAGTCGCAGGACAGTGCAGAGTTAGCATAGAGGGGCCGCTGCGCAACCCATCGCAGGCAAGCCAGCTCCCACAGGTATTGCGAGGCCTGCCGGTTGGTGCGGTCCCTGTGGGAGCTGGCTTGCCTGCGATGGGCTGCGAAGCGGCCCCGTCGGTCTTACAGGCGATTGAAGATCACGCATCGAAATCCTGTTGCGATAACGTATGGTTATCGCTTGATCGGATCATCTCATTGGGAATACAGCGCAAGGCTTCTTACAGTGGCAACAGCCATAACAAGAAGCCAGCCGCACAGCCCTGAGAGGTCCCATGCAACTGATTGCCAAGTCCGGTGACCTTGCGGTCATCCGCCTCAACCCGCTGGACAATGTGCTCATCGCCCGCCAGGCCTTGCCGCAAGGCCTGCATCTGGATGCCGAGGCGATTACCGTACGCCAGCCGATTCCCTCGGGCCACAAGCTCGCGACCGAGCGTGTAGAGCAGGGCCAACCGCTGCGCCGTTACGGGCAGATCATCGGTTTTGCGTCGCAGGCCATTGATGCCGGCGAACACGTGCACGTGCACAACGTGCAGATGGGTGATTTCGCCCGTGACTATGCCTTTGGTGTCGACACCCGCAGCCAGCCAGGCAGCGAAGCGCAGTTCCACGGCATCGTGCGCGCCGACGGGCGTGTTGCCACCCGTAATTACATCGGCATTCTCACCTCGGTGAATTGCTCGGCGACCGTCGCCCGGGCAGTAGCCGACCATTTCCGCCGTGACATTCACCCCGAGGTACTTGCCGACTACCCGAATATCGACGGCGTGGTGGCCCTGACCCACGGTGCCGGCTGCGCAGTGGACCCCAGCGGCGAAGCCCTTGGCCTGCTGCGACGTACCCTGGCCGGGTACGCCGTGCACCCCAATTTTGCTGCCGTACTGATCATTGGCCTGGGCTGCGAAACCAACCAGATCGAAAGCCTGCTGGAAACCCAGGGCCTGCAAGCCAGTGCACAGTTGCGTGCCTTCACCATCCAGGGCATCGGCGGCACGTCGAAAACCATCGCTGCCGGCATCGAGCAGGTCAAAAGCCTGCTGGCCGAGGCCAACCATGTTCGGCGCCAACCGGTCAGCGCACGGCATCTGGTGGTCGGCCTGCAATGTGGCGGTTCCGATGGCTACTCGGGCATTACCGCCAACCCGGCGTTGGGCAACGCGGTAGATCGCCTGGTGGCGGCAGGCGGTACTGCGATCTTGTCCGAAACCCCGGAAATCTACGGTGCCGAGCACTTGCTGACCCGCCGCGCGGTCAGCCGTGAGGTCGGCGAAAAACTGGTGGCGCGCATCCGCTGGTGGGAAGACTACTGCCAGCGCATGAACGCCGAACTGAACAACAACCCTTCGGCCGGCAACAAGGCTGGGGGCCTGACCACCATTCTCGAAAAGTCCCTGGGCGCAGTGGCCAAGGCGGGTTCCAGCAACCTGGTCGATGTGTACCAGTACGCCGAAGCCGTGCGCGCCCAAGGCCTGGTGTTCATGGACACCCCCGGTTACGACCCGGTCTCGGCCACTGGCCAGGTAGCCGGCGGAGCCAACCTGATTGCCTTCACCACGGGCCGTGGTTCGGCGTATGGCTGTGCCCCGGCACCGTCGATCAAGCTGGCGACCAACAACCAGGTGTTCGAACACCAGGAAGAGGACATGGATGTGAATTGCGGTGGCATTGCCGACGGTTCCACCAGTATCGAGGAGCGTGGCGCATACATCTTCGAACAGATGCTGCGTATTGCTTCCGGGTACCGCAGCAAAAGCGAACAGCACGGGTATGGGCAGAACGAGTTCGTGCCCTGGCAGATCGGCGCAGTGACCTGATTGACCGCTCCAGCACCGCTCAAGAGATAATAACAATGACTCAAATCACGCGTTACAACGTGCCAGCGCTCACCAACTTCGTCGAGCAACTGTTCGAGAAGGCTGGCGCCGATGCCGAAGTCGCCCAGGTGGTAACCCGGGTACTGCTTGAAGGTGAACTGCTTGGGCACCGTACCCACGGCCTGAACCTGGTTAGCCGCTACATCGGTGGCATGCTGGAAGGAACGGTCAAGGCCCGTGCGCAGGCACTGGAGCAGGTGTCGGACAATGGCATCGCCAGCGTGTTCGACGGCCACTACCTGCTGGGGCCTTACTGCGTCAGCCGTGCCCTGGACTGTGCGGCTAAAGGTGCCACTGCGCAGGGCATCGGCATTGCGGTCGTGCGCCGTGCTTCGCACATTGGCTGCCTGGCCGCCTATCTCAAGCCCTATACCGACCAGGGCCTGGTGGCCATGGTCTACTCGTCGGACCCCTCGGTGGGGCTGGTTTGCGCCCACGGTGGCATCGACCCGATCTACACCCCCAACCCGATTGCTGCCGGGATCCCGACCCAAGGCGAGCCGATTCTGCTGGACGTGAGCATGTCGACCGTTACCCTCGGGCTGGTTGGCCAATGCCGCGATGCCGGCAGCCGCCTGCCGCATACGGTACTGGTGAGCAATGATGGGCAACTGAGCGACGACCCGGGCGATTTCTTTACCCGCCCGCAAGGCAGCATATTGCCCCTTGGCGGCCAGGCCTTTGGCCACAAAGGCTTCGCCCTGGCGCTGCTGGTAGAAGCACTCACTTCGGGCCTGGCCGGCCACGGGCGCAAGGATGCCCCTGAGCAATGGGGCGCCTCGGCCACTGCCGTGGTCATCGACCCACGCTTCTTCGGCGGCCTGGAAGCGTTCACCGATGAAACCAGTTTCCTGGGCCGACTGGTACTCGCCAGTCGCCCGCTCGACCCCGCGCGCCCGGTGCGCTTGCCTGGGCAGGCGGGCCTTGCCCTGCGCCGCCAGGCGCTGGAGCAGGGTGTGAGCCTGTCGCCACAGCTGCTGGCCGACCTAAATCGCCTGGCCAGCGAACTGCAACTGCCGGCACTTTCCCAATGATGCACAGTAAGGGTACACAGATGACTGATCGATCGAACGCCAATCAACCGCTGCCGCTGAGCCAGGATGCCAGTGTGTTCGACAGCGGCAGCTGGGTAGGGCGGGTGTGGCTGGTGGACCAGGGGCCGGCGGTGGTGCTGGTGAAAGCCGGCGCCGTCCACGACATCAGCACCCATGTGGCGACTGTCTCGGCCTTGCTTGAAGTGGCCGACCCGGTAGCCTACCTGCGCGCCTTGCCGCTGGGCGAGCCGCTGGTTGCACTGTCGGTGTTGCTCGACAACAGCGACCCGGCCCGGCGCGACCCGCATCAGCCATGGCTGCTGGCGCCCATCGACCTGCAGGCGGTGAAGGCCGCTGGCGTAACCTTTGCCACCAGCCTGCTGGAACGTGTGGTGGAAGAGCAGGCCAAGGGTGACCCGGCCAAGGCCGATGCCATACGTGACACCCTGGCCAGCCGCATCGGCGCCGACCTGTCGCAGATCGTGCCCGGCTCGGCCCAGGCCGAAGCGCTGCGCAAGGTGCTGGTGGAGCAGGGCCTGTGGTCGCAATACCTGGAAGTGGGCATTGGCCCGGATGCCGAAGTGTTCACCAAGGCCCAGCCGCTGTCGGCCGTTGGCCACGGTGCCGATATCGGCATCCACCCTAAGTCCAGCTGGAACAACCCGGAGCCGGAAGTGGTGCTGGCGGTGTCCAGCGATGGCAGCATCAAAGGTGCCATGCTCGGCAACGACGTCAACCTGCGCGATTTCGAAGGGCGTAGCGCCTTGCTGCTGTCCAAGGCCAAGGACAACAATGCCTCCACCGCACTGGGCCCGCTGCTGCGGCTGTTTGACGAAAGCTTTGGCCTTGACGATGTGCGCAACGCCGAAGTGGACCTGCGCGTTGAGGGCGAGGACGGTTTCATCCTGTCCGGCCGCAGTTCCATGCGCCAGATCAGCCGCGACCCGCAAGACCTGGTGCAGCAAACCCTCAACGAAAACCATCAGTACCCCGACGGCATGGTGCTGTTCCTCGGCACCCTGTTCGCGCCCAAGCAGGACCGGGACCAGCCAGGCAACGGCTTTACCCACAAGCCGGGCGACGTGGTGACCATCAGCAACCCACAACTGGGCACCCTGTGCAACCGCGTGACCACCAGCGACCAGGCACCGCAGTGGGCGTTTGGCCTGCGTGCGTTGATCGACAACCTTGGCCGGCGGGGCCTGCTGGAGGTTGCAGCAACCGCACGCCCGCTTTGAGTGACACGCTGCGCAAGGGAGGGGCGCAGGCACATCGATGGATCGCCAAAGCGCTGACAGCGCGGCAACAATAATAATAAAGGTCGACACATGAACCCTATGAAGAAGTACCAGCGCATCACCGTTGTGTTCCTGCTGCTGATCGGCATCGTCAACTACCTGGACCGTAGTGCGCTGTCGATTGCCAACACCTCCATCCAGAAAGACATGATGATCAGCCCGTCGCAGATGGGCATTCTGTTGTCGGCGTTTTCCATTGCCTATGCCTTTGCCCAGTTGCCCATGGGCATGATCATCGACCGTCTGGGCAGCAAGGTGGCCCTGGGCGCCTCGCTTTTGGGCTGGTCGGTGGCCCAGGCGGCGTTTGGCATGGTCAACAGCTTTGCCGGCTTCATGGGCCTGCGGGTGCTGCTTGGGATTGGCGAGGCGCCGATGTTCCCATCGGCGGCCAAAGCCCTGTCGGAATGGTTCGATGCCAACGAGCGCGGCACGCCCACTGGCGTGGTCTGGTCATCGACCTGCCTCGGCCCGTGCCTGGCGCCACCGTTGCTGACGGTGTTCATGGTCAACTTCGGCTGGCGTGGCATGTTCATCATTACCGGCGTAATCGGCGTGGTGCTGGCGGTGTGCTGGCTGACGTTCTACAAGAGCAAGGCCCGTTACCTGGCGGAGTTGGCCGCCGAAGGCAAGCCGCTGCCAAGTGAGCACAAGGCCCCGGCAGCCCCTGTTCACGCACCCAAGGCCTCGTACTTCGCCGGCTGGCTTGACCTGTTCAAGCACCGCAGCACCTGGGGTGCGGTGCTGGGTTTCATGGGTGTGATCTACATGCTGTGGCTGCACCTGACCTGGTTGCCGGGTTACTTCGAGCGTGAACACGGCCTGGACCTGTACAAGACGGCCTGGGTAGTGTCGCTGGCCTATGGCTTTGGTGCGGCGGGTACAATCGTTGCCGGGCGCTTCTGCGACTGGCTGGTCAAACGTGGCATGAGCGTGCTGGGCAGCCGCAAGTTCAGCGTCATCACCGGCTTGGTACTGGCGGCGCTGTTCACCTTGCCGCTGTCGTTCGTCACCGGCCTGACAGGCTGCGTGATCCTGCTGTGCCTGGCACTGTTCAGCATCAACATGGCCAGTGCCACAGCCTGGATGATCGTCAACACCATCGTCGACAGCCCCCGCGTGGCCTCGTTTGGCTCGATCCAGAACTTCGGCGGCTACATTGCCGGCTCCGTCGCGCCGATCGCTACCGGCTTCAGCATCCAGTACTCGGGCTCGTTCACCACGGCGTTCATGATCAGCGCGGTGGTGGCGTTGTGCTCGGCGGTCGCGTACTTCCTGTTGCTCCAGGCGCCGATTGGCAGTGCAAAGGTCGAGGCGGGGGAGATGGTTGGCGCAACTGAACAGGCATGAACCCTGGGGGCGCGTTGCGCCCCAATCGCGACACGAGGCAGCTTCCTACAGGGACCCAGGCACGAGTTCGCATGTTGTGCGAGCATCGAGCTGACCCATGGCTCTTGTCAGGCATGGTTATCTGTATGTATAAACAGTGCCTGTTACCGCAACCTGACTTCAGCCAGTGATCGCCCATTCCGTCGACGACCCGTTTTACTACCTGCATAACTTCTGTCAGGTAGTGCTGTGGGTCGAACAACGCTACCAGGACCTGCTCGACGACCAGGAACTGGCCTTCATCCGTGCCTTCAATCAACTGCAAGCGCCAGCCCAGGCCTTGATGGTGCGCATGGTCATGCGCAAAGGCGAGTTGTTCCGCAGCGACCGGCTCGACTACGCCGAAATCGGCGATACCGCGCTGGCCTTGCAGCCGTTGCAGGCTCTTGGCTGGGTGCGGGAGCCCGAGCAACTGGCGCTGGAGCAACTGTTCACCTTGCTGCGCAAGGAAGAACTGGCCCGCTGCTTTGCCCGGCAACTGAGCCGCCCTCGTGCCGCCAAGCATGAACTGTTGGCACAGCTGCAACCCCTGGAACTGGCGGCCCGTTCACTGGCCGAATGGTTTCCCGACAGCGAGGTGCGCATCCTTCAGTGGTGCCTGCAACCCCTGTGCGACCGCATGCGGCTGTTGTTTTTCGGCAACCTTTATCAGGACTGGTCAGACTTCGTTCTCGCCGACCTTGGCCTGCTGCGCTACGAGCAGGTGCCGTTCAGCACGGATTCGCGGGCGTTGCAGCAACGTGCCGATGTCGACCTGGCCATGGCTTTGCATCAGTGCGCCGAGCGCCTGGAGCAGGGCGGCAATCCAGTACCGATCCTCGCGACCTTGCAGGGGCTGCACAGCGATAACCCCTGGCTGGCCAGGCGCCATGCGCGGCTGCAATTCGCCTTGGGCCAACAATGCGAGCGCCTGGGTGAATGGGACTTGGCCATGGCTGTGTACGCACAATGTAACCATGCCCAGGCGCGCATTCGCCAGGTGCGTGTACTCGAACGCAGCGAACAGTGGCCCCAAGCCCACTCACTGGCGTTGCAGCTGGCTGCGGCACCGGCCAATGCGCTGGAAGTACAAGCACTGGAGCGCATGCTGCCACGCCTGGCGCGCAAGCTCGGCGGCCCGCCACAGCGGCGCCAGCGTACTACGCCGCTGGAGCTGATCGAGCTCGAGCTGCCCCGCGAGCATGCTGCACTGGGTGTGGAAGAAGCCGTGCGTCAACACCTGGCGCAAGAAGGTGGCCAGGCGCATTACGTGGAGAACACGTTGTTTAATAGCCTGTTTGGCCTGTTGTGCTGGGAGGCCATCTTTGCCCCGGTGCCCGGCGCATTCTTCAACCCGTTCCAGGCTGCGCCACAAGACCTGCACGACAGTGACTTCCAGCAACGGCGCAGTGCATTGTTCGATCTCTGCCTGGGGCGGCTCGACGATGGCAGCCATCGCCAGGCGATTCTCGACTGCTACAAGGGCAAACAGGGCCTGCAGTCGCCGTTCGTGTTCTGGTCCATGCTTAGCGAGCAACTGCTGGAGCAGGCCTTGGATTGCCTGCCGGCCGCCCAGCTGAAGCAATGCTTCCTGCGCCTGTTGCAGGACATTCGCAGCAACCGCGCGGGCATGCCCGACCTGATCCAGTTCTGGCCCGAGCAGGGCCGTTATCGCATGGTCGAGGTCAAGGGGCCTGGTGACCGCCTGCAAGACAACCAGCTGCGCTGGCTGGAGTTCTGCCGGCAACACGGCCTGCCCGTCGCGGTGTGCCATGTGCGCTGGAGCGAAACACCTTGAGCTATAGCGTGGCCGTACGTGCCTTGTGCGAGTTTAGCGCCAAGGTCGGCGACCTGGACCTGCGCTTTACGCCGTCGCCCACCGCTCAGGAGGGCATTGAAGGGCACCAGCGAGTAGTGGCACGGCGTGCGGCGGGCTATGAGTCGGAAATCACCCTTGAAGGCCAGTTCGAAACCCTCAAGGTGCGGGGCCGTGCCGACGGTTATGACCCTGGCAGCAATCGCCTGGAAGAGATCAAGACGCACCGTGGCGATCTGGCGCGTCAGCCGGCCAACCACCGTCAGTTGCACTGGGCGCAGGCCAAGGTGTACGGCTGGCTGATGTGCCAGGCACGACAACTGCCGGCCATCGAGGTGGCGCTGGTGTATCTGGACGTGGACAGCGATGACCAGACGCTGTTCAGTGAACACTATACGGCTGCCGAATTGCAGGCCTTTTTCGAGGCCCAGTGCCAGTGCTTTCTGAGCTGGGCCCAGTTCCAGCAACAACGCCTGGCCGAACGTGACCGTGGCCTTCAGGCGTTGAGCTTTCCCTACCCACAGTTCCGCCAGGGCCAGCGGCAGCTGGCCGAAACCTTGTACAAGGCAGTAAGCACCGGGCGTTGCCTGATGGCCCAGGCCAGTACCGGCATTGGCAAGACCCTCGGTACCTTGTTCCCGCTGCTGAAGGCCATGGTGCCGCAGCAACTGGACAAGCTGTTCTTCCTCACGGCCAAAACCCCGGGCCGGGCGCTGGCCCTCGATGCCATGCGCCAGATCACCGATGCCTCGCCGCAACCTGCCTTGCGTACCCTGGAGCTGATCGCCCGCGACAAAGCCTGCGAGTACCCGGACAAGGCATGCCATGGTGAGTCTTGCCCATTGGCCGCTGGCTTCTACGACCGTTTGCCGGCAGCGCGTGAGGCGGCGGCAGCACTGCCGTTGCTCGACCGTGCCAACCTGCGCGAAGTGGCCTTGGCGCATCAGGTTTGCCCGTATTACCTGGGCCAGGAGATGGCGCGCTGGGCCGACGTGCTGGTCGCCGACTACAACTACTACTTCGATGCGCATGCCTTGCTGTTCGGCCTGACCCAGGTAAACCAGTGGCGCGTTGCGGTGCTGGTGGACGAAGCGCATAACCTGGTGGAGCGTGGGCGCGGCATGTACAGCGCCAGCCTTGATCAGGGGCAGTTGCTGGCCTTGCGCCAAAGTAAACCGCCTGGGTTGGTCAGTGCGCTGGACCGCCTTAACCGGCAGTGGAACGCCCTCTATAAAGAGCAGCGCGCGCCTTACCAGGCCAGCGAATCGCTGCCGGAAGGCCTGCTGCGCGCCCTGCAGCAGTGCATTGGGCTGATTCAGGAGCAGATGAACCAGGCGCCCGCGCACATGGACCCGCAGGTGTTGCAGTTTTTCTATCAGGCTTTGCAGTTCAGCCGGGTTGCCGAGCTGTTCGATGAGCACTTCCTGTTCGACATCAGCCAGCGTCAGGGCCTGCGCAAGCGCCGGCTGGCTACCCTGAGCCTGCGCAATGTCACCCCGGCGCGCTTGCTGGCGCCGCGCATGCAGGCAGCGCGAAACGTGACACTGTTTTCCGCCACGCTGAGCCCGCGGCATTTCTACAGCGACCTGCTGGGCATGCCGGCCGACACCGCCTGGCTGGAAGTTGCCGCGCCGTTTCGCGCAGAACAGTTGGAAGTACGGATTGCCAGCCAGGTGTCCACCCGTTACCAGCAACGCCATGCCTCCCTGGCGCCAATCGTCGAGCTGATTGCCCAACAGTACGAGCGCATGCCGGGCAACTACCTGGCGTTTTTCAGCAGCTTCGAATATCTGCAACAAGTAGCCGGGCTGCTGGCCGAGCGACATGGGCAGATTCCCCTGTGGGCCCAGGAACCGGGGATGGACGAGGCGGCCCGCCAAGGGTTTCTTGATCGCTTTGTTGCCGACGGCCGCGGCGTTGGCTTTGCCGTGTTGGGTGGTGCATTTGGCGAAGGGGTAGACTTGCCGGGTACACGATTGGTCGGCGCGTTTGTCGCCACCCTCGGGCTGCCCCAGGTCAACCCGGTCAACGAACAGTTCAAGCAGCGCTTGGGGCGTCAGTTTGGTGCGGGTTTCGACTACGCCTATCTCTACCCGGGGGTGCGCAAGGTGATCCAGGCGGCAGGCCGGGTTATCCGCGGTGATCAGGACCGTGGCGTATTGGTGCTGATCGATGAACGCTTCGCCGAGCCCAGGGTGCAGCAGATGTTCCCGGGGTGGTGGCCGGCGGCTATCGCCTAGTGGTTCTTTGCTTGCGCACACTGCGCTTTGCTATGGGTGATCAGTTGCAATCTGGCGTAAAGGGTTGTGTTGTAGGGAAGTGGAATTTTCCATCAAGGAAAGTCTAATTAACTTCCAGGTACTGAAAGTCGGATAACTTGTAGGAAGAGTCTGAATTTCGACTGAGCGCGCTTGGGCTCCCCTTGCTGGTGTTAGGTTTTCCAATCTAAGCCAAACACAGGGAGTCTGTTTATGCGCGTCAGTCTAGAGGGGTTAGGTCAGGCGGTAGATGGCGATGTGACCACAACGGGTGCTACCTGCATTGCAACGGGGGCCGGCTATCTCGACGAAGGCCGAATGGTGCTCCGTGGCCGGTACGTTGTGCGCGGCTTTTGCGGTTGGTACTGCAGGAATGGGCGCTCCGGTGTGTGGGATTCTACTGGTCGGAGCGGGAGGGGCCGCGGGTAGCCTCGTGGGGGAGGAGCTTGGTCAGAAGGCAGGTGAATTTATCTACGAGGCGACAAGTGATTGAAATTAACGATTGGCCGATGTCGGCGAAGCTAGTATTAGTGTTAGGACCCTTTGTCATTGGATTGCCTGGCCCGGCGATCCTTGCCTTTCTTGTGCTAAGGAAAGATTACGATGTCGCATGCTCGGCGATTCAAAGTAATCCCTATCTTGAATCCATGAAACTGGCGTGCGTTGGACGACAATTCAAGTGGCGCTGGATGCTGATGTGTATGGTCGCTGGGTTGATAACATTTCCACAGTTGGCGTTGCGCAGAGGTAAGCTAGACCCCGAAGAATTAAGACGTTTTCCTCCAAAACTCAAATTAAAATTAGCTTTTGCAACGTGGTTGACACTGCTTGGTTGTGTTTGGATGATTGTTGCTTATACCATCATCGAACTTTCGGAAGGCTAATAGTTAGTTTGCCGGTTTTACCTGCATTTGCAGGTCTGTCTACTTCGCATATCGCAGTAGCCTCGGTAATTTCACTGTGCCGCAGAAATCGCTTGGGCCGCTTTGCGGCCCAAGCGATACAAGGCCGCTCCTGTAACTGACCGCGTTAGCCCGGCCTGCCATCTGCCCTGGGCTGCAAAAGGATGGGTAGGTAATGGCGCAGGAACAGCAGCAGCGCCAGGCACCAGCACAACACCGAAAGGCTTACCCCCAACGATGTAAACAGCGGCAGAACCACCCTGGCCAGGGCTGCCAGTTGCATCAGTGCAAAGGCCCAGGCAATGCTGGGGGGCACTTGTAATGGCCTGCCGGTGTGGCCCAGGCTGACCCGCGCCATCATGGCCAGAATCAGCCCGGTCACGGCCCCTACGGTCAGGGCGTGGGTCACCAGGCTCAGGTTCAGGGTCACTCCGGCGTGCCACAGTGCCATGCCCAGGCAGGCAAGGGCGACCCAGGCGTAGGCCAGGTGCAGCGACCACAGCAGTGGTACGCGCCACAGGCCGCGGTCGTGCCACAGCACAAGGCGGGTCGAGTGCAGCACGCACAGGGCAAAAAACAGCACCGCCAGGCTGATACGCGGTGTATCGGCCAAGCCGCTGGCAAACGCCAGCGGTACCGCCACACTGAGCAACAGGCAGGCGCGGTCCAGCCACGGGCGGGCAGGGGCGGCACCCATGTGGCCCAGGCCACGCTGGGTAAAGAACGGAATGACCCGGCCGCCGAGCACCGTCATCATCGCCGCCACCAGCCACAACCCGGCAAATACCCCACGACGCTGCCAAAGCTCATCCTGGCGCAGCCAGCCGATCAGGGTCAGCCACTGGCAGGCGGCAATCAGCAATACCAAGCCGACAATGGGGTAGTTATTGCGCAGGCGCCGTTGCACGATCGGCCGCGCCAGGTTCAGCGCCACCAACGGCAGGAAGCTGCCCTCGACCAGCACCAGCAAGCCAGCCGGAAGTGGCAGGAACCAACTCGCCCGGCCCAGCAGCCAAAGCAAGAACACACCCTGCAACGCGCGCCCGCTCAAGCTGGGCATGCCGCTCCAGTTCTGTACGGCGGTCAGCAGAAAACCCGCAATAATGGCGGCGACGAAGCCGTAAAGCATTTCGTGGCGGTGCCAGGCAAGCATGCCGCCGGGGGGCGTGGGGTTCAATATGCCGGCCAGCACGCCAGCCCATAACAACAGGGCGAGCAGCGCAAACAAACTGCCGCCCAGGAACAACGGACGAAAACCCAGGCCCCAGACGGCCTGGTGTGGGCGTGAAGCTATCGGTTGCACGAGCATGGCGGGTCCTTGGTTCGTTCAGTAGGCTTCAATTGGGGTAAGATCACGAACCGTGCCAGTTGCAAAGCCCTTGAATATCAAGGTGATGGCACTTCTCAGTGTCCGAATGACATACGCGCTTGGCAGTCAATCGGACTCGTATGTATGTCGTTTTGACTCGCTTCAGGATTTTCCCGGTTCGCCGCCGGCCGCCGCTTCGCTACAGGATTCACGTTTTGTCCGATCTCTCGAAAAATCCGCTGCTGCAGTACATGGCCCGTCTGGCCCCATCCAGCCAGCAGACCATGCGCTACATCCTTCAGGACGCCGCCGACCGGCTGGGCTTTGTCGATTGCAATGTCGTCGATGTGCCCTGGCATCGGCTCGAGCCCGGCCACGTGATCGCCCTGGTGTCGGCCTTGCGTGCGGACGGTTACGCGCCCAACAGTTCATCGTTGTACGTCAACGCCATTCGCGGTGTGATGAACGAGGCCTGGCGCCAAGGCCTGATCGACCATGAGCAGTTGTTGCGCATTCGCGAGGTCAAGCCAGCCACTGGCAGCCGCCTGCCGCCAGGGCGCAACCTGCGGCGCAGCCTGATTCGCGAGCTGATGGATGTGTGTGCATCCGACCCGCGGCCGCAGGGGGTACGCGACGCGGCGATCATCGCCTTGCTGTATGGCACCGGCATGCGCAAGTCGGAGTCGGTGGACATCGACCTGGCTCAGGTCGATTTCGAGGCACGCAGCCTGCAGGTGGTGGGCAAGGGCAACCACCAGCTAATCAAGTATGCACCGCCCTGGGCGTTCGAGAAGCTGCAAGCGTGGCTGGATTTGCGCCGTCAGGACCTGCCGGCAGGAGCAGAAGACGACCCGTTCCTGTTCAACCGCATCCGCCGCGGTAGCCATATCACCCGGGCACGTATTACCAAGCATGCGATCTACTACATTGCCCGCCAGCGCGGTGCGCAAGTAGGGGTGAAAATCATGCCGCACGACTTCCGCCGGGCGTTCATCACCCGGGTGATCGAAGAGCATGACCTGTCGATTGCCCAGAAGCTGGCGCACCATGCCAACATCCAGACCACGGCTATCTATGACCGGCGTGACGACAACGAACGCCGGCGTGCGGTGGACCGCTTCGATTACTAAGGTTTGATGATTTGGGGCTGCCAAGCAGCCCCATTTGCACGTGTGCCGGCACCGAAACAGGGCCGACACACGCCCCCGCTTTGTGCACCATCCCCCGGTATGCCCGATGCCAGAGCGGCCGCGGTGAAAGTTTCATCTGCGTTCACCTGCGGAGTTGGCCCGCAACCTGCTATATCCAGCCTGCGAATTTGATCGAGTGGTCAGGCCGTGCGTGCTAGCAGCCGCCCGCGCCAGACCCTCTAAACGGCCAGCAGGCCACGGATTTCAGGGGCCGCAGGATGTCGCTCGCGGAGCAGATTGAACAACAACAAGACGATGCAGGCTGGAGCGCCCACCTGCAGTTGCGCTTTGTCCGGCGCGACGATGTGACCCGCCTTGGTGCGCGTCGGCATTTCGGACCTCTTTTGGTGCAGCGGCCCTTTTACCCGGAAGGTGCACCGTGCCATGTCTATGTACTGCACCCGCCAGGTGGCATCGTCGCCGGCGACCGCCTTGACCTGGATATCCACCTGGAACCCCGCAGCCATGCGCTGCTGACCATGCCCGGTGCCAGCAAGTTCTACCGCAGCATCGGCCCGACCGCGCGGCTGGTGCAGCGTTTTCACCTGGCCGCCGGCAGTACCCTGGAGTGGCTGCCACAAGACAGCATCTTCTTTTCCGGCGCCCGCGCCAGCCTCCACAGCCG
Organism: Pseudomonas sp. MM223; assembly: GCA_947090765.1. Lineage (NCBI taxonomy): Bacteria > Pseudomonadati > Pseudomonadota > Gammaproteobacteria > Pseudomonadales > Pseudomonadaceae > Pseudomonas > Pseudomonas sp. MM223. Next base: position 3,696,591 of record OX352322.1, on the reverse strand, counting down.
TTTCACCCTCGAACCCGGGGCGCGTTTGCTGGCCTGGGAAACCCTGTGCCTGGGGCGCCCGGTCATGAACGAGCGTTTCGAGCAAGGCGCCCTGGACAGCCGTTTGCATATCGAAGTGCCTGACGAAGTCGGCCTGCATGAGCGCCTGCGTATCGAAGGCGGGCGCCTGGACAAGCTTGGCGGCCACCCGCTGCTTGCTACGTTCTGTGCGGCACCCGCTGACCAGGCGGTGCTCGAGCAGGTTCGCCCACTGCTTGATGAACTGGCCAACCCGGCCGGCGCGACCCTGCTGGGGTCATTGCTGGTTATCCGCGTGCTTGACCATGACAACCAACACCTGCAACGCACCCTGCAACGCCTTTGGCATGTGCTGCGCCCGGCCATTCTTGGCCTGCCAGCCTGCCCACCGCGTATCTGGGCCACCTGAGAGAGCGCCATGGAGCTTACCCCAAGAGAGAAAGACAAACTGCTGCTGTTCACCGCCGCATTACTGGCAGAACGGCGCCTGGCCCGTGGCCTGAAGCTCAACTACCCGGAGGCCGTGGCGTTGATCAGTGCCGCTGTGCTCGAAGGCGCCCGCGATGGCCGTACCGTTGCCGAGCTGATGAGCCAAGGGCGCGAAGTGCTGACCCGCGAGCAGGTGATGCCCGGCATTGCCGAAATGCTTCACGACGTGCAGGTCGAAGCGACCTTCCCGGATGGCACCAAACTGGTGACCGTGCATGACCCCATTGTCTGAAACCGCTCAGGAGCCCCGCATGATCCCAGGTGAAATCCAGGTTGCCGACGGCGACATCGAGCTGAACAGTGGCCGGGAAACGGTCAGTGTCAGTGTGGCCAACCATGGCGACCGGCCGGTGCAGGTTGGCTCGCACTACCACTTCTACGAAGTCAACGACGCGCTGGTGTTCGACCGTGCGCCAACCCTGGGCTTTCGCCTGGATATTCCGGCCGGTACTGCCGTGCGTTTCGAGCCGGGCCAGGCGCGCACCGTGCAACTGGTGGCCTACGCCGGCAAGCGCGAGGTTTATGGCTTTCAGGGCAAGGTGATGGGCCCGCTGGAGGGCAGGGTATGAGCCGTATTTCCCGCCAGGCCTACGCCGACATGTTCGGCCCCACTGTGGGCGACCGGGTGCGGTTGGCCGACACAGCGTTGTGGGTAGAGGTAGAGAAGGACTACACCCTCTACGGCGAAGAAGTGAAGTTTGGCGGTGGCAAGGTCATCCGCGACGGCATGGGGCAGGGCCAGATGCTGGCCGCCGAGGCCATGGACCTGGTGCTGACCAACGCCCTGATCATCGACCACTGGGGCATCGTCAAGGCCGACATCGGCATCAAGCACGGGCGTATCGCGGTCATCGGCAAGGCCGGTAACCCGGATGTGCAGCCGGGCGTCAATGTACCCGTGGGCCCCGGCACCGAAGTGATCGCGGCCGAGGGCAAGATCGTCACCGCCGGTGGTGTCGATTCGCATATCCACTTCATCTGCCCGCAGCAGGTGGACGAGGCACTGAACAGTGGCGTTACCACCTTTATCGGCGGCGGCACCGGGCCGGCCACCGGCACCAATGCCACCACCTGTACGCCTGGCCCCTGGTACCTGGCGCGCATGCTGCAGGCCGCCGACAGCCTACCGATCAACATCGGTTTGCTGGGCAAGGGCAATGCCTCCCGGCCAGAAGCGCTGCGTGAGCAGATTGCGGCCGGTGCGGTGGGCCTCAAGCTGCATGAGGACTGGGGCTCGACCCCGGCGGCTATCGATTGCTGCCTGGGTGTTGCCGAGGAAATGGACATCCAGGTGGCGATCCATACCGATACCCTCAACGAGTCCGGCTGCATCGAAGACACCTTGGCCGCCATCGGTGACCGCACCATCCATACCTTCCACACCGAAGGTGCCGGCGGTGGCCATGCGCCGGACATCATCCGCGCTGCGGGGCAGGCCAACGTGCTGCCTTCCTCGACCAACCCGACCTTGCCGTACACGGTCAACACCGTGGACGAGCACCTGGACATGCTCATGGTTTGCCACCACCTGGACCCGAGCATCGCCGAGGACGTGGCCTTTGCCGAATCGCGCATCCGCCGCGAAACCATTGCTGCCGAGGACATCCTCCACGACATGGGCGCCTTTGCCATGACTTCGTCCGATTCCCAGGCCATGGGCCGGGTCGGCGAGGTGGTGTTGCGCACCTGGCAGGTTGCCCACCAGATGAAACTGCGCCGTGGGCCTTTGGCGCCAGACACGGCCTACAGCGACAACTTCCGGGTCAAGCGCTACATCGCCAAGTACACCATCAACCCGGCGCTGACCCACGGCATCGGCCACGAAGTAGGCTCGGTAGAGGCGGGCAAGCTGGCCGACCTGGTGCTGTGGTCGCCGGCGTTTTTCGCGGTAAAACCGGCCCTGGTGATCAAAGGCGGCATGATCGTCACCGCGCCCATGGGCGACATCAATGGTTCTATCCCCACCCCGCAGCCCGTGCACTACCGGCCAATGTTCGGCGCCCTCGGCGCCGCACGGCATGCCACGCGCATGACGTTCCTGCCCCAGGCAGCAATGGACAATGGCCTGGCCGAAACGCTGAACCTGCGCAGCCTGATTGGCGTGGTCAGTGGCTGCCGTACGGTGCGCAAGCCGGACATGGTCCACAACACCCTGCAGCCGCTGATCGAGGTTGATGCGCAGACCTACCAGGTGCGTGCCGATGGCGAGTTGCTGGTCTGTGAACCCGCCAGCGAACTGCCGCTGGCACAGCGTTACTTCCTGTTTTGAAGGAGCCCCAATGATTGTCTTGACCCGCCGTATCAATGAGCCCGGTGCGCTTGCTGTAAGCGGCACCGTCACCCTGGACGTGGACAGCCGCATCAAGAGCCGCCTGCGGGTAACCCTGGACGATGGGCGCGAAGCCGGGCTCATGCTTGAGCGCGGCCACCTGCTGCGTGGGGGTGAACTGCTTGCCGATGCCGAGGGCAGCCTGCTGATCCGCGTGCTGGCGGCGCCCGAGGCCGTGTCGACGGTGCGCTGCGCCGACCCGCACCTGCTGGCCCGCGCGGCCTATCACTTGGGCAACCGCCACGTGCCCCTGCAGATCGAGCCGGGCCTGCTGCGCTTCCAGCACGACCATGTGCTGGACGACATGCTGCGTGGCCTGGGCCTGACGGTCGAAGCCGAACAGGCACCCTTTGAACCCGAAGCGGGGGCCTACCAGAGTGCACCGCATGGCCACAGCCACGCCCACGGCCACGATCACCCGTTCGTGCGCCTGCCTGCCCATTCCTGAACTGCCTTGGAGCAACCTATGAAAAAGACGTTCGCCCTGTTTCTGCTGATGCTGGCCCTGCCAGCCTTCGCCCACCCTGGCCATGACAGCAACCCCCTGCAGGATGGCCTGCTGCACCCGCTCACCGGCCTTGACCACCTGCTGATGCTGCTGGGCACCGGGGTAATCGCTGCGTTGACCCGGCGTACCCTGACGCTGCCCCTGGCAACCTTGGCGGCAATGTTTGGCGGTGCAGTGTGTGGCCACCTGTTTGGCGATGTGCTGGGCATGGAAACCTTGATTGCCCTGTCGCTGCTGGTGGCTGCCGGGGCCGTGCTGCTGCCGAGCCGCCAGTTGCTGCTGGCCACGGCCATGCCGGTGTTTGCCCTGTTCCATGGTTGGGCTCACGGCGTAGAAGCCACGCCAAGTGCCTTCTGGCAATTCAGCGCAGGCTTTGTCGCGGTCAGCGGCTTGCTGCTGGCGGCGGGCTTTGCGGTCGGTTGCCTGTTGCGCCGCCACAGTGGTTTGCAGAAGGCCTTTGGCGGTGGCTTGCTGGCCGGCGCTGCGCTGGTGCTGGCCGGTTGATGGACAGCGACCTGGCATTGCTGCGCCTGCTGCAACTGGCCAGCCCCGGCCTGCCGGTGGGTGGCTTCACCTACTCGCAAGGCCTGGAGTGGGCGGTGGAGGCTGGCTGGGTAAAGGGTGCGGACGGTTTCGCTGCCTGGCAGCGCGAACAGGTCGACGACACCTTGGCCTGCCTCGACTGGCCGGTGCTGGCGCGCCTGTACCACGCTTGCCAGGCTGGGGACGCCGAGGCGTTCGGCCACTGGAGCCGTTTTTTGCTGGCCAACCGCGAAACCACCGAGCTGCGACTGGAAGAGCAACAACGTGGCGCTGCGCTGGCGCGGCTGCTTGACGGCTGGCAACTGGGCCAGGCCCCGGCCTGGCGCGCCAGCCTTGAATTGACCCAACTGGGCGGTATGGCCTGGCTGGCTGCGCACTGGTCAATCCCGCTGCGCTCGCTGGCGCTTGGCTATGGCTTTGCCTGGCTGGAGGGCGCGGTAATGGCTGGGGTCAAGCTGGTGCCATTCGGCCAGCAGGCTGCCCAGACCTTGCTGCGCGACCTGGGCACCGGCCTGCCCGCAGCCCTCGACCAGGCACTGGCCCTGGGCGATGACCAGCTCGGTGGCGGCTTGCCATTGCTGGCAATTGCCTCATCGCGTCACGAAACCCAATACACCCGTTTGTTCCGTTCCTGAGGACTGCCTTCATGCAAAGCTATCAACAACCCCTGCGCGTCGGTGTCGGCGGCCCGGTCGGCTCTGGCAAGACTGCACTGCTGGAAGCGCTGTGCAAGGCCATGCGCGACCACTACCAGATCGCCGTGGTTACCAACGACATCTACACCAAGGAAGACCAGCGCATCCTCACCGAGGCAGGTGCCCTGGAGCCAGAGCGAATTGTGGGCGTGGAAACCGGCGGTTGCCCGCATACGGCGATTCGTGAAGACGCCTCGATGAACCTGGCTGCCGTCGAGGCACTGGCGCGCAAGTTTGGCAACCTGGAGGTAATTTTCGTCGAAAGCGGCGGTGACAACCTTAGCGCCACGTTCAGCCCGGAGCTTGCCGACCTGACCATTTACGTGATCGATGTGGCCGAGGGCGAGAAGATCCCGCGCAAGGGCGGCCCGGGCATTACCAAGTCGGACTTCCTGGTGATCAACAAGACCGACCTGGCGCCTTATGTAGGGGCGTCATTGGAAGTGATGGAGCGCGACACCCAGCGCATGCGGCCGCAGCGGCCTTGGACCTTCAGCAACCTGAAGAAAGGCGAGGGGTTGCAGGCGGTGATCGACTTTATTGTCGAGCGTGGGATGCTGGGCGTACGCGGCTGAAAGGTTGAAAGGCTAGTGGGGGTTGTTTGTGGGGGCGGCCTTGCCGGGGCGCCGGACCGGTCGGAAAGGGCCGCAAAGCGGCCCCAGCGATATTGGCGTTATTCTCAAGATCCTGGGGCTGCTGTGCAGCCCATCGCGACACGAGGCCGCTCCAACAGTGATCGCGCGACCTTCCAACGGCTGTACATGACGTGGACTAGTTGTGGCAGCAGTGCGGTTTGTCTGTCTGCCCTTCATAGCGGTCATGGTGCCGCACCCAGTCCATGGTCCCGCCTTCATTGCGCCCCAGTGGCGCAATGTCCAGGAAGTTGTAGGTATTGACCAGAATGTCCAGCCCGCGGGCATAGGTCGAATAGGTGTGGTAAACGCTGCCGTCCGCCTCGCGGTAGAACGCACTCAAGCCGGGCAGTTCGCTTTCACTGCCCTCATACGGCTCATAGTTGTACTGCCGCTCACCTTCGCTGCCGACACTGACGCCAAAGTCCTCGTTGAAACCGCTGCCGTGTGACGAGTACCAGGGGAACTGCCAGCCCATGCGCCGACGGAACGCCTGAAACTCAGCGTACGGCGCCCGTGATACCGCCACCAGCGACACGTCGTGGTGAGCCAGGTGCAGGTTGGCGCCGTCAAAATGGTCTGCCAGGAACGAGCAACCGGGGCAGCCTTCGTTCCAGCCCTCGACAAACATGAAGTGGTAAAGCAACAACTGGCTGCGCCCCGCAAACAGGTCGGCCAGGCCCAGTTCGCCGTCCGGCCCCTGAAAACGATAGTCGTGGTCGACCTTGACCCAGGGCAGGGCGCGGCGGGCTGCTGCCAGCGCGTCGCGGTGATGGGTAAAGGCTTTTTCGTGCAGCCACAGTTGCTGGCGGGCCGCCAGCCACTGGCTCCGGGAAACCACCGGATGCCTGCTTTCGCTTGTGCTCATGGTGCTGTCTCCACGCTGGGGGATTCACACACTAGTCGAGCACGCTCAGGTCTAATCGACAGGCATCGGTGGCCGGGCGATGAGCGGTAAGCCGCTCAGCCCGAATGGGCGATATGCCGCTCGTTCAGTTCATCCGCCGCTTCATCTTCGCCGGGCAGCGCGGTGATCACGCTGAAGTCACTGACCTCCACCTTGCCGCCGCCGTAGCCCAGCAAGTGGAAGGAAAACGCTTTGCGCTCGGTCGGGTTGTCAAAGCTGAACTCCATTTCCAGGGGTTCGTCGGCGGTGACCCTTACTTCAGCAGGCAAGCCCAACGGTACGTCCTGCTCCAGCTGCTTGGCCTTGAGCTGGATGTAAGCCACACGTTTGGGGTCCAGCGAGCGCACCTTGACCCGCACGCGGGTATGCGAGCCTTCCGGCATTTCCAGGTACTGGGCGCCGATCAGGTTGTCGGCCCAGTCATCGTGGATGCGCTTGCGCAACTTGATCGGCGAAGGGCCGCCGAACTGGTAACGCAGGTTGAGCGGGGTTTGCAGCAGTGACTGGTCGAGCACCCCGGCCAGGGCGCCGATCTGCTGGCCGAGCAGGCTGTCGCCCGGGCCCAGGTAGCGGGCCTGGTCGGCAATAAAGCCTTCGCTGGCGTAACGCCGGCAGCGTTGCTGGAAGTCGCACTCGGTGAAGACACCCTGGCCGTTGTGGTAGCGCAACATGCCGTTGGTGTAGGAAATCATCTCGCGGCCCGTGTCGTAGTCGCGGTACAGCGAGCGGCCGCCCAGCGCCATGGGGATAGGCAGCGCAAAGTAGTCGAGCACGGAGGTGGCCAGGTCGACATGGCCGTAGGTGCCGCGTTTGATAGGCGGCAGTTGCGCCTGCTCCGGCGCCAGGGTGAGGTTGAAGCCCCAGGACGACGCCAGGCGTACGCCATCGATACCATGGGATTCGTCGGAGGTCACGACCACCAGGGTGTTCTTCAGCACGCCCTGGCGTTCGAGGTTGTCGAGAAACGCCCCGAGCGCATCGTCCAGGTAGGCGACCGCTGCCTGTTTGGGCGTGTCATAGCGCTCAAGGTACTCGGCTGGCGCAGAGTACGGCTGGTGGGTACCCACGGTGAGCAGCGTCAGCATCCACGGCTTGTCCTGTTTTTGCAGTTGGCCGACGTAATCCAGGGCACCTTCGAAGAAGGCCCGGTCATCCTTGCCCCAAGGGAAGTCCAGGTAGTTCTTGTTGCGGAACCACTCCAGGCCATGCACCGAGTCGAAGCCGATATGCGGCATGATACGGTCCTTGGCCATGAAGCGCAGGCCGGCACCTTGCAGGTAGTGGGTGGTAAAGCCGGCCTGGCGCAGTTGCGCTGGCAGGCAGGCCTGGTTGCGTTCGTTCTGGGTCAGCAGCTCGACGCCCTTTGGCGTGCCATTGGCCAGCTTGTCGTAATCACCACACAGCATCGCATACAGGCCGCGGATGGTCTGGTGGGTATGCAGCACATAATCGGGGGTGTTCATGCCGCGCTCGGCCCATTGGCTGACCTTGGGCATCAGGTCTTCGTCGAAGCGGCTGTGCAGGGCCTGGCGGTTGGGCCGCAGGTAGGCCCCGGGGATACCTTCCACGGTGATGACCAGCAGGTTGCGAGCGCTGCCAGGCCCGGCCAGCAGGCGCTGCCCGTGCAGGTCGGATTGGGTCAGGCCACTGCTGGCCAGCGGCGTGAACGTTTGGGTGTGGCCCATCCAGCCTTCAACCGTGCGTTCCAGGTTGCCGACCCCGGCCGACATCAGTTGGTGGGTGAGGTTGTATTGCCGCCACTGGTCGGCGTCGGTAGGTGCCAGTTGCTGGCTACCCCAGTGGGCACCAAACAGCAGCACCGGGATGGCCCAGGCCTTGCGTGGCAGCGGCATGCTGCGCTGGGTGCGGCTGCGCCAGGCGGTGGCCAGCCAGGCCAGCAAGCCGGCACCCATGGCCACAGGCAGCCAGGCGTGAGCCAGGCCGCCGCCGGTCGAATTCTCCATGAACTGTGGGTCGACCAGGTACGTCAGGTCGGCGCTGGTGGGCAACCGGCCCACTGCGCTTACCAGTTCGGCCGAAGCCACCCACAGGGCTGCCCAGGCCAGCAATACGGGCAGGGCCAGCCACCATGGCCGACGGTGCAGCAGCAAAATGAGCAAGCTGCCGAGGGCGAGGTCGGACAGGTAGCCGAGCGGGTTGGACCAGCCCAGCATGGCGCGCGTACCCAGTGGGATCACCAGTACCAGGGTTGCCAACGCGGCAAGCCGTGTACGTGGGTGGTCTGACAGGCTCTTCACAAAAACTTCCCTTTTGCCATTAAATCGTCATGCATCTGTGCTGGATGATAACAGGCCGGGGAAGGGAAAGCGGTTTGCTACAAGGCTGGTAACCAAAAGCCGGGCCCGCTTGCGCGGGCCCGGCCAAGGGCAAGTCTCAGAAGTAGTAGGGGAATTTCAGGCTGAAGGAGAAGTCTGGCGCATCATCGGTCAGACCAATGGACAGGTTGGGCACGATCGTGAGGTTGTTGGTGGCAGCGAAGGTCAAGCCGATGTTGAAGTTGGCAGCGTTGTAGTCACTGTTGGAGATCGATTGCCAGTCGCCACCATCAGGCTTGATCTTGCTCTTGCGGGCGAACTGGTCAGACACCGAGAACGACATGCTCATCTTCTCGTTCAGGGCAAAGGCGATACCGCCGCCAATTTGCCAGGAGTCGCCAAGCTTCACATCACCCGGCACCTTGCTGTTGACCTGCGGGCTGATATCGCTGAACGAGTCCTGCATGTTGTAGGTGTACGACAGGCTGCCAAACAGCACCGCAGGGTCGAAGGTCTTGACCAGCGATATGCCTGGTGTGATCGACCACACGCCGTTGCCGGTCGGCAGGCTGTCCGGCACTGCCAGGTTGTTGTTGCCGTCGACCTCGCGCAGCTTGATGCCGTACGGGTCCTTGCCGGTTGGTGCCTTGACCCGTAGGGTGGCGACAGCGTCAGGCCAGGTCTCGTCCTCGTCGAGGAACTTATAGGCCACGCCAACGTTGATATCGCCGATTTCCGGGTCGCGGGTGACGGTTGCATCGGAGGTAGTGGCCGCGGCGCCTCCCGCACCGCCCGAGGAGTAGGTGGACTCGCGGTACACCACGGGGACGTTGATGTCGAACTGCCAGCGCTGCGCCAGGTTGTAGCGCGCAGTCATGTCCAGGGTCCAGTTGTCGGCCTTGATCCGGTCAAGGTTGATACTGCCAAGGAAGATCGAGTCCAGCGCCAGGAAGCCGTTGAGCGTCAGCGCACGGGTATCGTAATGGGTGTAGGTAACACCCGTTTCGAAGCTGAATTTGCCGCCGCCAAAGAATCCGCTGGCTTCGTCATACAGGTTGGAAACGCTTTGCGCCGGTTCCGAATCGGCTGTCAGCGCCTGGCCGTAGGAGCTGCCTGAGGTGCCTGGTGTGCCTGAGGCGACGGTCTGCGCACCTTTGACCCCCTCGGCAGGGGACTTGACCAGGCGCTTTGGCGGCGCTGCTGCCGGGGCCTCTTCGACCTGACGCACGCGCTGCTCAAGTACCATCAGCGCCTGCTGCTGCGCCTCGTAGCGGCGTTTGAGTTCGATAAGTTCCTGTTTCAGCGCTTCGACCTGTGGGTCGGCGGCTGCGTAGAGTGCTGTAGCGGGGGCCAAGGTAGTCAAACACACAAAAGCTCTGAGCGTAAAAGATCGGTACATGGAGTTGCCGTCCCTTCCAACTACTTTTGATGAGACTGAGCGTAGATCAGTATCCGAAGGTGCGAAGACCTTTGAGCTGGTCAAGGCTGCCGTTGAGCGATGCCGCTGTCGGCACGGTCTCACGCATGACGACATTCAGGGAGGTCACGTTGTTGACCATGTTGCCGTTGCCGAGCAATGTCGAGTTCTGCATCAGGCCGCCCTGGGCCAGGCGTTGCACGCTGCTGCCCTGATTGTTGCTGGCATTGATGTTGAGCTGCACGCCCACTCCGCTTGATGACACACTGAGCGAGCCGGCGCCGTTTTTACCGACCAAGGTCTGGCCGGCGGCCAGCACCTGGCCTTGCTGTTGCACGGCGGGGGCCTGATTGGCCTTGGTGACGTTGATATCGACGTTGTTGTAGGCAGTGTTGTTGTCGCCGGCAGCGCGCACTACCTGGGTCACGCCCTCGGTAGTGGCAAGGCCCTTGCCGCCGGTGACCACGCCAGTCCCGGCAGAGGGCGCACTGTTCGATGCTGTGCCTGTGCCTTTTTCATCAATCATCGATACGTAGAATTGCGGCTTGATGGTCGATTGCTGAACCTGCAGCGTGGACGTCGCCCCGATCACATCCCCCTTGGCATTTTGCCAGGTGCTGCTCATGACGATGCCGAAGCTCACGATTCGTCCCGGCATTACATAGCGGCCACGCAGGTTCGCCAATTCCTGGTCCTTCAGTTCAATGGGTTTCAACGCCTCGGCGTGGCTTGGCAAGCTGGCAGCCAGGCAGGCGATGGCCAGCCACAATGAAGTCTTCATGAAATGCTCCCTGGAGCATCATGCTCCTTGTCATTAGAACAGTCGTTAGAAGAAGTCGCTTTTGATGAAGCCGAAGTCCAGCAGCTCGTTGTCCTTCACGGGGGTGAAGTTGTCCACCCGGCCCTTGGCGGTTAATGGCAGGGGCGGGTCGAGCAGGATGTTGTTCTTGTCGTAACCCTGGCCGATCACGGCGAAGATGATGCCGTTCCAGCCCTTTAGGAAGTCTTCGACTTTGTAGCGTTTATGGCCCAGTACCGGGTCACCGATGTACACCCAGCCTTTGTCGATCTTCTGCATGACCACGAAGTGCTTGTAGCCACGCACATCCATCAGCACCACAACCGGGATGCGCACACTGTGCAGTGTGTCCGGCGCTACGCGGTAACCGCGAGCACGCATGCCCAAGCTTTCGACGTAGCGCTTCATGTCGAGCATCGAGAAGCCTTGCGTGCGCACCAGGTTCTGGTCGGCGTGGGCAAGCATGCCTTCGATGATTTGATGTTCGTCTACATCCAGCCAGTAGGCCTGACGCAGGATGGTGGCCAGCGCGGCGGCGCCGCAGCTGAAGTCGGTTTTCTGTTGCACCAGGTCGGCAAACTTGCGTTCGCGCACGCTCTGGATGGGCTTGAACACCACGGCGCCGCCCGGCAGGACGGACAGCGGCATTTGTGCAGCTTCGCTCACGCTGGCCAGGCACAGCAAAAACGCCAAGGCGAAAATACGCATGATCGGATGCCTTACGGTGTGTTGAAGAAAGGCCCCCCGAAGGGGGCCTCAAGCGCAGCGGTCAGAACGAGGTGTTGGAGATGGCCAGCGAGTTGCTCTGCTGGTTGCCCACACCCGCTGCCACGTTCACGCCCAGGTTGCCGCTGCCACCGTTTACCGAACCGCTAAGGGTTGCAGTATTGGTAACAGGGTTGGCCCAGCCGGTCGGGGTCAGCACTTGGAAGGACACGGTATTGCTCAAGTCGTAAGCACTGCTTTCGCTGTAGCTCTTCGAAACGTCGTTCGAGGATTGTTTTGATTTCTCGCCAGACTTCGAGAAATCAGACGCCGAAGCATTCTCGTACGAAGAGTCGTGAGACTTGGTGTACGAAGAGTCCTTCGACTTGTCGTACGACGATTGATGCGACTTGTCGTAGTTGGAGTCGAATGCTTTTTCGAACGACGAGTCGTATGCACTTTCGTGCGACTTGTCGACCGACACATCCAGCGATGCATTCAACGAACCGTCGAAGGTGCTGGAGCGGGTGCGCTCGCGACGGCCATCATCGGTGGTAAGGGTGCGCGTAGCGTTGGCCGCTGCATCCAGCGAAGCGTTCAGGTTGGCGCTGCTCGACGAGCTGTTGCTGCCGCTGGCTGAGCCGCTCAGGCCCCAGCTGTTGGAGCCACTGGCGCTAGAGTTGTTAGAGCCGCTGGCGTTCGAGCTGCTCGAACCGCTGGAGTTCCAGCCACTGGAGCCACTGGAGCTGGCGCTTTGCGCGCCGGCCACGCTGAAGCTCGACGACGAGCTGCGGTCGTCGGTCGAGTTGAACGTGCCATCACGCGAGCTCGAACCGCTGGCCGAGGTCGTGATGGTAATCGTATCCACCCGATAGGTGCGGTCTGCAGCGTTGTTCACGACCAGGCCTGGGCCGTCCTGTTCGGCAGAGGCGGTGGCAGTGGCGTTACCCAATGGGGCACCGGTGTTGGCGATGGCCATGGTGTTTTTCTGTTGGTTGAGGTCCCCACCGGCGATGTTGATGCCGATGTTGCCCTCAGCCCCGCTGGCCGAGCCGCTCATCACAGCCGACGACTGGGTCGAATAGTTGTCGACCCGGTTGTTTCTGCTGGTTTGAACGACATCGGCAGTGGCACTGGCCATGCCGAACACGAAGCTGTTGTCCAGGCTCGACTCGGAGCCGGCGTTTGCGATGGCAGCGGCGTTGTCTTGCTGGTTGCCGTTACCGGCCGCCACGTTGATGCCCACGTTGCCACTGGAGCCGGTGCCCGAATCACTCATCTCGGCTTCGTTGATGGTGCCTTGGTTGGTGATACGGTTATCGGTGCTGTTTTGGGTATCCCAGGCATTGGCCGTTGCATACACAGGGATTTTGGTGGGTGGAGGCGTGTGCTGACCATTGTTATGGTGGCCGTTATGGTGGTCATTACGCCGATCGTTTTGCCCAGCTTGTACAGCAACAGCCATGACCGCAGCAATTGCGAAAACCAGAGGCTTGATTGCCATCGAGGGTTTCATGGTGATTCTCCGTACTTTATTAGGTTAAGTGTTGTTCTTAACTGATTGGGTCAATCCGCGACCCGTATGCTCAAGGTGTTGGCCATTCGGTTTCCCACCCCGGCACTCTGATTTAGCTGGATCACCCCACGGCTACCGGTGAATGCCTGGTCACTGGTAGTGACCTGGCGATGGCCGATTGCGGTGTCAGCTGGATCGGAGTTGTTGAGCAGCGCCACGTTCTGTTGCATGAGGACGCTGTCGTCGATGCTTTGCGGTTGAGCACTGAGGCTGATGCTCAGCGCGTTGGCTTGTTGGGTGTTGGCACCGGCGCTCTGGTTGACCCCCAGTGCGCCACTGCCGTTGCTGAAGGCATTGCCCTGAATGGTCGAGCGGGCATCCATCGCGGGGTCGGCCGGCGTGTTCAGCCGTTGCCGGATCTGCGTGCTGGCGTTGGCTTCAGGCCCAACGGCGATGGCACGCGCGTTGACCTGTTGCTGCTTGTCACCTGCGGCCTGGTTGACAGAAAGGTTGCCCTGATAGCGGCTGCCAGAGCTGTCGATGTCGGCGTTGTTGATGACGGGAACCAAGGATTGGGCGAGGGCTGGCGCACTGCACAGGGTGGCCAGGATCAGCAGCGTGTGCTTCATCTCACTTGCCCCCGCCAGTCAGTATCTGCAACGGAGCGAGCCCGCGCTGAACACTTGAGTTCACCATGTTCGCGATCCCGTTACCCGATCCCCCTGTGCCCCGACCACCCGCCAGGTTGGGCAGTTGGTTCTGGTGGCCGAGGTTGCCGCCCAGGTTGTCGGTCTGCTGGGTGATCATGTTGCTGATGCCGGCGCCGCTGCTGATGCTGGCGAAGTCGCCATCGCTCAGCTCGTTGGTTTGTTTGAGCACGTAGGCAGAAGGGTTGGCGTTGACCGTGGTCGGGCTTGGGTCAGGGATCAGGGGCGGTATCGTCGCGTTACGCACTTGCACGTCGCGCTTGATGATGATGATCCCGTTATCGGCCTGGGCCGCCAGGCTCAGTGACCCCAATACACAACCCATCAGTACGAGGTGATAGAGGCGATTGTCACTTTTCCTCACGACGGCAACTCCTTCTTAGAGCGCTGGCCCTGTTCAGCGATGCGAACAACAGAGCAGAAGGTGTGCCGCTTTTGAGAATCGTTTGCAGATCAATGGGTTAAAGCAAAGGGATGAGAATTTGCGGCGTATTCTGTCTCAGTGCTGATACAGGTAGCCGTGGGTATTGCGGGCTAAGCCAGCAGTGGCTTTGACTGGAAGGGTTTTTGCAGGGGTGTTTCACTGGCTTGACACTGACCCCTATACAGGGGAAACCCCCGCATTTTCGGGGGCTTTGCCCCACCGGTGTGTCTCAGGGGCTTAACACTCGGTCGGGCATGCTGGCGCATCGCTATTAAGCAGTTTAGCAACCGCTTGCAGGGCCAGCCATTGGCGCTGCGGCCAATTGCCCTCAAGTATCTGGTGCGCCTGGCCATGCCGTTTCAACCAGGCCAGGCTATCGTCGAAAAAGCGCTGGCGGTCATTGAGGTCGGGCTGGCTGCGCTGGCCATCGGCAACCCAGTCCACACCTTGTGGGCTGAGCAGCAGGTGCAGGTCGTAACGCCTTGCAAGCAATGCCTGTTCCAGCCAGGGCGGGCAGTTATCGAACAAGGCGTAGCTCCAGAGCATGTTGCTAAGCAGGTGGGTGTCGAGGATCAGCAGCGGAGGGGCCTGCTCGCGGGCCCGGTCTTCCCAGGCCAGCTGGCCCCGGGCGATGGTGGGGATATCGGCGTAGCAGGTATCGCGGCGCTCCTGGTCGATGAAGTGGCGCACGTACTCGGCTACCACCACGCCGCCGAAATGCGCCTGAATCACACCACTGAGCCAGCTTTTGCCGCTGGATTCGGGGCCGCACAGCACCAGTACCTTCGTGGTTTGTTCTGCGCTCATGGTTGCACCAACGCAGGGTCTCGGCGCCATTCCAGCCAGCCGCGCACGGCAATCAAGGTAAGCACGGCGAAGAACCCCGCGGTGAAATACAGCTGCTGGTGCAGGTATTGGCCCACATAGACGATGTCTACCACTACCCACAGCGGCCAGCATTGCAGGCGCTTCTGGGCCATCCACAGTTGCGCGACCAGGCTGAAGCCGGTGAGGGTAGCGTCCAGCCAGGGCAGGGCTGCATCGGTCCAGTTGGCCATGGCCGCGCCCAAGGCTGCGCTCAGCAGTACCCCGGCAGCCAGGCCGGTGAACAGCGCCTGGGGTTGCAGGCGGGAGACCTGGCGGGCGTCTTCAGCGTGGCCGGGCCGTTTCCACTGCCACCAGCCATAGACTTGCAGGAGGGCGTAGGCCACTTGCAGCAGCATGCCCGAGTACAACTTTACCTCGTAGAACAGCCAGCCATAGATCAGCACCATGACCAGGCCGATCGGCCAGCACCAGGCGTTCTGCTTGACTGTTAGCCAGACAGCGGTGACGCCGAGGACGGCGGCGATGAGTTCAAGGCCGGACATCGGCGATCCTTGGCGGCTGTGGGGAGGGGCGCGATTGTAGCGGGTCGGCTGGGGAAGGTGTAGGGCATTAGAACGCCGGGGCTGCTTTGCAGCCCATCGCGGCACAAGGCCGCGCCTACAGAGGAATGCGATCTCCTGTAGGAGCGGCCTTGTGCCGCGAAAGGGGCGCAAAGCGCCCCCGGCAATATGAAGGTTAAACCCGGAACTGCCGCAGCAACTGCTCCAACTCCTCGCTCAGTTGCCCCAACGCCACCCCGGCATCACTGGATTGGCGCGCCGCATCGGCAGTCTGCTGGGACAGCCCGGCGGTATCCAGCACGTTGCGGTTGATCTCCTCGACCACATGCGACTGCTGCAAGGTGGCACTGGCAATGGACGCATTCAAGGCGGTGAGGTTGTTCAACACCTGGTTGATGGCATCCAGGCTGGCGCCGGCCTCGCGGGCTTGCTCGACGGTCTGGCGCGAGGCTTCACTGCTGGTGTCGATGGCCTTGACCGCCGCGTCCGACTGGCTTTGCAGATGCTCGATCATGGTATGGATCTCGGCCGTCGATTGCGCCGTGCGCTGGGCCAACAGGCGCACCTCGTCGGCGACCACGGCAAAGCCACGGCCTTGCTCGCCGGCGCGCGCCGCTTCGATGGCCGCATTCAACGCCAGCAGGTTGGTCTGTTCGGCGATGGAGCGGATTACATCAAGCACGCCACCGATGCGTGTGCTGTGCCCGGCCAGGTCGCGGATCACCTGCACGGCCTGGTCGATGGTCAGCGACAGCCGATCAATCTGCGCCAGGCTGCCATGGATGGCCTGCTGGCCATGCGCTACCTGCTGTTGTGCAGTGCGCATTTCCCCGGCAGCCTGCTCGGCGGTCTTGGCCACGTCCTGTACTGCGTAAGTCACCTCGTTCACGGCAGTGGCCACTTGGTCCATCTGGAGTGATTGCTGGGCACTGTGCTGTTGTGCGGCACCCGCATTGTCACCGACGTGCCCGGCGGACTGGGCCAGGGCGTGGGCGGCGCCCTGCAACTGGCCAACCACCCCTTGGAGCTTGCCGTTGAAGCGGTTGAAGTGCTCGCCCAAGTGAGTGATTTCGTCACGGCCATGGGTGTCCAGGCGCCGGGTCAGGTCGCTCTCGCCGCTGGCGATGTTGCCCATGGCCTGCACGGCCTCCTGCAAGGGGCGGGCGATACTACGGGCAATCAGCAACACCACCAGCGCCATCAGCAGGGCGATGCCCACGCCCACCAGCGAGGCGTCGCGCAGCTGGCGGGCGAATTCGGCCTGCACATCGTCGATGTACACGCCCGACCCGATGATCCAGCCCCACGGCTTGAACAACTGTATATAAGAGGTCTTGGCCACCGGCTCGCTGGCACCGGGTTTGGGCCAGCGGTAGTTGACCGGCCCGGCGCCTTGCTGGCGGGCCAGTGCGACCATTTCGTTGAACACGGCAAAGCCGTCGGGGTCGCGAATGGCCGAGAGGTCCTGGCCGTCGAGCTTGGGGTTGGCCGGATGCATGATCATCCTGGGCCCCAGGTCGTTGATCCAGAAGTAGTCGTCGTGGTCGTAGCGCAGCGCCCGTACCACTTGCAGCGCCTGTTGCTGGGCGGCTTCGCGGCTGAGTGTGCCCACCGCCTCCAGCCCTTGGTAATAGGCCAGTACACCGGCCGCGGTCTGCACCACGTGGCGGGTCTTCTCCGCCTTGGCCTGATAAAGGTCACCGTGGATCTGGCGCAGCATCAGCAGGCCCAGCACCACCAGCATGGCTACTGCCACCACGAGGATCAGCCACAGACGACGGCTGATCGACATTGATCTCAAAGTCTTCATCCACGAGCTCCCGCATTGTTCTTTTTATTGAGGTGCATCCAAGCATGCTTTGCGGCAGGCCCCCACCCGACTAATGGCTAAGTGCTATCTTCGTAATAGTCTGCAGCAGGTCGCGTAAAGCGAATGCAAAGGCGCTCTGCTAGGATTTCGGCCGCGCAAGATGAAACCTTTAGCAGCCGTGAACTTTTCCACTGGCGTTACGCCCAACAGTCGCTGTAAAACAGCCGGGCCGCGTGCGGCAATTTCAAGCAAATCAAGAACAAGGGGCCTGCAACAAGCAGCGCTCCATCCGGGGGAATGATGGATTTTTGGACTGCCTTCCAGGCAATCATCTTAGGCGTGGTCGAAGGGCTGACGGAGTTTCTGCCAATCTCCAGTACCGGGCACCAGATTATCGTCGCCGACCTGATAGGTTTTGGTGGCGAACGGGCCATGGCTTTCAACATCATCATCCAGCTGGCGGCAATCCTGGCAGTGGTGTGGGAGTTTCGCAGCAAGATTCTCGAAGTGGTATTCGGCCTGACCAGCCAGCCCAAGGCACGGCGTTTCACGGGTAACCTGCTGCTGGCGTTCATGCCGGCGGTGGTGCTGGGTGTGCTGTTTGCCGACCTGATTCACGAGTACCTGTTCAACCCGATCACCGTGGCGGCGGCACTGGTTATCGGTGGCGTCATCATGCTCTGGGCCGAGCGTCGCGAGCACAGTGTGCAGGTGGACCATGTGGACGACATGCGCTGGAGCCATGCGCTGAAGATCGGTTTTGTCCAGTGCCTGGCGATGATCCCGGGCACTTCGCGCTCCGGGTCGACCATTATCGGTGGCCTGTTGTTTGGCCTGTCGCGCAAGGCAGCGACCGAGTTCTCGTTCTTCCTGGCGATGCCAACCATGGTGGGTGCGGCCGTGTACTCGGGCTACAAGTACCGCGACCTTTTCCAGCCGAGTGACTTGCCGGTGTTTGCCATTGGTTTCGTGACTTCGTTCATTTTTGCCATGATCGCGGTGCGAGCGCTGCTCAAGTTCATTGCCAACCACAGCTATGCGGCATTTGCCTGGTATCGCATCGTATTCGGCCTGTTGATTCTGGCGACCTGGCAGTTCGGCTGGGTCGACTGGTCCACTGCCCATGGCTGAGGCGCTGCGTGGGCAACGGGCTGAAGGCGTGCGCAATGTGCGCCTGAAGCTGCTGCTGTTGGGCCTGCTTTGCCTGTTACCCGGCCTGGGGGCTGCGCGCATGGCCTGGAACGACCATGCCTGGTGGCCGTTGGCGCTGTACCCGGCGATGAGCCTGGTCAGCCTGTTGCTGTATTGGCAGGATAAACAGCAGGCGCGTAGGCAGGCCTGGCGCACGCCAGAGAAAGTGTTGCATGCCAGTGAATTGCTGGGTGGTTGGCCGGGTGCGTTATTGGCGCAGCAGCTGTTTCGGCACAAGACCCGCAAGGTTTCGTACCAGTTGGTGTTCTGGGGGATTGTGCTGGTACATCAGGTGTTCTGGGCGGACTGGCTGTTTTTTGAGGGGCGTTATCTGCCCTTTGGTTGATCTGTAGCTGTACCGGCCTCTTCGCGGGCAAGCCCGCGAAGAGGCCGGTACAGGCTGACTAGATCAACAACCCCACCTGCAACCGCTTCGGCAGTCGACGCACCACCAGCTGGTGCGAGCGCTGCAACAAATCACACAGCTCATCACGCCCCATGGGGTAGGGCAGCGCCATGCTGATCCACCGCGCACGCGCCAGATACGGCGCAGGCCGCACCCCTGGGCGGTCGCAGTAGCCGAGAAACAGCTCATCGGCCACTTTGAATGACAGCCCCGCACCCGCCAGGTCGAGCACCGCGAACATTTTGTTGCCCGCTACCGAGAACACCCGGATGCCACCCCACTTGTAGTCTTCCCGTGCACCCGGCAGGCTCAGGCAAAACGCGGCCACCTGGTCTTCGCTCATCTTCCGTTCAGACATACCGTTCTCCACAGGCCTCGAATGATGCCGCCAGGTGATCGATCCATACTCGCACTGCTGGCAGTACGCCGCGCCGATGTGGGTACACCGCCTGCAGGTAGCCACCTGGCAGCGACCAGTCTGGCAGCAGCCGCACCAGTTCGCCGCGTTCCAGCTCTTCTTCGCAGAACATGCTGGGCAGCGCGGTGAAGCCCAGGCCAGCCCGTACAGCAGCGTTACGCACCACGAAATCATCAATGGCCAAGCGTGGTTCCAGGGCAATTTCCTGCTGTTTGCCCTGGGGGCCGAACAGACGGAAGTGTACTAGCCGGTCTGCCTCGGCGGCGCCCAGCACCGGCAACGATGCCAGCTCGCCCGGTTCGCGAATGTGGTCGGCGAAACCGGGCGCGGCCACCAGTTGCATCTGCGCCTGGCGCAGGCGGCGGGTAACCAGGGCCGGGTCTTCATCGCCCAGGTCGCGTACACGCAATGCCACGTCGATACCTTCGGATATCAGGTCGACCCGGCGGTTGAGCAGCACCATGTCCAGCTGCACCAACGGGTACAGGGCAAGAAAGCGGCTGATCACATCGGGCAGGAACGCATGCGCCAGCGCCACCGGGCAAGACACCCGCAAACGCCCGCGCGGTTCGCTGCTCATGCTGGCCACGGCTTCGTCGGCGGCTTCGGCCTCCAGTAGCATGGCCTGGCAATGGTGCAGGTAGCGCTCGCCAACCGCCGTGAGTTTCAGTTGCCGTGTGGTGCGTTGCAGCAGGCGGGTGCCCAGGCGCTCTTCCAGTTCGGCAATACGCCGTGACAGGCGCGACTTGGGGATGCCCAGCTGGCGCCCGGCGGCGGCGAAACCGCCAGCTTCGACCACGCGGGCAAAGTAGAAAAGGTCGTTGAGATCTTGCATGAGGATGTCTCACTGTTCCATCTGTGGGACAAACTAGCGCATTTTTGCCGGCTTATCAGCCATTACTCATCCCGGTAGGATTCTCCCCATCGTGATCGCCCGACGCTGCGGTCTTCAATCACAGGAGAGTCCCATGAAACTGTTGCACATCGATTCGAGCATCTTGGGCGACAATTCCGCCTCCCGCCAGCTGAGCCGTGAAGTGGTCGAAGCCTGGAAAGCCGCTGACCCGAGCGTGGAAGTGGTTTACCGCGACCTGGCTGCCGACGCCATCGCCCACTTCTCTGCCGCCACCCTGGTAGCTGCAGGTACCCCTGATGACATGCGCGATGCAGCCCAGGCCTTCGAAGCCAAGCTGAGCGCGCAAACCCTGGAAGAGTTCCTGGCCGCTGATGCTGTGGTGATTGGTGCGCCGATGTACAACTTCACCGTGCCGACCCAGCTCAAGGCCTGGATTGACCGCGTTGCCGTTGCCGGCAAGACCTTCCGCTACACCGAAGCTGGCCCGGAAGGCCTGTGCGGCAACAAGAAAGTGGTGCTGGTGTCCACCGCCGGTGGCCTGCACGCTGGCCAACCGACTGGCGCAGGGCATGAAGACTTCCTGAAAGTGTTCCTGGGCTTTATCGGTGTCACCGACCTGGAAATTGTCCGTGCCCATGGCCTGGCCTATGGCCCGGAGCACCGCAGCCAGGCGATTGATGCTGCACAGGCTCAGATTGCCAACGAGCTGTTTACGGCTGCCTGATCCTGCAATTCAGAATGTTGGCGGCGTAATTACCCAGATCACTACGGCATCCACTTCACCGGGGTTGCCGTAGCGGTGGGGTTCCTGGCTGGAGAAACTGAAGCTGTCGCCTTCACCCAGCTGGAAGTGCCGTTCGCCCACCCAAAGCTCGAAACTGCCGCTAAGGATGTAGCCGGCTTCTTCGCCTTCATGGCTGTAACTTTGCTGGCTGTAAGTGCCCGGCGGGAAGCGTGAGTGCAGGATCTCCAGCTGGCGGTTGGGCTGGGGGGTGAGCAGCTGATCGACGATGCCGTCTTCATAGTGCACGCTCAGGCGGCTGTTGCGCCGCACCACATAACCCTGATCTTCGGGCGCAGTGGTGGCTTCGCTGGCGAAGAACCACTGGATGGTCACACCCAGGCTGCGGGCGATATTGAACAGCGCCGGGATCGACGGGTAGGAAAGGTTGCGCTCCAGTTGGCTGATGTAGCCCGCGGTCAGTTCACTGTGCGCGGCCAGCTCCGCCAAGGTCATGCCGCGGCGCTTGCGCAGGCCGCGGATGCGGGTGCCCAGGAACTGCGGCGCGGCGCCCCCGGCTTCGCTGGCGGGGGGCTGGGGGAGTTGGCTCATGCACGTCGGTCCATCGCAAAAGCCCCAGTATGTACAGCCTCAGAGCGACCAGGCAACTGTAAGGCCATCGTGAATCGCTTCTTCGGCGGTGCGGGGTGCCAGGCAGTCGCCAACGCGCCGCACTTCCACCAGGCCGGCCAGCTCGCTGGCCAGGCTGTCTTCCGGTTGATGGCCCATGCACAGCACCAGTGTATCGATGCCTTCGAAAATCATGGCTTCACCGCTGGCGGTGTGCTGCAAGTACACCGTGTTGTCGTCGCTGCCATACAAGCGCGCATAAGGGGTGATGGGGATGCCCAGGCGATGCAGCTCGCCGGCCAGTTGGTCGCGCACGTAAAGTGGCAGGTTCTCGCCGCAATGGGTGCCGTTGACCGCCAACTGCACCTGGTGCCCCTCACGCACCAGGCGTTCGGCGATGCCAGGGCCGATCCAGTCGCAACGCCAGTCGATCACCAGTACCGAACGCCCCGGCTTTACTTCATTACGCAGTACCTGCCAGGCGTCCACTACCTGCAGCTCACCGGTGCGCTCGAAGGCCGGCCAATAGGGGGTAGCGCCAGTGGCGGCAATGACCAGGTCGGGGCGCTCGCGCTCGACCAGGGCACGGTCGACCCGGGTGTTGCGGACGACTTCCACGCCGGCCAGGGCCATTTCCCGCTGCAGGTTGGTGCTGGCGCCGCCGAACTCGCTGCGCCGCGGCAGCAATTGGGCCAGCAGCACCTGGCCACCGAGCTGCGGGCCAGCCTCGTACAGCGTTACCTGGTGCCCACGGGCGGCGGCTACGGCGGCGGCCTTCATGCCGGCGGGCCCGCCACCGGCGACAAGGATGCGCTTGGGCGTGGTGGTGGGCGTCAGTTGCCCGTACTGCAACTCGCGACCGGTTTCGGGCCGCTGAATGCAGGAAATGGCCAGGCCGCGATGGAAGTGGCCGATGCAGGCCTGGTTGCAGGCAATGCAGGCGCGTACGTCTTCGACCTGGCCGCGTTCGGTCTTGCTCGGCATCAGCGGGTCGCAGATCAGCGCACGGGTCATGCCGCAGACATCGGCCTGGCCGCGGGCCAGGATCAGTTCGGCTTCCTGGGGCTGGTTGATGCGCCCGGTGACGAACAACGGGATGCCCAGCTGCTGCTTGAAGGTGCCTGCTTCTCGGGCCAGGTAGGCCGGCTCGATGGCCATGGGTGGCACGATGTGTACGGCGCCGCCCAACGACGCCGAAGTGCCAGCGACGATGTGCAGGTAATCGAGCTCGACCTTGCAGGGCAACTGCTGCGGCCAGTGATTCATCCTCACTCAGCCCTTGGCTGTCGCGCTCGTCGGCGCTGATGCGCAGGCCAATGATGAACTGCTCGTCGGTGGCGGCGCGCACGGCGGCCAACACTTCACGCAGGAACCTCAGGCGCTGTTCCAGGCCGCCGTTGTAGCCGTCGCTGCGCAGGTTTACCCGCGGATTGAGAAACTGCGCGGGCAGGTAGCCATGGCTGGCCACCACTTCGACCCCATCCAGACCGGCCTGGTGCAGGCGGCGCGCCGCACTGGCGTAGCCCTGGACAATGTCGTCGATCATCGCCTGGTCCAGTGCGCGGGGCATCACCCGGAAGCGCTCGTTGGGCACCGAAGACGCGGAGTAGGCAACCGCCAGCAGGCCGTCCGCCGACTCCATGATCTCCCGCCCGGGGTGAAACAGTTGCGACAACACCACGGTGCCGTGTGCATGGCAGGCCTGGGCAAGCTGTCGGTAGCCGTCAATGCAGGCGTCGTCGGTGGCCATCAGCACATGCGAGGTATAGCGGGCGCTGTCATGCACCCCGGCAACCTGCAGCACGATCAGGCCAACGCCACCGGCTGCGCGTTCGCGCTGGTAGGCGATCAGCTTGTCGTTGACCAGGTTGTCGGTGGGCAGGCAGGTGTCGTGGCCGGTGGACATGATGCGGTTCTTCAAGCGTTTGCCGCGGATTTGCAAGGCTTCGAACAGGTGAGGGAAGGCGGTCTGCATACAGGCGGCTCCGGTGCGGTGTTGTTCTTGTTTTGTTTATGAAAGTGTAGCGCCAGTAAAAAATCAACTTGTTTTTTTACTGGTGCGAGGCTAGGTTTTGATCACCCTCACCGCGAGGGTGTGACCTCACAACAACAAGAAAGCGGGCCCTTCGGGCACCGGCAGGAGGAAACTGCGATGCAGGTATTACCCCGTATGACTGGCCTTTGCGCAACGTTGCTGGCACTTGGCCTGAGCAGTGCTCAAGCCGCGCCGCAGATGGTCGTGGTGGGCTATGGCGGCGCTGGCCAGAAGGCCCAGGACGAGGCCATCTTCAAACCCTTCAGTGCCCAGGATGGCAGCAAGCTGATCCAGAGCGAATACAACGGTGAGATGGCGCGGATCCAGGTGATGGCCGACACCGGCAACGTCGATTGGGACGTGGTGCAGATCGAGGGGCCAGACTTGATGCGCGGCTGTGATGAGGGGGTTTACGAGCAGCTTGACTGGCAGCGCCTGGGCCATGCCGCCGAGCTGATCCCCGACGCGGCGCAAGCCTGCGGCTCGGCTGCGCTGGTGTGGAGCGTGGCCATTGCCTATGACCGCAACAAGCTGGCGGAAGCACCGGCCTCGTGGACCGACTTCTGGGACGTGAACAAGTACCCGGGCAAGCGCGGCCTGCGCAAGCGTGCGGTGTACAACCTGGAGTTCGCCCTGCTGGCCGATGGCGTGAAGGTGGAGGACGTCTATCAGGTGCTGTCGACGCCGGCCGGGGTTGAACGTGCATTCGCCAAGCTTAGCGAACTCAAGCCCTATATCCAGTGGTGGGACGCCGGCGCCCAGCCTGCACAGTGGCTGGCTGCAGGTGATGTTGTCATGACTTCGACCTACAGCGGGCGCATCGCCGTGGCGGCGCAACAGGGCAGCCCGCTGGCCGTGGTATGGCCTGGCAGTCTGTATGGCATGGACTACTGGGCAATCATCAAAGGCTCGCGGCATGTCGACCAGGCCAAGCGGCTGATTGCCTATGCCAACCAGCCTGATACCCAAGTGCGCTATGTGCAGCAGATTCCCTATGGGCCGACCAACACCCAGGCTGCTGCCAAGCTTGACCCGGCCCTGGCCAGCTGGGTGCCCACTTCGCCGCAGAACCTGCAAGGGGCACTGGCGATGAATGTGGAATTTTGGGTCGACCATGGCGAAGAGCTGGAACAGCGCTTCAATGCTTGGGCGAGCAAGTAGTCTCAGGCCACTTCATCAATCGGGATAACGACCATGACTGCAACGGAACAGCGTTTGCGCCAGGAGCTGGCCGCCTGCTATCGGCTGATCGCGCATTTTCGCATGAGCGACCTGATCTTCACCCACATTTCCCTGCGTCTGCCAGGGCCGGAGCATCACTTCCTGATCAACCCGTACGGCCTGTTGTTCGACGAAATCACCGCCTCCAGCCTGGTGAAGATCGACCTGCAGGGGAGGCCGGTCGAACCTTCGCCGCACCCGGTCAACCCGGCCGGTTTCGTCATCCACAGCGCCATTCATGCCGGCCGCGAGGACGCCCATTGCGTGCTGCACACCCACACCCGCGCAGGTTGCGCGGTGGCCGCGCTGGAATGCGGCCTGCTGCCGGTCAACCAGATGTCCATGGAGTTTTACGGCCAAGTGGCGTACCACGCCTATGAGGGCGTTGCGCTGGATATGGATGAGCAGCAGCGGCTGGTGGCCGACCTGGGCAACAAGCCGGTGATGATCCTGCGTAACCATGGCTTGCTGACCACAGGGCGCAGTGTGGCCGAAGCATTCCTGCGCATGTACTACCTGGAGAAGGCGTGCGAAATCCAGTTGGCGGCGCAGAGTGCAGGGCAGCTGATACTGCCGCCGGCTGATGTGTGCGCGCATACCGAGCGCCAGTTCAACGAGCCGGGGCGGGGGTTGAAACAGGGTGAGCTGGCGGACCCGGATGCGCTGCAACTGGCGTGGGCAGCGTTGTTGCGGATGCTGGAAAAGGTGGCGCCAGGTTATCAGGATTGAGCCTGTGACCTGCTGACAAGGCCACTGTGGGAGCCCACCCAAAGCACTGTTGCGCAACCCTTGGCCATAACTGTGCTGGTTGGCTTTTGAGGAATAGCCTTATGCTGTAACGAAATATGTCAATAAAGCCTGTAGAAGGAAGTCGCAATGCCGCTCAAGGACCTGCTCATCGCCCTGGTGGTGATTGTCGCCTGGGGAGTCAACTTTGTGATCATCAAAGTTGGCCTCGACGGCTTGCCGCCGATGTTGCTGGGGGCGCTGCGCTTCTTGTTGGTGGCGTTTCCGGCAATTTTGCTGGTCAAGCGGCCGAAACTGCCCTGGCGCTGGTTGATCGCCTATGGCGCGACGATTTCTCTGGGCCAGTTCGCTTTTCTGTTCCAGGCCATGTACAGCGGCATGCCGCCTGGGCTGGCCTCGCTGATCCTGCAGTCGCAGGCATTCTTTACCCTGGGTTTTGCTGCGCTGTTCCTGGGTGAACGGCTGCGCCTGGCCAGTGTGTTGGGGCTGCTGGTAGCGGCCAGCGGCCTGGCGTTGATTGGTAGCGAAGATGGCGGCCATGTACCCCTGCTGGCGCTGGTGCTGACCCTGTGCGGTGGTGCCATGTGGGGCATGGGCAACATCATCACCCGGCGTTTTGGCTCGGTTGACCTGGTGGCATTGGTTATTTGGGGGGCGCTGATACCGCCATTGCCGTTCCTGGCGTTGTCTTGGTGGCTGGAAGGGCCTGAGCGCATTGGCCATGCACTGGCCAACATCAGCTGGAGCTCGGTGCTGGCCCTGGTGTACCTGGCCTTTGTCGCCACCATGCTCGGCTACAGCCTGTGGAGCAAGTTGCTGTCGCGCCACCCGGCCGGCAAGGTGGCACCGTTCTCGCTGTTGGTGCCGGTGATTGGCTTGAGTTCTTCGGCGCTGTTGCTGGGCGAGCGTTTGACCGCAATCCAGGGCTGGGGCGCCTTGCTGGTGATGGCGGGGCTGCTGGTGAATGTGTTCGGCGCGCGGATCGGGCAGCGGTTGCGGGCGGTCAGCGCGTAAGCTGCGCAAATGTGTAACTGGGTGCTCTGTTAGAATCGGCCTCTTTATCCAGGTTAACGGAGCGCTTTCATGATCATTTCCACCACCAGCCAGCTTGAAGGGCGCCCGATTGCCGAATACCTGGGCGTAGTCGAGCCCGAGTCGGTCCAGGGCATCAACTTCGTGCGCGACTTCTTTGCTCGCTTTCGCGACTTCTTCGGCGGCCGCTCGCAAACCCTGGAAAGCGCCCTGCGTGAAGCACGCGAGCAGGCCACCGAGGAACTCAAGGCACGGGCACATCAGTTGCGCGCCGACGCGGTAGTGGGTGTGGATTTCGAGATCAGCATGCCATCGGTGCAGGGCGGTATGGTGGTGGTGTTTGCCACTGGCACAGCGGTGCGCCTGAAGTAGAGCGGTTAGCCACTGGTCGGCTACCGGGCGCTTGTCCGGGCGGTCCGCAAATGACCAGCTAGTCTCTTTTTTACAGGCCGCGTTTTCTGGGCGACTCTTCTGGTTGCCGGCGCGACTGCCACTGGAGGGAGACAGGGCATGAGCGAATCCTTTTTCGAAGACCTGAACGATGCGTTCCCGATCAACAGCCAAGTGCGTTGCGGCCAGGCGGCCTTCCGCCTGGGGTTCGCCCACATGACGCTGGATGATTCCGAACAGCTTCAGCCTGCACACCTGCAGCGCACTAAAAAAGGCCGCTTCATGCCGCGGGTTCCGCTGAAGAAGTGATCCCGCCCCAGTACATAACCCCGCCCAATGGCGGGGTTTTTATTGCGCTTTGTTGATCCGCCTCATGGCATTGTCGGGTTGCGCTCGCCGGCTGGCGGAGGTTGTGGTTTTCTGTCGTGGCATTCCAGCAACGGAGGATTGAATGCTCATGCGAGTCAGGGAACAGACTTATTGGCAGTGGGCCGATGCCCAACTGCACAGCCGCAGCCACGACGAAGTCCTCAGTGACGGCACCACGCTGGATGTGCAGGTGCGCTTGTCACGTCTGGGGGCAACCCAGCTGTTTTTGGGGTTGTATGGCGGGGATGGGCGGGCATTGCTGGAGGAGTACTACCCTGCACGGCCAGGGGAGACCATGACCCGCGCCTTGGTGTGGGGTGTCGACCGTGCCCGTGCGATGGCTATCGGTGCCTTGCCATTGCCGCAAACCTGCGGCCATCGTCGCCAGGCATGAAAAAGCCCGGCCTATGCAGGCCGGGCTTGGTTAAGGGTGAGAACCCTCAGTTGAGCGGTTCAATCACCTTGACTGCCTGCCGCTCACGGGCGGCGGGCCATTCTTGTTGCAGGGTCTGCAGGACGCGGCCAACGAACTCGGTATCGGCGGCGGCCTTCTTGCCAACGTAGCCTTGGCCACGGCGGTAGACCTTGAAGCGGGCACGCATGCTGGGCAGGTGCTCTTCAAATTCATCTTCGATAGTGTTCGGTGGCAGGCGGTCGAGCCGCACCTCACCGGTTTGGCTGACCCACAGCAGGTGGTCGTCAAGGCTGTCCTTGCGTACGGCAAACAGCTGCGCCAATTGGTCGATAGTCGGATTGTTGTTCAAGTTCATCATAAAGCCCCCATTACCCATTCGTAGGTGATTTTCACAGTTGGCGCTACCACGGTGTAGCGCACTACCAACGCTGCTACAGCAGCATCGCAACAGGGGCTTTCTCACGCTGCCTTTTGGACAGTTCCCTCTCCACGGACGGCCTGCGTTACCGCGCAGGCCGTCTGGAACACCCTTGCCACCGCTCCCGATCAGGGAGACGGCTTCATCATGCACAAGGGCGATGAGCGGCGTCAATCATTTTGTAGTGAATATTTTCAAGCACTACATTTCTGTCTTTTTGTTCGACAATCGCTGCTCGCACTACAGCCCCGACAGGATCTCGAAGGCTGCACGAACCCGTGCTTCGTTCGGGTAATTTCGATTGGCCAGCAACACCACAACCAACTGTTCGGAGGGCACAAACGCGGCGTAGGCGCCGAAGCCATTGGTTGAGCCGGTCTTGTTGTACCAGGCTGCCGGCTGCGCGGGCAGGGGCGCTTGCAAGCGTGTGGTCGCCTGCGGTTCACGGATCAGCCGCGGGCTGTTGCCATCGACCAGGGTCGCCAGCGTGACCGGGTAGGGGTAACGCTCCCAGCCCAGGCCCTGGGTCATGGCACCCACCTGGAAGTAGCCCTGCTGCGTGATGGCCGTGGCTTTTACCAGGGCTGGTGGCAGGCCCTGTGGCTGCATGTGCAGGCGCACGTAGCGCAGCAGGTCGCTGGCGCTGGTCTTGATGCCATAGGCCTCGTCGGCGTAAGGGCCGGGGCCGACACGCACCGGTTTGTCGGCGGCGTCGTAGCCTTGCGCATAAAGCCCCTGGGCGCTGGTCGGGACTTGCAGATAGGTGTTTTTCAGGCCCATTTTCGCCAGCAGGCCATCTGTCATCAGCGTGGCAAAGGGTTGATGCTGCGCGCGGGCGGCCAGGTCTCCGAACAGGCCAAGGCTGGGGTTTGAGTAGCAGCGCTGGGTGCCGGGTTTGGCGCGAGGTTGCCAGTGGCGGAAGAAATCGACGACCTGCTGCGGTGTTTGCACCGCATCCGGGAACTGCAGGGGCAGGCAGTCGGCACTGTAGGCGCCCAGCTCCAGCACCGTCGCGTCGCCCAGGGGCGCGCCGGCAAGTGCCGGATGATAGCGCTTGGCCGGGGCTTCAAGGTCCAGCTTGCCTTCGGCGCTGGCCAGTGCGGCCAGGGTGGCGGTGTAGGTCTTGCTCAGCGAACCGATCTCGAACAGTGTGTCTCGGCTGACGGGCACATTGTCGGCTTTGCTGGCCACGCCGTAGCTGAAGTAGTGCGCATGGTCGCGGGCATAGATCGCCACGGCCATGCCGCTGATGCCTTGCTCCTGCATCAGCGGGCGGATGATATGGTCTACCTTGGCTTGCAACTGGTCGTCGGCCTGGGCGCTGGCATGGCCCAATGTGAGGGTAATGGCGGCCGCAAGCGCGGCCAGGCGGGGAAGGGGCATGAAAGGGTCCTTTTGTGGAACGTGTCCGTTGAGCGATACCGGTGGGGGTTCCGGCGTTAGCGGCGAAAAGCCGAAGACCTTATCGTTTGCCCTTGCATAATGACAAGACTGACACTGTGATGAAGTATTTGCGCATGTTATTCGACAACTTCACCCTGGCTTTGCTCGGGGTGGTCCTGATCGCCACCGTATTGCCTTGTTCGGGCGACGGTGCGGTGTATTTCGGCTGGCTGACCAACCTGGCCATCGGCCTGCTGTTCTTCCTGCATGGTGCCAAGTTGTCGCGCGAGGCGATCATTGCCGGTGCCGGGCACTGGCGCCTGCACCTGCTGGTGTTTTCTTGCACATTCGTGATGTTCCCGCTGCTTGGCCTGGCGTTCAAGCCGTTGTTCCTGCCGCTGGTGGGCAACGAGTTGTACCTGGGTGTGCTCTACCTGTGCGCCTTGCCGGCCACGGTGCAATCGGCCATCGCCTTCACCTCGCTGGCCCGCGGTAACGTGCCAGCAGCCATTTGCAGCGCGGCGGCGTCCAGCCTGCTGGGCATCTTCCTGACCCCCTTGCTGGTGATGATGTTGCTAGGCGCGAGTGGTGACACCGGTTCGGGCCTGGATGCCGTGCTGAAGATCACCCTGCAACTGCTGGTGCCATTTGTTGCCGGGCAGATTGCGCGGCGCTGGATTGGCGCCTGGGTCAAGCGTAATGCACGCTGGCTCAAGGTGGTGGACCAGGGCTCGATCCTGCTGGTGGTGTACACCGCCTTCAGCGAGGCCGTGGTCACGGGGTTGTGGCATACGGTATCGCCGCAGCACCTGGCCGGGTTGTTTGCCGTATGCGGGATTTTGCTGGCGGTGGTACTGCTTGGCACCCGCGTGCTTGGCAAGGCATTGGGCTTCGACCTTGAGGACCGCATCACCATCCTGTTTGCCGGCTCCAAGAAAAGCCTCGCTACCGGAGTGCCCATGGCCCAGGTGTTGTTCGTGGGCAGTGGGATTGGCGCGATGATCCTGCCGCTGATGCTGTTCCACCAGATCCAGTTGATGGTCTGCGCGGTACTGGCGCAGCGTTATGCCAGCCGTGAGCAAGCGGCTGAAGAGGCTTCGGCGGCGTCCTGACAGGGCCCTATCGCCGGCAAGCCAGCCCCACAGGTGCTGCACAGGTTTCAGGCTCGGCGCCGTTCCTGTGGGAGCTGGCTTGCCGGCGATGGGCTGCAACGCAGCCCTATTCCTACCTGGCCTGCCCCGAAGCGCGTTCGCGCAGTGCCTTGCCCACCTCGGCCTCGATCTTGTAGGCCGGCCCCTCCAGTTCGTCATAATTGCGCGTATAGCGCCGGGCGAATTCCTCCACGCCCAGTTCCTGATACTGCTGCACATGCTTGAGCTCGTGCGCCCACAGGGCCACGTTGTCCTCGGCATCACCGGCCCGGCGGAAGATGATCGTGTCGATCAGCGTCACGGCGTTTACGTCAGGGTTTTGCAGCAATGCGTTGGCCGCGCTCACCTGCTGTTCGTCACCCACCCGAAAGCGCGCCGCATCGAGCACGGCAAAGTCGTACCAGGGTTCGAGTTGCGCACGGATATGCAGCGGGATGGGCTCGACGCCGCTGGCGGTGGCCTCATCCCGGGCCTGGCGCAAGGCGAACGTCAGGCTGGAGGAAGCCATGACCTCTACGTCCTTGAGAATCTGGCCGGCCTGCCCAGGGTCGATCGGCGCACAAAAACAGCCCATCAGGCACACTGGGTATTGCCCGGGTGGGCAGGCTTGTTCGGCAAGTGCGGGCAACGCCAACATCAGGCCCAGCAGCAGGCTAATCCGCTTCATGCAGGGCCTTTTCGACAAACTGGCGGCTTGCGTCCAGTACCTGGGACTGCACCTGTTCAGTGGCCAGCATGCGCCCGATCATCAACGCGCCTACGCATTGGCTGATCAATACCCAGGCCAGTTGATCATCCTCCAGCGTTGCGCTCCAGGCCCGATGCAGTACGACCAGCCAGTGCTCGGCC
This sequence comes from Pseudomonas sp. MM223, assembly GCA_947090765.1. Taxonomy (NCBI): domain Bacteria; kingdom Pseudomonadati; phylum Pseudomonadota; class Gammaproteobacteria; order Pseudomonadales; family Pseudomonadaceae; genus Pseudomonas; species Pseudomonas sp. MM223. The sequence goes on along the minus strand of OX352322.1, from coordinate 3,665,196 downwards.
TCTTCGCGCACCGGCGCTGCAGCCCGGGCGATCTCCACACCCAGTGGCGGCAGCGGGCAGCCACCTTCGGCATTGTGCAGGTGGGCCAGGCTCAGGTACTGCTGCAGGCAGCGGCCCAGGCGTTCGCGGTTGGCGCCCTGGTTGGCCAGGCGGGCCAGCGGGCTATTGTGCAGCTCTTGGCGTACTACCTCGGTGAACAGGTCGTCCTTGGAGGGGAAGTGGTTGTAAAAGGCGCCGCCGGTAAGGCCGATTGCCTTCATCAGCCCGGCCACGCCGGTGCTGGAAAAGCCCCCACGCTTGGCCAGTGCGCCGCTGCTGCTCAGCAACCGTTCGCGGGTCTGCTGCTTGTGTTCGTTGGAATAGCGCATTCAATTGCCTCTGCAGGCGGGCTTGACGATGACGGCGATCATAACATAGCGTTCGTTAACTAAACGACCATTCACCAATGGAGGCAGGTATGTCAGAACAACAAAAAGTAGTGCTGGTGATCGGTGCAGGCGACGCCACCGGTGGCGAGATTGCCAAGCGTTTTGCCCGTGAGGGTTACATTGCCTGCGTCACGCGGCGTCAGGTTGAAAAGCTGCAACCGCTGCTGGAGGAAATACGTGCCGCGGGTGGCCAGGCCCATGGGTTTGGTTCCGATGCGCGCAAGGAAGAAGAGGTGGCGGCGTTGGTCGAGGCTATCGAGCGCGATATCGGCCCGATCGAGGCGTTTGTTTTCAATATCGGTGCCAATGTGCCCTGCAGCATCCTCGAAGAAACACCACGCAAGTACTTCAAGATCTGGGAAATGGCTTGCTTTGCCGGCTTTCTCACCGCGCAGGCAGTTGCCCGGCGTATGGTCCAGCGTGAGCGCGGCACGATCCTGTTCACTGGCGCCACTGCTGGCACCCGCGGTGCGGCAGGTTTCGCGGCTTTCGCCGGCGCAAAGCATGGCTTGCGCGCCCTGGCCCAGAGCATGGCGCGTGAACTGGGGCCGCGGAACATCCATGTCGCGCATGTGGTGGTGGACGGGGCCATCGACACTGCCTTCATCCGCGACAGTTTCCCCGAGCGCTATGCCCTCAAGGACCAGGACGGCATCCTTGCCCCGGCGCACATCGCTGACAGCTACTGGTTTCTGCACACCCAGCCGCGAGATGCCTGGACGTTCGAACTGGACCTGCGCCCCTGGATGGAACGCTGGTAAACCCCTATCACCGAGCAAGGACCGTAACCATGCACAAGACTGTCGATTTCTTTTTTGACCTGGGCAGCCCGGCCAGCTACCTGGCCTGGACCCAGCTGCCAGGCCTGTGTGCCCGCCAGGGTGCCACGCTGCATTACCGGCCAATGCTGCTGGGCGGGGTGTTCCAGGCCACCGGCAATGCCTCGCCGGCCATGGTCCCGGCCAAGGGGCGCTACATGTTCACCGACCTGGCACGTTTTGCCGCGCGCTATGGGGTACCGTTCGGGCTGCCGCCGGGGTTTCCGGTCAATACCTTGGCTTTGATGCGCGGCGTAATGGGCACCCAGTTGCGCTCGCCGGAGCGGTTGGAGGTGTTGCTGTCGGTGCTGTTCAATGGGCTGTGGGTGCAGCGTCGTAACCTGAGCGATAGCGGCGTTCTGGACGAAACACTGAGCCAGGCAGGGTTCGATCCGCAGGTGTTTCACGCGCTGGCGGCAGACCCTGAAGTGAAAGCCGCGCTCAAGCAGGCGACCGAGGTGGCGGTCGAGCGCGGTGTGTTTGGCGCGCCAACCTGCTTTGTCGGTGAAGCGATGTTCTTTGGCCAGGACCGTCTGGATTTTGTCGAAGAGGCGTTGAGTCAGGGTGCCAGCAGCTTTTCGAGCGAGTGCGTTCCCACAGGCTGAGCAGGTCGACCGGGTTGGTGCCGTAGCGCTGCCAGCCCTCGATCCCGGCCTGCTGGCCGTCCGGGGCCCGGCAACTGACGCAATGCGCCAGGCCTTCGCTATCGAGGGCCAGCGTTAGTTGCCAGCCCTGGATGTCGACATCGACCAAACCACCCTCGTGGCGTGCACTGACCTCCAGGTGGTGCACGCCAAGGGCCGCGTTGCGCAGGCTCTGGTAGATGGCCCGGGTGTTCAGTACACCGCTGCGCGTCAAGATCAGAAATTCGCCGGTGTGTTGGCGCTGATGATCTCGGCCTCGTCCGGGCCGATGTTCTTGAAGCTGTGCGGCAGGGTAGTGGGGATGTAGTAGCCGTCGCCCGAGTTGAGCACGCTCACTTGGCCATCGACCCACAGCTCCACGGTGCCACGGGTGACCAAGCCACATTCTTCGCCTTCGGCATGCACGATCGGCTCGCCCGAGTCTGCACCCGGTGCATACAGTTCGCGCAGCATGCGCATCTGCCGGCCCTCTACACTGGCACCGACCAGCAGCATGCGCAGGCCGTTACGGCCCAGGTCGGGCTGCTCGCCACCCCGAAACACAAAGCGCTCTTCTCGCACGGGCTCGTCGAAGCTGAAGAACTCCGCCAGGCTCATGGGAATGCCTTCGAGCAGTTTTTTCAGGGAGCTGACCGAAGGGCTGACGCGATTCTGCTCGATCTGCGAGATCGTCGAATTGGTCAGCCCGCTGCGGCGGGCCAGTTCCCGTTGGGAGAGGTTGTTGCGTTCACGCACCAGTTTGAGTCGCGTCCCCGTGTCCATAGCCGCCTTGTAATCAGAGGTGTAAAAAATAATGAGCGACGCGCATTAAAACACACTCTGCACGCTTGCGCGCTGTGCTTCTCAGGCACGCTGGTCGCGTGGCATCGGCCATAGCCCGACCAGCAGCAACAGTGCGGCTACGGCCAGGAATGGCAGGCGCGGATCAAGGGCATACACCAGGGTGCCGGCCAGTGGGCCGATCACCGCGCCCATGCCTTGGGCCGCACCAATGGAACCGGCGGTGGCACCTTGCTCGGAGGCGTGCATGGCATTGGCTGCCAACGCTGAAAACGATGGGAAGACAAAGCCCATGCCCGCTGCCGCGACGAAGTAGCAGCCCCAAAGCCAAGGTGCGGTGGTTGCAAGTGAGCCGCAGGCAAAGCCCAATGCCGAAACCGTGGCGCCTACCCGGATCATCTTCAGTGGCGGCCATTCCAGTTTGCGCAGCAGTACCTGGGACAGCATCAGTGCCACGCCCACCGTGGTCAGGGCGATGCCGGCAGCCTGGGCCGCTTGCGCCGGGCCCAGGTGCAGGCGGTCGAGGGCAAAGAAGCCGACGATGATCTGCGACACGGTGACACTGAGCATGGCGCTGAACGCTACCAGCAAGGGCCGGCGCAGGCGTGGGTCGTTCAAGCGCACTGGGCTCGGGGCATAGTTGTGAGGCAGCGCCTGCGGCTTGAGGGTAAACAACAGCACGAGAAAGGCGCTGGCCGGCAGCAGCGACATGATATGAAAAGGCAGGCTCAGGCTATGCCGCGCCAGTAGCGCTGCCAATGCTGGCCCTACTACAAGGCCGACAGCGTTGGCCGCCCCCAGCGAAGCCATCGCCCGAGCACGGCGCTGCGGCTCGACATGGTCGGCGATCAGCGCGTTGCAGCCTACCGGGATTGCAGCATAGAAGGCGCCGATGCAGCCGCGTGCGACCATCAGGCCGATGAACGCTGCGGTCGCGCCCGGCAGCCAGCGCAGCGCGCCTTCGACAAACAGGCATAACAGCCAGTAAGCCAGGGTGAAGCCGGCGGTACCCAGCAACAGGATGCGCCGACGGCCCAGGCGATCTGCCGCACGGCCCCAGGGCCGGGCCAGCAATACCCAGACCACGCCGGCCACTGTCACGGCGGCGCCAGCCTGCCAGGTGGCCATGCCGAGCTGGCGGGCAATCGGGCCGATCAGGGCGACGAAGGCCATCATCGACATGGTACAGGCCATGTTGGCCAGCAGCAGCGGGCGCAAGTCCAGGGTGCTGGCAGGTTTTAGAGTTGCAGGATCCTTTGCGACGTTCATAGGGCAGTCCAGGGCAATAAGGCAAATAGAAAGCCGATCTTATTAAGAACGATTATTGATTGTCGAACGCCCCCGGGCTGCTGCAGGTCATTCGCTGCGGCGCAGGGGGCCAGGCCACATGCTACGCAACACGCCGTCGCGGCGCACCCACGCGTGCATCAAGGCTGCCGCCACATGCACCAGCACCGTTGCAAACAACAGGTAGCCGGCCCAGCCGTGGGCCAGGCGCAGCACGGCATACAGTTGCAAGTTGTGCGGGGCGATGGCGGGCAAGCCCAGTGGGCGAGGGTAGTCGCCGGCCGACAGCATGGCCCAGCCCAGCAACGGCATGGCCAGCATCAGGCCATAGAGCAACAGGTGCGAAGCCCCCGCGGCCCAGCGCTGCAGGGGTGGCAGGTCGCGGGGCAAGGGTGGGTGAGGCACGGCCAGACGCACGCCGATACGCAGCACTACCAACACCAGCAGCGCCAGGCCGGTGGCCTTGTGCAGCCCGATCAGCAGCGGGTGGCGTAGCGACAGGTCTGCCACCATGCTCACCCCAATGAACAGCATGGCCAGGATCAGCACGGCCATCAGCCAGTGCAGCAGACGGGCGAATGGGTGGAAGGCTTCGGGTTTCATGGGCGGGCTCCAGTGCTGAGCGATTCACGGCTGCGGCGCTTGAACGATTCCGAATAGGCAGCCGAACGGGCGGCGAGGATAGGGTCGGCAGATGCCTCGATGCCTCGGGGCAGGATCAACGGGTCGAAGTTGATGTCGCGGCATGCGCCCTGTTCAGGGGCGTCGACCTGTTCCAGCACCAGGGTACCGGCGTCCACGCTGACCCGTTCGGCAGGCCAGGGCCGGGCAGGGTCATCCACTGCATCGCCGGGCTCGGCCAACAACAGGCGAAGCGTCCAGCGCAACGGGCCCTGGGCCAGGCGTTGTTGCAGGTCGTGTTGCAGATACTGTTTGTCATCGATCTGGGTGGGCAGTGCGGCAAACGCGGTTTGGGGCTCAAGCTGCCAGCGCACTGGATGGCGTGAGCCGCTTGCGTCGATCAGGTAAAAGGCATTGATGCTGTGATATTGGGTGCTGGCGAAACTGTTGCTGGGCTTGTAGCTGGCGGCCCATTGGCGGAACGCCGCGCTTTCCGGGTGCCCTGCAAAGAACGCTTGCATGCTGGCAGGGTCTGGTTTGCCAGTGGCCGGGTTTGGCGTGCCCGCCAGAACTTGCTCGTAGAACCCTTGCGGCGTGCTTACAGCAAGTACCGGCGGGTTGTTCATGCCGGTGCGCCAGACCTGCCCGTCGTCGGTATTCAGCTCAATGGCCAGGCTGCGTACAGGTATGCCGGTGTCCGGGGCGAAGGGGTTGGCGCCGCCAATGGCAAAACGGCCGATCACCGGTACGCGTGCCTGGCTGAAGACGCGCGCCGTGGACAGCTTGGCAGCTTGCCCGCTGGCCTGGAAGTAGCCACTGACGCACAAGCCCTTGGCGTGGTTCTTGCGATAACCCGGGTAGTGCCCGGCCTGGGCCTCGAAGGTGTCAATGATACGCTGTGGCGTCAGCCGGGTTTCGCCGAGCCAGCCAGCGGCATAGGCAAAACCAGCCCCTGCGGCCAGCATCACGGCGCCGATGGCAGCCAGGCGCAAGGCTTTTGCCGGGCCGTGCAAAGGTGAGTTCATGGTTGTCGTCCGGTTTGGTGAATGTGCCAGTACGACGGGGCAGGGAAAAACTTATTCCATCGACGGGAATAGAATTTCCTGGCAGGCGTCTGCCTTTACAATGACAACTTCAAAGGCCGGGGCTTTGCCATGCATGATCTGGACGACCACCAGTGGCGCGAACTGCTGGCCCGCCTGCGCCGCTTTGCGGTGTGGCTGACGCGCGAGCCGGGCAGCGCCGACGACCTGGTGCAGGCCACAGTCGAGCGGGCCCTGAGCCGACGCGACCAGCAACGCGACGCCGAGGCGCTGCGGGCGTGGCTGTTTACCATCCTCTATCGGCTTTTTCTTGACGGCAAGCGCCGTGACCGCTTGCATGCGCGCTGGCTGTCCTGGTTCGGCCGTGCCGAGCACGAAGAGGAGCCGGTCGGGGCCAACCTTGAGGCCATTGTGCTGGCCCAGGCCGACTTGCAGGCATTTGCCCGGTTGACGGCCGAACAGCGCGCCTTGTTGCTGCTTATCAGCGTCGAAGGCTTGAGTTACAAGGAAGCCGCCCAGGCCTTGGCCATCCCTATCGGCACTGTGATGTCGCGCCTGTCGCGCGCCCGTAGTGCCTTGCGCGAACTGACCGAGGGCAACCCCCAGCCCCCGGCCTTGCGGAGACTGAAATGACGCGTCTGATCCCCAGCGAAGACGAATTGCACGCTTACGTCGATGAACGCCTGGAACCTGTGCGCCGGGCTGAGGTGCAGGCCTGGCTGGCGGCCAACCCGCAGGCTGCGGCACGGGTGGAGGGCTGGCGCGCCGATGCCCGGCGCTTGCGTACGGCGTTGGCCGGGTTTGGCGAACTGCCCGGGGCGGCGCAGCTGGACCTTGGGCAGTTGCGTCGGCAGTTGCGCCAGCGTCGGCAGCGGCGCTGGGCCGCAGCGGCGGTGGTGATGCTGGCATTGGGCGTGGGCGGGGTGGGCGGCTGGCAGGTGCGCGATGCGTCCCTGGCACGCGCCGACCTGCCCATGGCCGATGCCGTCCAGGCGCACCGTTTGTTTGCCGGCAGCCAGGCACTGGATATCCAGGCCAGTGACCCAGGCCAGTTGCGCGACTGGCTGGGGCGGCATTTCAACCGCGTGGGGCAATTGCCAGACCTGGCGGGTTATGGCTTCAAACCGGTGGGCGCGCGTTTGCTCAGCAACGAGCAAGGGCCGGCGGCGCTGCTGGTGTTTGAAGATGGCAGGGGGCAGCGCATCAGCCTGTTCTTGCGCTCACCGGGCGAACTTTATCGGCGCATGCCAGACGGGCAGCGGGTCGACGGCCAGCTGGAGGCGCGGTACTGGTCGCACGGGGCGTACAATTTTGCCTTGGTCAGTGCCGCGGACGATGTGCGCGGGGCGGGCGTGGGGGAGGCATTGCGGTTGGGGCTGTGAAACCCTGGCAACCCTGCCTACCGGCTTAGCCGCCAAAAACGACGGGGCTGTAGAGCGGCCCAGATAAAAAAGCCCCGCGGGCCAAGGCCTGCGGGGCAAACGGTTGGGGGAGGAGCCAACCAAAGGAGTCGTTGAAACGGGTGTATCAGCGGGCGCTGGCCACGGTCTCCGGTTGCCAGCCGCCGCCCAGGGCCTTGTAGATGGAGACGATACCGCGGTACAGCTCCACCTCACCCTGGGCCTGTGCATCTTCAGCGCTCAGCCGCTCGCGCTCGGCGTCCAGCAGCACCAGGTAGTCGACCGTACCCTCGCGATAACGAATCGAGGCCAGCTCCGCCGCCTTGCGGCTTGCGTCGCTCTGGCGCATCAGTGACAGCAGGCGTTGCTGGGTCTTGTCGTAATCGCTGAAGGCGTTGGCCGACTCTTCCAGGGCCAGCAATACTTGCTGTTCGTAGTTGGCCAGAGCCCCTTCGGCATCGGCCTTGGCGCCGCGCAGGCGGGCCCGCACACTGCCCAGGTCGAAGGCCGCCCAGGTAATGCTCGGGCCCAGCGCCCAGGCATTGGCTGCCGAGGAGCCGATCTGCGAACCGCGTGCGGCAGTAAAGCCAAGGAAGCCGCTGAGGCTCACACGGGGGAACAGGTCTGCCGTGGCCACGCCCACGTTGGCGGTGGCGGCTGCCAGTTGGCGTTCGGCGCTGCGGATGTCCGGGCGACGGCGCAGCAGCCACCCGGGTCCCCCACCGGCAACGCCTTGGCAATGGCCGGCAATGCCTTGGGTGACAGGTCTACGCTGAGCGCGTCAGGGCGCTGGCCGAGCAGGGTGGCGATGCGGTGCCGCGCCCGTGCCTGTTCGGCTTGCAGTTGCGGCACGGTGGCTTCGACCCCGGCCAGGCGTGCGTCGGCACGCACCACGTCGAGATCGTTACCCACGCCGGCATCGCGCAGGGTTTCGGTAATGGTGCGTGATTCTTGCTGGGTCTTGAGGTTGGCCAAGGCGATGTTCTCGCGCAGTTGCGCGCCGCGCAGCTGCCCGTAGGCGTCGACCAGTTCGGCGATCAGGCTGACCTGCAACTGCTGCAGGTCGGCGGCGGCTGCCGCTTCCTGGGCTTCGCTCGCCTCGATCTGACGCTGAATGCGCCCGAACAGGTCAAGCTCCCAGGCCATGTCCAGGCCCAGGTCATAGCGCTCGCTGTTCACCCGTTGCGTGGTCTGGCCGGGCACCTGGCCCTTGCCGATGTCGCTGCTGGCGCGGCTGGTGACCACCGGGAACTGATCGTTCTCGGCGTCTTCACGGATCGAGCGGGCAGATTTCAGGCGGGCGAAGGCCACGCGCAGGTCACGGTTGCCGTCCAGCGAAGCCTGCACCAGCTGGTCAAGCACCGGGTCATCGAACTGCTTCCACCACAGGCTTTCGAAGCGGCTACGGTCGTAGGCCTTGGCCTGCACGTCGCTGCTCAGTTGTGCAGGTTCGGTGGCCGGGGCCCGGTAGTCCGGGCCCACCGCACAGGCCGCCAGGGCCAGTGCCAGCAGGCTTGGCGTCAGGGGTTTGAGCAGGTTCATGCGTGGTTCTCCAGCACTTGGACGCGTTCGGCCTTGCGGGCCTGGCGACGTTCGACGAAACGGCGAATCAGGAAGAAGAACACCGGGGTCAGGAACAGGCCGAACACCGTTACGCCGATCATCCCCGAGAACACCGCCACACCCATGGCATGGCGCATTTCCGAACCTGCACCCGGCTGAACACCAGCGGAACCACACCCATGATGAAGGCAATCGAAGTCATCAGGATTGGCCGCAGGCGCAGGCGGCAGGCTTCCAGTACCGCAGCCAGCGGGTCAAGGCCCTTGGCCTGCTCATCCTTGGCGAACTCGACGATCAGGATCGCGTTCTTGCACGCCAGGCCCACCAGTACGATCAGGCCGATCTGGGTGAAGATGTTGTTGTCGCCACCCGACACGATCACACCGGTGATGGCAGACAGCAGGGTCATCGGCACGATCAGGATCACCGCCAGTGGCAGGCTCCAGCTTTCGTACTGGGCGGCCAGTACCAGGAACGCCAGCAGCACGCACAGCGGGAACACCAGCAGTGCCGTGTTGCCCGAGAGGATCTGCTGGTAGGTCAGGTCGGTCCATTCGAAGGTCATGCCGTTGGGCAGCTCCTCTTTCAGCAGCTTCTCGATGGCAGCTTCGGCCTGGCCAGAGCTATAGCCCGGGGCTGCGGCACCGTTGATTTCTGCGGTAATGAACCCGTTGTAGTGCATGACGCGGTCCGGTCCGGAGGTGTCGCTGACCTTGAGGAAGGTCGCCAGCGGGATCATCTCGCCGAGGTTGTTGCGTACCTTCAACTGGCCGATCTGCTCGGCATCGAGGCGGAATTGCTGCTCAGCCTGGACGTTGACCTGGTAGGTGCGGCCAAAGCGGTTGAAGTCGTTGGTGTACAGCGAGCCCAGGTAAACCTGCAGGGTGTCGAAGATGTCGGTGATCGCCACGCCGTGGGTCTTGGCCTTTTCCCGGTCGATGGCGGCATCGACCTGCGGCACGTTGACCTGGTAGCTGGTGAACAGGCCTGCCAGTTCGGGCACGTTATGGCTTTTGGCGATGATGTTCTGGGTTTCCTTGTACAGCGCTTCGTAACCCAGGTTGCCACGGTCTTCGATTTGCAGGCGGAAGCCGCCAATCGTACCCAGGCCCTGTACCGGCGGCGGCGGGAAGATCGCGATGTAGGCGTCCTGGATATCGGCGAACTGGGCGTTCAGCGCAGCCGCAATGGCCGCCGCCGACTGGCTCGGGTCCTTGCGCTCATCGAACGGCTTGAGCGGGGTGAACACGATGCCGCTGTTCGGGCTGTTGGTGAAACCGTTGATCGACAGGCCAGGGAAGGCCACCGAGTCGGCCACGCCAGGCTGCTTCAGGGCGATTTCGCTCATGCGCTTGATCACTGCCTCGGTGCGGTCGAGGCTGGCGGCGTCAGGCAACTGGGCGAAGGCCACCAGGTACTGCTTGTCCTGGGCCGGCACGAAACCGGTCGGCGTGGACGAGAAGCCGAGGTAGGTCAGGCCCATCAGGCCGGCATAGACGAACAGGGCGATGCCGCTGGAGCGGATGACCCGGCGTACGCCACCGACATAGCTGTGGCTGGCGCGGTCGAAGAAGCGGTTGAACGGGGAGAACAGCCAGCTGCCCAGCAGCTTGTCGAGGAACCGCGAGAAACGGTCCTTGGGCGCGTGGTGGTCTTTCAGCAGCACGGCAGCCAGGGCCGGCGACAGGGTCAGCGAGTTGAACGCCGAGATCACGGTGGAAATGGCGATGGTCAGGGCGAACTGCTTGTAGAACTGCCCGGTAAGGCCGGAAATGAACGCCGCAGGTACGAACACGGCGCACAGCACCAGAGCGGTGGCGATGATCGGCCCGGTCACTTCGCTCATGGCCTTTTGCGTGGCCTCCAGCGGTTTCAGGCCCAGCCCGATATTGCGCTCGACGTTTTCCACCACGACGATGGCGTCGTCCACCACGATGCCGATGGCCAGCACCAAGCCGAATAGCGACAAGGCATTGAGCGAGAAGCCGAACAGGTGCATCACCGCAAAGGTACCGATCAACGATACCGGCACGGCCAGCAGCGGGATGATCGAGGCACGCCAGGTTTGCAGGAACAGGATGACGACCAGTACCACCAGTACCAGTGCTTCGAACAGGGTGTGTACCACGGCTTCGATGGAGCCACGCACGAAGATGGTCGGGTCATAGACGATGCTGTAGTCCATCCCTTCAGGGAAGTCCTTTTCGAGCTCGGCCATTTTCGCCCGCACTTCGTCGGAGATTTCGATGGCGTTGGAGCCTGGGCGCTGGAAGATCGGGATGGCTACCGCAGGCTGGTTGTTCAGCAGCGAGCGCAAGGCGTACTGGCTGGAGCCGAGCTCGACCCGGGCGATGTCCTTGAGGCGCGTGATTTCACCATCGGCACCGGCACGGATGATGATGTTCTCGAACTCTTCCTCGTTGACCAGGCGGCCCTGGGTGTTGATCGACAGCTGGAAGCTGGTGGAGCCGGGGGCGGGCGGTGCGCCCAGCTGGCCAGCGGCCACCTGGCGGTTCTGCTCGCGGATTGCCGCAACCACATCACTGGCGGTGAGGTTGCGCGAAGCAGTCTTGTTTGGGTCGAGCCACACGCGCAGCGAGTAGTCGCCCATGCCGAACAGCTGCACGTCGCCGACGCCGCCCAGGCGCGCCAGCTCATCCTTGATGTTGAGGATGGCGTAGTTGGACAGGTAGAGCATGTCGTAACGGTTGTCCGGCGAGGTCAGGTGCACGACCATGGTCAGGTCGGGCGAGGCCTTGTCGACGGTGATACCGATACGCGTCACTTCCTCAGGCAGCTTGGGCTGAGTACGGGTGACGCGGTTCTGCACCTGCACCTGGGCGTTGTCCAGGTCGGTACCCAGGGCGAAGGTGATGGTCAGCGTCAGCTTGCCGTCAGCGGTGGACTGCGAGGACATGTACAGCATGTTCTCCACACCGGTAATGGCCTGCTCCAGCGGCGCGGCGACGGTTTCGCCAATGACCTTGGGGTTGGCGCCGGGGAAGTTGGCGCGCACCACCACGGTGGGCGGTACCACTTCGGGGTATTCGCTGATCGGCAGCTGGAACAGCGAGATCGAACCCGCAATCAGCAGCACCAGCGACAGCACCGCAGCAAAAATCGGCCGGGTAATGAAGAATTTCGAGAAGTTCATCGGTAGTGTCCCTTAACCGCGTGGCGCCTGGGCGCTGGCGACTTTCACGTTGTTGCCCGCCACTTTTGGCGCCGGGTTGCTGGCCTCCAGTGCCTGGCGCTGCTGGGCGAGGGCGGCGAGGGTCTGTTCGCTGGCCATCGGGGTTTCTTCCGGGGTAACCGGCGAACCTGGGCGCACGCGCTGCAGGCCCTTGACCACGATGCGGTCATCCTTGCCCAGGCCGCTGCGCACGATGCGCAGGCCTTCCAGCTTCGGCCCCAGCTCCACGGCGCGGTAGGCGGCTTTGTTGTCCTTGTCCATGACCAGCACGAACTTCTTGCCCAGGTCGGTGCCCACGGCTTCGTCGTTGATCAGCACCGCGTCGTACTGGGCGCTGCCCACCAGCTTCAGGCGTGCGTACAGGCCCGGGGTGAACTGGCCATCGCTGTTGTCGAACACGGCACGGCCGCGGATGGTGCCGGTGCGCGGGTTGACCTGGTTGTCGACGAAGTTCATCTGGCCCAGGTGCGGGTTGCCGTTTTCGTTGGTCAGGCCCAGGTACACCGGGGTGCTCTGGCCACGCTGGCCTTCGCGGGCCAACTGGCTGTACTTGAGGTACACGCGCTCGTCGGCGTCGAAGTAGGCGTAGACCTTGTCGGTGGACACTACGCTGGTCAGCGGGGTGACATCGGCAGTGACGATGTTGCCGGCAGTGAACTGGGCACGGCTAACGCGGCCGCTGATAGGCGCGGTAACGCGGGTGAAGCTGAGGTTCAGGCGCGCCAGGTCGAGTTGGGCCTGGATCGCGTCCACCCCGGCGCGGGCCTCGGCGGCAGCGCTGCTGCGCGATTCTGCAAGTTCGGCAGAAATGGCGTTGCTGTCACGCAGGCGCTCGCCACGGCGGGCTTCGTTGGCACTGCGAATGGCGGTGGCCTTGGCTTGTTGCAGTTGGGCTTCGAGACGGCGGACCTCAGCCTGGAACGGCCGTGGGTCGATCTGGAACAGTACGTCGCCTTTTTTCACCTGGGCACCTTCGGTGAAAGCCACCTGGTCGATCTGGCCAGAGACCCGCGGGCGAACTTCAACTGTTTCCGGGGCTTCGAGGCGGCCGGTGAACTCGTCCCACTCGTTGATCGGTTGCTCGATCACCTTGGCCACAGTGACCTTTGGCGCGGCGGGAGCTTGCACGGCGTCGGGGGTTCGACCGCAAGCGCTGATCACCACCACTGCCAGGGCAGCGAGGGGGAAGCGCAAGGGTTTGAGAGATTGTTCCATGGAGAACTCCGCCAATGTATTAGTAGTGGGCGGAGTGTGAGTGTGTTGCGCGTAAGGCACGAATCGAACGAGGCGAAGGTTAATATCACGCTGAATGATATGTGCCGATCAATCATTGATGGCGGGCATGATGGGGCTGTCATTCAGCCCCTGCGCACCTGCCGCCTCAGAACCGCCAGCGGGCATTCGCTACCAGGTTGCGTGGCTCGCCATAAGAGCCGGAGTTTCGAAGGTGCCCAGGCCATCGTAGTACTTCTTGTCGAACAGGTTGTTCAGGTTCAGCCCTACGCTCAGGTGTTCATCGAAGGCATAGTTGGCCAGCAGCCCGACCACGCCAAAGTCACGCTGGTGCGCCTTGGTGCCCAGGTCTGAATTGACCGCGTAGATGTCGCTTTGCCACGTCATGTTGCCGCCAACTGTCAGCTTGTTCCAGTCACCTGGCAGGCGATAGGTGGTGGCCAGCTTGAACAGGTTCATCGGTTGGTTGGTTTCGACGCGGTTGCCTTCCTTGTCGTGGGACTTGCGGTAGGTGTAGCCGCCGAATACATTCCAGCCTGGCAGCACTTCGCCGGAGATTTCCGTTTCGATGCCACGCGTGGTGGTGCCAGCAATGGCTCGGTAGATTTCTTGCGGCCCACTGTCGTCTACCAGTTGCGGCGTGTTCTTCTGTTTGACTTCGAACAGTGCTGCGCTGGCGTTCAACGCGCCATCGTAGAATTCACCCTTGATGCCGAGTTCGTAGTTGTCGCCTTCGAGCGGGTCCAGCGAGGTATTGCTGGCAGTCTTGTAATAGGTCTGCGGCAGGAAGATCTGCGTCCAGCTGGCGTATACCGAGTACGTGTCGTTCAGGTCCAGCACCACACCGGCGTAGGGGGTAACCACGCCGGATTTTTTCGTACGGTCACGGCCAGTGGCTTCGCCGGTCAGGTCATCGCTGCTGTCGTCCTTCTGGTTCCACCAACTTACCCGGCTGCCCAGGATGATCGACAGCGGATCGTAAGGCTTGAGGCGCACGGCGGCGTAGACACCGGACTGGCTCAGGCGCGACAGGCTCTCTTCGGTCTTGGCCAGGTGCGGTTTGCCATGGGGGTCGCCATCCCACTCATAGATGTTGTCGACAGCAGGGAAGCCGCGCTCGTAGGTCGGGTAGTTGAGGTGGGTGTAGGCCAGGTTGCTGCCCAGCACCAGCTCATGCTCGCGGCCGCCCAGCTGGAACGGGCCGGTGGCGTACAGATCGAAATTGTCCTGGGTCTGGTAGCTGTCCAGGCGGTTGATATACATCGATACGCCGCTGCCGGTAAGCGGGTCGGGCGTACCGGCACTGGCCGAACCGGTGACGCCACGGCGGTACGCGTACTGGTGGCTGTAGGCGGCCTTGGCGACCCAGTCGTTGGCCAGCTTGTGTTCCAGCAGGCCGGTGAAGTTGTACTGGGTATTGTTCAGGTAGCTCCAGCGCGCGGCGGGGTTGAACGAGCGCGAGAAGTTTGTGGCGCTGCCATCGCTATTGAACAAGGGGATATGCCCGAAGCTGACGCCATCGGCGTTGTTGTTCTGGTAGTCGAGGCTCAGGCGCAGCAGGGTGTCTTCGCTCAGGTCGATGTCCAGGGCGCCGTACATCACGCGTTTGTCGGTCTTGTACCAGTCAACGAACGAGTTGGCGGTTTCGTACACCCCGACCAGGCGGCCACGGATGTTGCCGGCCTCGGTGAGCGGCCCGGAAACATCGGCCTCGGTGCGGTAACGGTCCCAGGAACCCACCTCGCCGGCAACCGTCGCCTGGGCATCCTCCGTAGGCCGCTTGCGCACCAGGTTGAGCGTGGCCGACGGCGTGCCGGCGCCACTGAGCAGGCCGGTGGCGCCACGGACCACTTCGACCCGGTCATAGATGGCCATGTCGGCCAGGGTACTGGTGAATTGCTGTGATTCGTTGGCGATTTGCGCAGGAATGCCGTCGTACTGGAAGTTCTGGATCTGGAAGCCGCGGGCGTAGAAGGTATAGCGTTCGCTGTCGCGATGGTTGCTGGATAGCCCAGGGGTGAACTTGACCACGTCGTCGATCGAGGCCAGGTGGTGATCGTTCATCACCTGGCGGGTGACCACGCTGACTGACTGCGGTGTTTCGCGCAGTGACAGGCCCAGCTTGGTTGCGGTGCGGGTTTGCCCGGTGGTGTAGGCCCCGGTGTTCTCAGTGGTTTCGCCCAGGCCATTGCCGACTACGCTGGTCGCGCCCAGCTGCACGGCATTGCCGGATTCGGCCGGGTATAGCACATAGGCACCTTGCTCGGCAGGCGCAACGCCCAGGCCGGAGCCAGCCAGCAGGGTGGCGAAGCCCTGTTCGATACTGTAGGTGCCTTGCAGACCCGCACTTTGTTTGCCAGCCGTCAGTTGGCTGTCGAACGACAGCACCACCCCGGCCGCGTTGGCGAAGCGGCCGAGTACCGTACTCAGGGGGCCGCTGCTGATGGCGTAGGTTTTTTGCGCGTTGGCAGCCTGGGCCATGGCTGCACCGGGCAGCAGCGGCGGGAGCAGGGCGAGCGAAGCGCCGAGCAAGGCGAACGTGAGGGCTTGGCGGTGGGGTGAGGCAAGGCGGCGCATGCGAGCTCCTGGGCGAGGTGTTTTCGGTGTTATTGCCAGGGAGGCGAATGGGCGAGGGGAAATCGACAATGCCCGTTGCACTTTTTTCACGCAGTGCTGCTCAATGGCTCCATGCGTGTCCAGAAGCGGGTGTGGCGTACCAGCCTGACCGGCAGCGAACGGGCAACGGTGGACAGGGTCAGGTCGATGTCGGTGAGCGAATAGGCGCCGGAAACCCGCAAATGGCCGACTGCCGTGGCACAGCCCAGGTAGCCACTGCGGTACCGCTGTAATTCTTCGAGCAGGTGATCCAGGCGCCAATCGTCCACCACCAGCTGGCCTTCGGTCCAGGCCGCGTCGGTACTGGCCAGTGGCATGCGTTGCAGGATGCGGGAGTTGTCGAACAACAGGCTGTGCCCGCTGTCCAGGCGCGTTAGCTGGCTAACTGCGTTGATGGGGTTTACGACCACAGCATGCTGGTAAACGCATACGCGGGTCTGGTGGTGCTGTTGTCTGACACTGAACCGGGTGCCCAGCGCCCTGATGTGCCCTTCGGCCGTGCTGACCATGAACGGGCGGTGATCGTTGGCGGTCTCGACAAAGATCTCCCCGGCGCGCAGCCGTAGCTGGCGGGTGTCGTTGCTGAAGGCGATGTCCACCGCACTGCCGGTGTTAAGGATCAAACGGCTGCCGTCACTCAGCGTCATCTTGCGCTGTTCGCCGATGGCCGTGCGTACGTCGGCTAGCCACACCGGCGCATCGCGATAACCGCGCCAGCCCAGGGCGCCAAGCCCCGCGCCCAGCAACAGCCCCTTGAGCAGCATGCGCCGCTGCAGCGACGGGCCCTGCTGGCCGGCACGCTCCAGCACGTCATGGCCCAGTGCGCCTTGTGCCCGGTTCAGTTGTGCCTGCAACATGGCCACCCGCTGCCAGGCCCACTGGTGCTGCGGGTCGGCCGCATGCCAAGCCTGCCAGCGTTGCTGCAAGTCCGCGTCTGCGGGGGCCTCGCCCAGTCGGGCAAACCACTGCGCGGCGGCACTCAGTGCCTGGCGTTGGGGCTGGGGGCTCACTGTTCGTTTTCCAGGGCAAACAGCAAGCAGTGCTCGGTAGCGCGGGCAATGTACTTGGTGACCGAACTGACCGATACGTCCATCTGGGCGGCAATGTCCTTGTAGCCAAGGCCACGCAACTGCGATAGCAGAAACGCCTGCTTGACCTTCTTGCCCAGGCCTTCAAGCATCGCATCCAGTGCTTGCAGGGTTTCCACCAGCATCCAGCGTTCCTCGGGGGAAATCGCATACTGCTCGGGCTGTTCGGCCAACAGTTGCAGGTAGGCCTGCTCCAGTGCCCGGCGGCGGAAGCTGTCGATCATTACGCGCCTGGCCATGGTCACCAGAAAGTGGCGTGGCTCGCGCAGTTCACTGAGCAAAGGCTGGCTGCGGTCTGCCAGCAGCACACGCACGAACGTGTCCTGGGCCAGGTCGGCGGCCTGTTGCGAACACTGCAAGCGCCCGCGCAGCCAGTTCACCAGCCAGCCATGGTGGTTGGCGTACAGGCCGGCCAGGCTGTGTCCGGTCGAGGGGAGGGAGTCAGGCATGGTGCTGATGCGCGCTAATGAGAATTAGTCGCAATTTATGTCAATTGCGCACATTCAGCAATGGCCCCGCTACAAAGGTGGCGGGAAGAGAAGCTGCCCGGAACAAACAGGGTGTGGTGACAGGTTGCGAAAAGGGGCGCAACGCGCCCCTGGCAAACTCAACTCAATACGTTGAACCCATGGGTGCCATCCCGCTCCAGCTGGGCAATCAGCCCGAACTCCCAATCCAGATACCCCTGCATGGCCTCACGCGGGTTATCAGTGCCTTCATATGGCCGGCGGTAACGGTCGGTGCGCGGCACCGCCAGGTAGGTTTCGCCACTTTCCAGCGGCTTGCCCGCCGCAATCCAGCGCGCCGTGCCGCCGTCCAGTACGTACACCGGGGTTTGCGTCAGCGCCTGCAAATCCACCGCCGCAAAGCGTGCCAGCAAGCTGCTGCCGCAGGTCAGTACATAGCGCTCGGCGACCGGCAGCTGTTCCAGTACGTGCGGCAACTGTGCGCGAATTGCCCAGTGGGCACCGGGAATATGCCGTTTCACGTAGTTGGCACTGGTGGTGAAGTCCAGCAGCACGGTGCCTGGCGTTTGCAGCCAGTCGTCCAACTGCTCGACGCCGATTTCGGTGACGGCGGGCAGTGCAGGCACGGGGGCCTGCCAATCGCCGGTCTCGCTGAAGTCTTGCAGCGACAGGCCATCGAGCACGGCTACTTGCCAGCCCATTTGCGCCAGCCATGAAGCGCTCATGTTGGCCCGCACGCCGTCATCATCCACCAGCACGATTCGCGCCCCACGCACGCTGGCGACGTGGTCGGTTTCCTGCACCAGTTGCCCGCCCGGTACACTGCGGCTGCCCGGCAGGTGGCCGTGGGCATACTCCTCGGGGGTGCGCACGTCGAACAGGTAGGTGGTGCGTTGGATATCGGCCTGCCAGGCGGGCAGGGCTTCGCGTTCCAGGCGCAGCACACCGGCACGGTCGGCCACATTGCGCGCGCGTTGGGCGGCGCTGGCGCGGGTGCTGTCGCTGGCTTCGGTGAAACGGCGCGCCTGGCCGTGCGCCAGCGTCTGCCCGGCCAGGGTCCAGCCGATGGTGCCGTTGCGCAGGGCAGCGACGGGGTTGGGGATGCCGGCATTGACCAGCGACTGGGTGCCGATGATGCTGCGGGTGCGCCCGGCGCAGTTGACGATCACTTGAGTGGCGGGGTTGGGCGCCAGTTCGGCAACCCGCAACACCAGCTCGGCGCCCGGCACACTGATGCCCCCCGGGATGCTCATGGTCTGGTATTCGTCGAAGCGGCGGGCGTCGAGCACCACCACATCGGCCTTGGCGTCCAGCAGCGCCTGCACGTGCTCGGCCGCCAAAGACGGGGTATGGCGCACGCTTTCAACCAGCTCGCCAAAGGCCTTGCTCGGCACGTTCACGTCGCGGAACAGCTCGCCACCGGCGGCGCGCCAGCCGGCCAGCCCGCCTTCGAGCAGTGCGACATCGCTGTACCCTAACGCCAGCAGGCGTTCGGCGGCCTGGTCTGCCAGGCCTTCACCGTCGTCATACACCGTAATGGCGGTGTCACGCCGGGGCACACGGGCGTAAATCTCCAGTTCCAGCTTGGACAAGGGGATGTTGGCAGTGAACAGGGGGTGTTCCTGGGCGAACGGGTCTTCCTCGCGTACATCGATCAGCGCCAGTTCTTCATGGGCCAACAAGGCCCGGCGAATGTCGTGGTAGGAGCGGGTGGCAACGGTGCTCATGGGGCAGGGTTCTCTTTGGACAGGTCCCAGATGTTGGGCAGAAGGCTGTTGGAATAGCCGGAAATGAACGGTTTTTCGCTGCCGTCGGGCAGGTACACCGCGCGGCTGACAGCGCCAATGTTGGCGCCATACACGTGGATGCTGATCGACACCCGGTCGTCGAAGGCGTTGCTGACCTGATGGACATCGCCAATGCGTGGCGAAACGGCCTCTACATGGCCGGGGTCAAGGCGCACGGGCTTGCCCGCTGGCAGCAAGGCACCGTGTTCGCCACGGGCAAAGCCTTGGGAATATTCGGCGCCGCGCAGCATGCCGATCAGGCCCCAGACCCGGTGGTCGTGGATTGGAGTTTGCTGGCCGGGCCCCCAAACGAAGCTGACGATGGAAAAGCGCTGGCGCGAATCGCAGTGCAGCAAATACTGCTGGTAACGGGCCGGATCGGGTTGTGCCAGTGCTTCGGGCAACCAGTCGTCATGGGCGACCAGGCTGCGTAGCAGGCCCTGGCCGTGGTCGAGGAGGGTGGCTTCGTCGGTTTTTTGCTCCAGCAGTTGTGCAAGCGCGTCGATGAAGTGGCGCAGGCGGTCAAGGCGCAGGGGTTGGCTCATGGTTCAGGCTCGGCTGACGGTTTGGGTTAACCCTAGCAAACGCGCCGAATATTCTCAAAAGTAAAAATATGCATAAGCTAATATGCAAATAACGCATTTACAGATGGGCTAATCTGCTTTGAAATAGGCGCATGGGCAAAGCATTAGGTTATGCCCAAAACGAATTTCACGGCGCTGCGCTTAATAGATAACTTATAAGCATTGCGCTGGTTATATTCAAAGCGAATATGCCAGCCCCATGCCCCCACGAGACCGCACGCGCGGATCGGCCTGATGTACCTCTACGGTACCTGGAGACGAACGTGCGATACCTCAAGCAATTGGCCGCTGGTGTGCTGGCCAGCTCCCTCAGCCTGGCCGCTGCCGCGCAAACCCTGGTGGTCGGTGACCAAAGCTTCAATGCCCGAGCGGTAATGGAGGCGGCCGGCGTGCTCGACGACCTGCCCTATACCTTGGAATGGAAGCAGTTTACGGCCGGCTCGCCGGTAGCCGAGGCGCTGAACGTGGGCAGCCTGGACATCGGCCTGCTGGGCGATGCGCCGCCGTTGTTCCTGGGTGCCCTGGGCGCGCCGATCAAGGTGATTGCGGTCAGCCGGCAGAACCTGGATGGCGTGGCGATCCTGGCGCGCAAGGATTCGAACATTCATAGCCTCGAAGACCTGCGCGGCAAGCGCGCGGCGATCTGGAAGGGCTCGTGGAGCCAGCAGTTGTTGTTCAGCGCGCTGGACAAGGCTGCCGTGCCGCGTGATGCCCTGGAGCTGCGCTACCTCAGCGCCCTGGACGCCTCGCACGCCCTGGATGGCGGTGCGGTGGACGTGATCGCGACCTGGGAGCCCTATGTCACCCAGCAGGAACGCCAAGGGGCACGGGTGCTGGCCACGGCCGAAGGGCTGATCCCGGCGCAGAGTTTCGTGGTGGCCAATGCCAAGGCGGTGGACGCCAAGCGGGCGCAGATCAGTGACTTTTTGCAGCGCTTGAAAAAGGCCCGTGACTGGACCTTGAGCGACCCGGCCCATACCGAAGCCTATGCCGATGCCTGGGCCAAACGCACCCGTGCCGACCGCGACATTGCCCGCACCTGGTTTGCCCGCGCACGTACCGATGTCGCGCCGCTGAACCCGCAGGTGATTGTGGATGCGCAGAAGACCGTGGACTTCTTTGCTGGGCTGGGGCTGATCAAGGGCTACCCGGCGGCGAGCCTGTTCGATACCTCGTTCGCGGCAGCGTTCGACCACTGATTTTTCCTGCAGTGGCCCAATCGCCGGCAAGCCAGCTCCCACAGGATCACCACAGCCTTGGGTTTAGTGGGAAACCTGTGGGAGCTGGCTTGCCGGCGATTGGGCCGGTACAGGCGACAACTGTTATGAGGAGCTGTACATGACCACCCGCAAAATCAAGCTTGGCGCCCTGACCATGGGCTGCGGCGGCCCTGGCCGGCACAACCTGTGGCTGGACCCGGAGCTGCCCGCCGACGCCAGCGTCAATATCGACTGGTACATCGACATCGCCCGCCAGGCCGAGGCGGCGTTGTTCGACCTGATGTTCATCGTCGATAGCCAGTACATCACCCCCGGTTCACCGTCCCACTATCTCAACCGCCTGGAGCCGCTGACCCTGCTCTCGGCACTGGCCGTCACCACCCGCAACATCGGCCTGGTCGGCACGTTGACCACGTCCTATAACGAACCCTTCAACGTCGCCCGCCGCCTGGCCTCGCTGGACTTGATCAGCAAGGGCCGGGCTGGCTGGAACGTGGTCACCAGCGGTGATGCCGGCACCGCCGGCAACTATGGTCGTGACGAGCATTACGACTACGACACCCGTTATGCCCGCGCGCAGGAGCATGTCGCGGTGGTGCAGGGCCTGTGGCGGTCCTATGAGGACGGCGCGTTTCCGCGCAATCGCGTCACCGGGCAGTTTCTCGACACCAGTCGTATGCATGCCCTGAACCACAAGGGTGAACACTTTTCGGTCGTCGGGCCGTTGAACATCCAGCGTTCACCCCAGGGCCAGCCGGTGATCTTCCAGGCCGGCGACTCGCAACAAGGGCGCGAGCTGGGGGCCGCCACGGCAGATGTCATTTTCACCCATGCCGCCAGCATCGAGCAGGGCCAGGCGTTCTATCGCGATGTGAAAGGCCGCGCTGCGCGGCTGGGGCGCGACCCCGAGCAACTGCTGGTATTGCCCGGAGCCGAGATCTACGTGGGCGACACCGACGAACACGCCCGCGAGATAGAACGCCATTACCACCAGCAGGACCACAGCTTCGAGCTGGCACTCAAGGAGTTCGGGCGCAACTTCGGCTGGCACGACTTCAGCCAGTACGACCTTGATGCACCGTTCCCGCAAGAAAGCCTGGAGCACGCACGCAGCAGCTTCTTCACCAATGCCAAACGCATCGCTGACCAGGCCCGGGAGCAGGGGTTCAGCCTGCGCCAGGCGGTGGAGTTCGGCCGTAAGCTTCGTCCAGGCGCCTTCGTTGGCTCGGCCGAAACGGTAGCGGCAAAAATGGCCGAGTGGTTCGAGGCACGGGCACTGGATGGCTTCAATATCTACATCGGCCACCCAGGGCAGTTTCGCCGGTTTACCCAGGAGGTGGTGCCGCTGCTGCAGGCGCGCGGGGTGTACCGCACGGCTTACGAGGGCAGCACACTGCGCGAAAGCCTGGGCCTGGCCATTCAGTGAATGCTTGAGGCCAGTTCGAAGATCGGCATGTACATCAGGATTACGATCAGGCCGATCAGCAGGCCGATGAAGGTCATCAGCAGCGGTTCGAACAGTTTCACGAACCATTCCACCCAGCGGCCGATTTCCTGGTCATGGAAGTCGGCGCAGCGTTCCAGCATCTCGCCCAGGTTGCCGGACTGCTCGCCGGCACGCAGCAGGCGCAACGACACTGGCGTGACCAGGTGCCCGGCCTCCAGCGCATCGGACAGTGGCAACCCTTCGCCCACCCGTTGGCTGGCCTGCCCCAGGCCTTGGGCTGCTGCGCTACCGAGCAGGCCGCGGGCCATGCCCATGGCGGTCAGGATGGGAATACCACCTTGCAGCAGGATGCCCAACGAGCGATAGAAGCGCGCCAGCTCGTACATCATCAAGCGCTGATGCAGCGCTGGCAGGCGGCGCAATTGGCAAGATGCCCAGCGGCGTACCCGTGGGTGACGGCGTACCAGCCACAGTGCCGTTACCCCACCGACCGTGCCTAGCGCCAGCGGCAGTTGCTGGGCATGCAGGAACAGCCCGATTTGCATCAATACCCGTGACAGCCAAGGCAATTCCGTGCCCATGCCCTCGAATACCTGGCTGAAACGCGGCACCACGTAGCCGAGCAGGAACAGCACCACGCCGCCACCTACCAGCAACAGCAATAACGGGTAGACCGAAGCCCCCACGAGTTTCTGCCGAACCAGGTCCAGGCGCTGGCGGTAGCTGATGTAGCGCGTGAGGGCGTCACCCAGCGCACCGGTGCGTTCGCTGGACTGCACCAGCGCCACATACAGCGGTGGAAATATCCGCGGTTGCTGGCCCAGGGCCTGGGACAACGAACGGCCTTCGTACAACTGGCGTACCAGCTCGGCCAGCACCTTGCGGGTGGAGGCGGCTGGCGCCTTTTCCGCCAGGCTTTCCAGGGCGTCGATCAGCGGCAGCCCGGCATTGAGCAGGGTAGACAGTTCCTGGCTGAACAGCACCAGGTCGAATGCCGCTTCGCGTCGCCAGGCCATGCTGCGCAAAGCGCCGCCATTGCTGCGCAGGCTCAGCACGCGCAGGCCTTGGTTCTCGGCCTGGCGGCGGGCCTGGTCGGCGTCCTCGGCGTCTATCTGCAACTGCACCACGCCCTGTCTGCCCAGGGCTTTAAGGCTGTAGCGCATGGCCACTCTCCTTACTGCCAACTGGTAATTTCGGCGTTTTCGCCGTCACCGCCGGGTTGGCCGTCCTTGCCCATGGACAGCAAGTCGTACTCACCGCCGTTCTCGCCAGGTTGCCGGTAGATGTAAGGGCGGCCCCATGGGTCCTGCGGCACGGCCTTCTGCAGGTACGGGCCGGTCCAGCGTGCTTCGCCACTGGGGGCGACTACCAGGGCCTGCAGGCCTTGCTCACTGTTGGGGTAGTGGCCGACTTCGAGGCGATACAAATCCAGCGCCTTGCTCAGCCCTTCAATCTGCGCCCGTGCCACCTTTGCTTCGGAGCGACCGAGCTGGCTGAAGTACTTGGGCGCGACGATGCCGGCCAACAAGCCGAGCACCACCAGCACCACCAGGAGTTCAAGCAGGGTGAAGCCACGTTGCGGGTTGGTTCTGCGCTGCATGGTGAAGCCCTCCACTGCATGGGGACACAGGTTGACAGGCACCATGCAACAGCCGTGCACGTCTGCCTCGGGGCCTTGCGCCATGCGGCACAGGAAGCGGCACAGTGCTTGCGTTGTGGTCATCAACCTCGGGTTTTCCGGGGCATTTCCCCCACATCGGGGGCCACGACGAAGAGGCAACCGTCATGCGTGGACTCATCCTCGGTTTGATCTGGCTGGCGGCAGGTGCTGCCCAGGCCGATGTGTACATCTCCATCGATGCCAAGGGCGGCTACGTACTGACCAACGTCCATCGGCCCGGGCGCCACTATGAAAAGGTGATCAACGAACCGCTGGCCCAGGCTGGCCCGGCCAATGCGCAGATGATCACCGGTCGCCCTTACGCCGAGGTGGTCGCCACGGCAGCGCGCATCCACAACGTGCCGCCGGCGCTGCTGCATGCGCTGATCAAGGCCGAGTCCGGCTACAACCCGAAGGCCCGTTCGCGTGCGGGGGCGGTGGGGTTGATGCAACTGATGCCGGACACCGCACGTGAGATGGGGGTGGAAGACCGCCTGGACCCGGAAGACAACGTGCAGGGCGGGGCACGCTACCTCAAGCAGATGCTTACACTGTTCGACAACGACATTACCCTGGCCGTGGCAGCCTACAACGCCGGGCCGGATGCCGTTATGCGGCGCGGCGCCGTGCCGCCGTTTGCCGAGACCCGGCGCTATGTGCCCACGGTGCTGCGCGAATATCGCAAGTTGCAGGGGCTGGCAGATGATGGCTCTTTCTGACTGGGCCGGGTACGGCTGCCGCGCCTGGAGCGGCCGCGAGCACGAAGTGAAAAAAACGTTACCCTTCGGCGGATGCCATTAATTTAGCACTACGGTTTCCCCAGTTCTGGGCTATAACCTTCTGAAGGTGCCCAGCTGTGGAGCCCGCCATGGACATCGCCCCTCGTTCCGACGCCTTGGAAGTGCCTGCCGGTAACGAGCCGGCAGCCCCACGCAAGCCGTTCAACCTGCTGCGCTGGTATGCCTGGGTAAGCCTGGCCATCATTCTGTCAGTGGCTGCCGGGCTTGGGCTGATTTCCAGTCGCTTCATCATTGATGAGAGCGTCGAGCGCGATGCCTTGCTCACGGCGCAGTTCATTACTTCCATCGCCGACGCCGAAGTACGCCATGTTTCGATCCCCAACGTGCGTACCATGGGCGAGCTGATCGACCCGCGCACCGACCGCAGCAATTTGCCAGACGTCGACCCGGATGCCCGGCGCAAAGCGCGCGGCGAGTTCCTTGATCACATCGCCCACCTGCCAGACATGCTGCTGGCCAATATCTATGCCCCGGACCGTACGGTGATCTGGTCCACCAACCCGGCGTTGATCGGCAAGCTGATTGATAGCGACGACGACCTGGAGCGGGCTTTCGAGTACAAGATGCGCGTCTCGGCCAGCTACCACAACTTCGAGCAGGCCCGCGCCGAGCAGAAGTTTGTCACCCCGCCCGAGCAACTGTTCATCGAAAACTACATTCCGCTGTTCGACGCCGATGGCGAGCACGTCACGGCAATGGTCGAGATCTATAAAGAGCCCCATGACCTGATCGTGCGCATCGAGCATGGCCTGATACTGATCTGGCTGGCGATCACCGTCGGCGCCGCGCTGGTCTACGTCGGCCTGTACGGCATCATGCACCGCGCAGCACGGTTGCTGGCGGTGCAGCAGAAGCGGCTGATCAACAACGAAACCTACGTGGCGCTGGGCGAGGTGTCTTCGGCGGTGGCCCACAGCCTGCGCAACCCGTTGGCCAGTATCCGCTCCAGTGCCGAGCTGGCACAGGCGTTCGATGAGGGCCCGGCGCAGCGCAACATCAACGACATCATCAGCCAGGTTGACCGGATGTCGCAGTGGATCCGCCAGATGTTGCAGTCACTGCGCCCGCTGAACGATGAGGCGGTTGCGGTGGACCTGCCACTGGCCTTGCAGGAAAGCCTGCAGACCTACGCCGTGCCGCTGGCGCGTGGCGGGGTGAGCCTGGACCTGCAACCGTTACCGGCGGTGCAGGTATTGGGGCATCCGGCGTTACTGCGGCAGATTTTCAGCAGCCTGATCGCCAATGCCCTGGAATCGATGGAGCAGGGGGGGCGTTTGCGTATCGAGGTGGTACGCCACGACCGGCGTAGCCTCACCTTGCGCCTGTCCGACAATGGCAAAGGCATGAACGAAGAGCAGCAGCGCATGGCCTTCCGGCCGTTCTTTACCACCAAGCAGGGTGGGCTGGGGGTGGGGCTGGTACTGGTGAAACGCATCATGGAACGCTTTGGTGGCACGGTCCGGCTCAGCAGCAGTGAGGGCCATGGTACGCGGGTGTCGTTGAACTTCCGCTTGGCGACTGCTTGCTAATGGGTGTTAAGAACATTTCTTAAGCTATTGATATAAAAGAATATATTTGTTTTTGGGTACATATTACCCAAAAGTGGGGCCTTTTCTTTCGATCGTTTTTAAAAACACCTCATAAGGTACTGAAAAATATAGATATAGCTTTTTTAGTCTTTGCTGGCCAAGTTCTTGCTACGTGATGTGTGAAGCGCAACACGCGACAAATGGCAGCTTTTGCTGCTCAGGCGGGGTGCTATCAACTGGCTGCTTTTGTCTGGCCTTGATGCATTTCTGAACGGACGCCCTGTGCGGGAACCACGCGATGCAGATGCTGGAAAACGAAGTTCGCGACAAGGCCAGTGCGAGTGCCAGCGGCTTAGCTGTGCCATTGCGTGAATTCAACCTGCTGCGCTGGTTTTCGGTCATCAGCCTGTTGATCATCACTGCGGTGGCAGGCGGGCTGGGTTACGTGTCCACGCGCTTCGTGGTGCGCGACAGCGTGCAGCGTGATGCCATGCTGACCGCGCAGTTCATCCAGGCCATGGCCCAGGCCGAGGTGCGCCATTCGCAGCTGCCACCAGGCACCACCATGGGCGAGCTGCTCGACCCGCGCCTGGACCAGCAGCACCTGCAGTTCACCCCGGCGCTGGCCGAATCGACCCGGGTGGAGTTTCTCGACCATGTCGAGCACCTGCCTGATACCTTGCTGGCCAATGTCTACGCTCGCGACCGCACCATCGTCTGGTCCACCAACGTCGAGCTGATCGGCAAACGGATAGAGGCCGATGGCGATCTGGACCGAGCCTTCCGTTCGCGCAAGGCGGTGTCGGCCAGCTACCACAAGGCTGAGGATGATCGCGAAGAGCAGAAGTTTCTGCGTGAACCGCGTTACCTGTTCATCGAGAACTACATTCCGCTGTTTGACAGCCAAGGTGAACAGGTAATGGCCATGGTGGAGATCTACAAGGAGCCGCAGGACCTGATTCGGCGTATCCAGCGCGGCTATGTACTGATCTGGGCTTCGACCCTGGTGGGCGGGGCGCTGATCTACTTCGGGCTGTTCTGGATCGTGCGCCGGGCGGCGCAAATGCTGCACCTGCAACAGGACCGGCTGGTGGCCAGTGAAACCTACGTGGCGCTGGGCGAAATGTCGTCTGCAGTGGCGCACAGCCTGCGCAACCCATTGGCCAACATTCGCTCAAGCGCCGAACTGGCCCAGGACATCGCCAACCCTGCGGCGCAGAAAAACATCACCGACATCATCAGCCAGGTGGACCGCATGTCGCGCTGGGTGCGCGACCTGCTGGTGTCGTTGCGCCCGGTCAGCGACGAGGCCGAGGCAGTGGACCTGGTGGCAGCCATCGAAGACACCTACCTGGCGTTTATCCAGCAGATCGAGCGCAATGGTGTGCGCTTTCATTTCGAAGGGCCTGATGCGCAGTGGGTGGCCAGCCAGCCGCTGCAGGCTCACGCAGATTCTCAACAGCCTGTTCTCCAATGCTTTGGAAGCCATGCCGGCCGGCGGCATGCTGACTGCCCAGGTCAATGTACAGGATGGCCTGCGCGCCGAATTCGTGCTCACCGACACTGGCAAAGGCATGAGCCAACAGCAGGAGCGGATGGTGTTCAAGCCATTCTTCACGACCAAGCAGGGTGGCCTCGGTGTAGGCCTGGCCCTGGTCAAGCGCATCATGGAACGTTTTGGCGGTTCGGTTAGCCTGAGCAGCCGCGAAGAGGAAGGAACCCGCGTCAGCCTTACATTCAATATCGCAGCGGGAGGGGACCATGGAGCACAGCATCCTGGTAGTCGAGGATGATGAAATCCTCGCTGACAACATTCGCACCTACCTCAGCCTGAAGGGTTTTGAGGTCACCGTGTGCCATAGCGCAGAGCTTGCGCTGGAGCAGGTCAAGCGGGCCCAGCCCGACGCGGTGCTGACCGACAACTCGTTGCCAGGCATGAGCGGGCACGACCTGCTGCGCAGCCTGGTGGCACAGGTGCCGGACCTGAAAGTGATCATGATGACTGGTTACGGCAATGTCGAAGATGCCGTGCAGGCGATGAAGGAGGGTGCCTTCCATTACCTGACCAAGCCGGTGGTGCTCGCCGAACTCAAGTTGACCCTGGACAAGGCACTGGCGGCCGAGCGCATGGAGCGCACGCTGTCGTTCTACCAGGAGCGCGAGGCGCAGAAGTCCGGGTTACAGGCGTTGATCGGCGAGTCGCCGGTGATGCTTACCCTCAAGCACACCCTGCGCCAGGTGCTTGATGCCGAGCGGCGCATGGCCAGCGACGACCTGCCACCGGTGCTGGTCGAAGGCGAGACCGGGACCGGCAAGGAGCTGGTGGCGCGTGCCCTGCATTTTGACGGTTCGCGTAGCAAAGGGCCATTTATCGAGTTCAATTGCGCTTCTATCCCAGCCAACCTGCTGGAGGCCGAACTGTTCGGCCACGAGAAGGGCGCATTCACCGACGCCAAGGAGCGACGTGTAGGCCTGGTTGAGGCCGCCGATGGCGGCACCTTGTTCCTCGACGAGATCGGCGAGATGGACCTGGTGTTGCAGGCCAAACTGCTCAAACTGCTGGAGGACCGCAGTATCCGGCGGATTGGTGCGGTGAAGGAGCGCAAGGTTGACTTGCGGGTGATCAGCGCCACCAACTGCAACCTGGAGCAGATGGTGCAGCAGGGCAAGTTCCGCCGCGACCTGTTCTTCCGCCTGCGCATCATTGCCCTGAAGGTGCCGCGCCTGTACGCCCGTGGCCAGGACATCCTGTTACTGGCGAGGCACTTTCTGGCCCACCATGGCCGGCGTTATGGCAAGCCCAACCTGCGGTTTTCTGCCGAGGCCGAGAGCCTGATGCTGGGCTACAGTTGGCCAGGCAATGTGCGTGAGCTGCGCAACATGCTGGAGCAGACCGTGCTGCTGGCGCCGAACGAGGTGGTGCAGGCGCACCAGCTGAACCTGTGCATGACCTTGATTGACGAGCCATTGGTGCAGCAGCCACCACCCGCGATGTTCGAAATGCCGCGGCACGAGCCGGAACCGGGCACCAGCCTCCCGGACATGGAGCGCGACCTGGTGTGCAAGACATTGGACCGCACGGACTGGAACGTCACCAAGTCAGCGCGGATGCTCGGTTTGTCGCGAGACATGCTGCGTTACCGCATCGAGAAACTGGGGCTGACCCGACCTGACAAGCGCCAGTGGTAATGGGGCTGCTTTGCAGCCCAATCGCCGGCAAGCCAGCTCCCACAGAATGAGCGCTACCCTGAGAGGTTGTGCAATACCTGTGGGAGCTGGCTTGCCGGCGATTGGAGTGCAACGCGCCCCCATGGCTTATTGCTGATTATCAGGGGCTGCCTGTCCGTCAGTTCCCTGCACCTCACTACCCCCCATTCCCGGCAAATCACGTTCATCATTCTGCGTGGCCGGCGGGTTTTCCGGTTCATCGCCCGGCAAGCGCGCGTCAGTATCCCGCGGCATGGGCTTTTCGATCGGGTTGAGGGTGCTGTCCACGCCCGGCCGTGGCGCCGGATTATGCGGGTCGTCGGGGTAGGTGGGGCCGGTGCCGACCGCCAGGGCCAGTGGTGAGGCGAGCAGGGCAATCAGCAGAATGCTTGAGCGGGGCATGGCAGGCTCCTTTGCTTCGGGTAGGTCTCATGCTTTCCTTCGGCCCTACCCAAAGCATCAAGGTGCCATTACCCCGATCAACGGTTACACCACCTGTGCCAACAACATGATGAAGATGATGCCCACCACCGAGAGGATGGTTTCCATCATGCTCCAGGTCTTGAAGGTTTCCGCTACGGTCATGTTGAAATATTGCTTCACCAGCCAGAAACCGGCGTCGTTCACATGCGACAGGATCAACGAGCCGGCACCAGTGGCCAGTACCAGCAGCTCACGGTTTACCCCTGGAACCAAATCGATCACCGGTGCGACGATGCCTGCACCGGTAATGGTGGCGACCGTGGCGGAGCCAGTAGCGATGCGGATCACCGCGGCCACCAGCCAGGCCAGCATGATGGGCGAAATTTCCGCCTGCACGGCCATCTGCCCGATCACGTTGCCCACACCAGTGTCTACCAGCATCTGCTTGAACCCGCCACCGGCACCCACGATCAGCACGATGGCGGCCGTGGGGGCCAGGCTCTGGTCAAGCATCTTCATGATTTGCTGGCGGTCGAAGCCGCGGGCTGAACCAAAGGTGTAGAAGGCCAGCAACAGGGCTGCAAGCAGGGCAGTGATGGGGTGGCCGATCAGGTCCATCCACTGGCGCACGATGTGCTCGGCCGGCAGCACCACGTCGGCGAAGGTCTTGAGCAGCATCAACGCCACCGGCAGCAGCACGGTGATCAGGGTGATGCTGAAGCTTGGCAGGTTGCCCTGGTCGGACTCCTTGGCGATCTGGTCCATCAGTTCCTGGGACGGGTTACCCGGGATGTAGCGGGAAATGAAGTTACCGAACAGCGGGCCGGCGATGATCGCGGTGGGCAGTGCGACGATCAGGCCGTAGAAGATGGTCTTGCCGATGTCGGCGTGGAAAATGCCGATCGCCAGCAATGGGCCCGGGTGTGGCGGCACCAGACCGTGCACCACCGACAGGCCGGCCAGCAGCGGAATGCCGATTTTCACCAGCGACACCCCGGAGCGCCGCGCAACGATGAACACCAGCGGAATCAGCAACACGAAGCCGATTTCGAAGAACAACGGAATGCCCACCAGGAAGGCGGCGAACATCATGGCCCAATGCACATTCTTCTTGCCGAAGGCGCGGATGAGGGTTTGCGCGATCTGGTC
The DNA here is from genome assembly GCA_947090765.1 of Pseudomonas sp. MM223. Classification (NCBI taxonomy): domain Bacteria; kingdom Pseudomonadati; phylum Pseudomonadota; class Gammaproteobacteria; order Pseudomonadales; family Pseudomonadaceae; genus Pseudomonas; species Pseudomonas sp. MM223. The sequence continues at coordinate 3,634,209 of OX352322.1, read as the reverse complement.
GGCCCCCCCAGAGTCGGCCATCAGCTTGCCGAGCATGGTGCCCAATGCGAGCACGATGCCGACAAAGCCGAGCACGCCGCCAAAACCGTCCTGAAACGACTTCATTACCTTGGCCACCGGCATGCCGGAGGTCAGGCCCAGGAAGCCGGCCGCGAGGGTGAGGGCGACGAAGGGGTGCACTTTGAAGTGGGTGATCAGCAGGATCAGCCCGACGATGGTAACCAGCGCGTCGAGCAGCAGGAAGGTATCAGTAGCCAGTCCGAACATGGTTTGAAGGCCTCGATCTTATCGTTGTTTTTGGCGGAGCATTTTGGAACTTTACCCGCGTTTACGGGTCGGGATAGCGCTGTCTTTGGTGAGCCGGGAAAACCGCCGGGTCAGGCGGTTTGCGCCAGCCCCTGCTCACCGCAGCGCTTTAGCCAGCGGTCTACCGCTTCGGCAAGCGCTTCGATGGGCTGGGTGGCGTCCAGCGCCAACGTCAGCGGCTCGCCGCGAGGTGATTCCAGGGCGGCAAACTGGCTGTCGATAAGGCTGGCCGGCATGAAGTGCCCTGGGCGGGCCAGCACGCGTTTTTCAGCCTCGGCAGGCGTCAGTTCGAGAAACACGAATACCAGGCCGGGCATGGCATCGCGCAGGGTATCGCGGTACCGGCGCTTGAGTGCCGAGCAGGTCAGGATCGGGCGCTCTCCAGCCTGGCTTGTGGTTTGCAACTCCTGGCCAAGGCGCACCAGCCAGCCGGCACGGTCGCTGTCGTCAAGCGCAATGCCAACGCTCATCTTGCGGATGTTTTCGGCAGGGTGGAAAGCGTCGCCTTCGATCAGGCGGCCGCCGCTTCTGGCAGCGATGGCGGCGCCCATGCTGCTTTTGCCACAACCGGCCACGCCCATCACCACGATGGCGGACAGGGGAGAATTCATCAGTACCTCCTGCGGGGTGAGATAGCGCTGTCTCGTTGCAGACGAACAGCCATCTCCCCGGTGTTATTGGTCTTGTGCTTACGCAGTATGGACGCTTGGTAGCGAGCGTGTGCTGGCTGCTGCCAAAGATTACATTGCCTGCGTCCTGAGACAGCGCTACCTTAGTGGCCGTTCCCTATCCTTGCAAGTAGTAAAATTACAACATCCATGTCCCGCACCGGCTCCCGTACTACAGGTCGTCCCACCCTGGCCGAAGTTGCCAGGCTTTCCGGGGTTTCCCCGATTACCGCTTCGCGTGCCTTGCGCGGGGTAAGCACCGTTGCGCCTGAGCTGGTGGAAAAGGTGGTCGCTGCAGCGGCGAGCCTGGGCTATGTGGCCAACCCGGCGGCCCGCGCCCTGGCCTCGGCCCGCAGCCAGTCGGTGGTGGTGTTGATCCCGTCGCTGTCCAACCAGTTGTTCATCGACACCCTGGAGGCCATCCACGAGGTCATGCGCCCGCGTGGGCTTGAGGTGCTGATCGGCAACTATCACTACGACCTTGCCGAAGAAGAAAACCTGATTCGCAATTACCTGGCCTACCAGCCCTGCGGCATGTTGTTGACCGGTTTCGAGCGCAGCGACGCGGCGCGGCAGATGTTGACCGCCAGCGGTGTACCGTGTGTGCACATGATGGAACTCAACGGCGAGCCAGGGGCGTTGTCGGTCGGCTTCTCGCAGCAGCAGGCTGGGCGCGCCGCGGCCCGTCACCTGATCGAGCGCGGGCGCAAACGCCTGGCGTTCATTGCCGCGCAACTGGACCCTCGGGTCATGCAGCGGGCCGAAGGTTTCCGCCAGGCGTTGGCCGAGGCCGGCTTGCAGGCAACCGAGCTGGAGGTGCTGGCACCGGAGCCTTCATCGATTGCCCTGGGCAGTGTGCTGTTCAGCCAGTTGCTGCAGCAGGCGCCGGATGTCGACGGTATCTTCTTCTGCAACGACGACCTGGCCCAGGGGGCGGTGCTGCAGGCATTGCGCCAAGGGGTGGACGTACCCCGTCAGGTGGCCATGGTGGGGTTCAATGACTTGCCGGCTTCGGCACACATGGTGCCGCGCCTGACCTCGATTCGCACGCCCAGGGCTGCCGTGGGGCGTGGTGCCGCGCAGGCACTTCTGGCGTTGCTCGATGGCAAGCGGGTGGCGCATACCCAGCAGGACCTGGGCTTTGAGCTCATGGTGCGTGAGAGTTCGTAACGTTCAGGCCTGTTGCTGCTTGGGAGCGGTACTTTGTAACAGCAATGTAGTAATTCTAAAGTGATAGCACTGTGCTTGCACGGCGCCAACGGCGATCTATGCTCAGGACACCGCGCATAAAGGAGCCCGGCGTCATGTTCGATTTCCATCGCAAGTCCGATTTGGTTGAAATCCAGCGTAGTCACCAGGCCTTGGCCGGCGCACAAGCCAAACTGGCGGCAATCAGCCGTTCGATGGCGATGATCGAGTTCGCCCCCGATGGCACCATCCTCGATGCCAACGAGCGTTTTTGCCAGGCCATGGGCTACAGCGCCGACGAGCTGCGTGGCAAGCACCACCGGCTGTTCTGCGAGCCGAACTACACGAAAAGTGCCGAGTACCAGCAACTATGGCGCGAGCTGGGCGAGGGCAAGGCCATCAGCGGTACTTTCGAGCGCCTCGACAAGGCCGGCCGCGAGGTCTGGCTGGAGGCCAGCTACATGCCGGTGCTGGACCAGCAGCGCCAAGTCATCAGCGTGATCAAGGTGGCCACCGACATCAGCCAGCGGGTGGTGCAGGAGCACGAGAGCGAGAGCCTGCTCAAGGCGATCGGTCGCTCCATGGCGGTAATCGAGTTCACTCCCCAAGGCCGGGTGATCAAGGCCAACCAGAACTTCCTCGACACCATGGGCTATCGCCTGGAAGAAGTGGTCGGCCGCCATCACGGGTTGTTTTGCCTGCCACATGAGCGCGAATCGGCCGAGTACCGAGAGTTCTGGGCGTCGCTCAACCGCGGCGAGTACCACTCACACCGCTTCGAACGCATCAACAAGCAGGGCCAGATGGTCTATCTGGAGGCCTCCTACAACCCTATATTCGACAGCAAGGGCCGTTTGTACAAAGTGGTGAAGTTCGCCAGTGACATCACCCGCCAGGTCAGCACACAGCAAACCGCCGCCGATGCGGCCCATGCCAGCTCCATGCAGACCGATGCCTGCGCGCGCAAGGGTACCGAGGTGGTGCAGCAGACGGTGCAGGTGATCGAGCAGATATCCCAGGAACTGAACGACGCTGCACGCAGCATCGATGCCGTGAGCAAGCAGTCGGATGTGATCGGGCAGATTGTGCTGACCATACGTGGCATTGCCGACCAGACCAACCTGTTGGCCCTGAACGCGGCCATTGAGGCGGCCCGTGCCGGTGATCACGGGCGCGGGTTTGCCGTGGTTGCCGACGAAGTGCGCAACCTGGCGGCGCGGACCAGCAAGGCCACCCTGGAAATCGTCGATGTCGTGCGGCAAAACCACGACCTGTCTCTGCTGGCCGTGGCCAGCATGCAGTCGAGTTTGACCCGTACCGGTCATGGGGTTGCGCTGGCCAATGAAGCCGGTACGGTGATCATGGAAATCCAGCAGGGTTCACGGCACGTGGTGGATGCAATCAGCCAGATCAGCTCGACGCTGCAATTGCATTGAGCGCATCGCTTAACTCGTTCAGCAGGGCCTGCAGGCTGATTTGCAGCTGTTCACGTTGAGCAACCGTTGGCAGGCCGCGTGCGTGGGCGTGTTCGATGGCTTCGCAATCCTCGACCACGCCGCGCACCCTGATCATTTTCGCGCCACCCTTGATGCGGTGGGCCAGGGTGCGGACGGCCTCATCCGAGGCTTCAGGCGTGAGTGCGCGCAAGCTGGCCAAGTCTTCGCCAACGCTTATCGACAGCTGTTCCAGCAGGTGCCGCGTCAGTTGCTTGTCGTTTTGGGTCAGGTGGCGCAACTCAGCCAGGTTGAAGCCGCTACCGCGCAATGGCGGCACTTGGGCGCTGAGGGCTTGGGGCAGGGAAGCCTTTAGCGTGCGCAGGCCGATCGGCTTGAATAGGCATTCGTTCATGCCGCTGGTCAGGCAACGTTCACGCTCTTCGGCCTGGGCGTTGGCGGTCACGCCGAGTATCTGGCACGCCGGCAGACCGCGCTCGGCTTCAAGGCTGCGAATGCGACGGGTGAGTTCGTGGCCGTCCATGACAGGCATGCTGCAATCGGTGATCACCAGGTCGAAGCGCGCTGCCTGCCAGCGCTCCAGCGCGACCTGGCCGTTTTCTGCCAAGGTCACGTGATGGCCCAAGGTGTGCAACTGCCGCTCCAGCAACAACAGGTTGGCCGGGTAGTCGTCGACCACCAGGATATTCAGTGGGCCACTGCTGCTTTCAGTTGCCGGGGCATGTTGCCGGGCAGGCGCCGGTGCCGGGCAGGCTGGCAATTGCAGGCCGACTTGCACCTTGGTACCGACGCCCTGGACGCTTTGCAGGCTCAAGCTGCCGCCCATCAGTTCGGCAAAGGCGCGGCTGATGACCAACCCCAGGCCTGCCCCTTGGCGTGCCCGTGGGCCGTCAGCCTGAACGAAGGCGTTGAACAGCCGCGCCTGATCAGCGGGGCTGATGCCGATGCCAGTGTCACGCACGCACAGTTCGATGGGCAGGTTATTGTGCTCATCGGCTGAAGCCATCAGCAAGCTGGCCTGCACCTCGCCGCGGTCAGTGAACTTGATGGCGTTGCTGATCAGGTTGGACAGGACCTGCTTGAGGCGCAGAGGGTCTGCCAGTACCCAGACTGGCTCGGCAGGCAGTTCTGCGTGCAGATGCAAGCCTTTGGCCCGCGCGTTGCCTTCAAATACCCGTACTGTCGTGCGCACCAGGTCGACCAGGTTGGTGGGTACCGGTTGCAGGGTAACGTGCCCGGTTTCGATACGGGAAATGTCGAGAATATCGCCAATCAACTCAAGCAGGCCGATGGCCGAGTCATGGGCAGTCTGAAGGGTCTGGGCGTCGCAGCGGCCCTCGCGGCTGTCTTCCAGGGCCAGCTCCAGCAGGCCGATCACGGCAATCACAAGCGCTTTTGGTAGAAAATGTTAGCATCCTCTATCCATAGGTGTGGAGAACATCCATGACCAGCACAAATCCCTTGCCCAGAGCCTTTGCGGAGGTGTTCCAGGGCGACGACACCATCAACGTTTACAGCTACATCCGTTTTTCATCCAAAGCCCAAAAGCTGGGCTTTGGCGAGAAACGGCAATTAGACCAGCTTACCCGGTTTTTTGAGCAATACCCGCAGGCGAGGCAGGTCGAGCACTACGAGGATTTGGGCGTATCTGCCTTCAAGGGCAAGAACCTGAAATCCGGTCAGTTGGCTCGCTTCGTGGAGCGAATCAAAGCCAAAGAGATCCTTCCCAATGCCCTACTGCTGGTCGAGTCATTCGACCGTATCAGCCGGATGGGTGGCTATGACGCCCTTGAACTAATAATCTCAATCATCCAAGCCGATTGTGCAATTTACACTCTCTTTGATAACCGCCTCTACTCGCGTAGGAAGCGAGATAGCAGTGTCGATATAAGCCTAATCCAAAATATATTGGAACGGGCAAACGATGAAAGTCGTAACAAGTCAGAGCGTATATCAGACGCCAAGGCACGAAACTTATTGAAAGGTGAAAGCGGCGAGATAATCACAAGGCGATGCCCTTTCTGGATCAGCTATGTTGATGAGGGATTCATCCTTAACGAACATGCAGAAGCCGTGAAACGTGCCGCAGAACTCTGTTTTGAAATGGGTGCAAGAGCAATCGCCCAAGAATTAAACAAGATGAACTTCCCCAAGAAATATACTGAAAGCGTTGTTGGGAAGGTTCTTCGACAGCCCGCAATTTACGGGTCTTTTATCGCTATGGAGTGGGACGAATCAGGTAAGCCGATTCAGGTCAAAAAAGAGATTAAAGGCTATTATCCGGCAGTAATTTCAGAGGCAGAGTTTTATAGGGTCGGCGCAAAATTGAGTGAGCGACAAGACCCAAAACTTGCAGGGCGGAAGGTCGCAGAATTCAAAAACATCTTACGAGGGATTGTTTTTTGTGCCTGTGGCTCGGGCTTCCGTTACCACGCCCAGAAAAGAGAGTATGTTGACTTAGTGTGCTCGGCCTCATTGGCTGGACGCTGCACGTATGCATCACCAGGAAAAGGCGTCAGATATAGATATGCACGAATAGAGGAAATATTCCTTGCCTACCAATCTCTTATCCCTTTTCACAGAATAATACCAAAGTCTAAGGACATTAAGTCGCTCGAAAATGAAAAGCAAGAGCTAGCTGGAAAAATTCTTCAACAGGAAAAATCATTAGCAAGCAATTTCGACATTCTTACTAATGCCTCGGAAACGGCCAAAAAATACATTTTAAGCAAAATTGAGGAAGTAGCTCACGACTTGGATCAGCTTAAAGCAAAACATAATGAAATTAGCCTAAAAATTAGTTCACTGCATCTGGCCAGTAAATCCATGCTTAACGTTATGGAAATTTACAAGCTCCTTTTAACCGAGCATGGGCGAATGCGAGTAAATAATTTCCTAATCGGTCAAAACGTAAGACTCACTATAACGCCTATTAAGAAAAAACATTTCATCATGGATATTCACTTGGCTGATGAGCACATTGACCGCATCAGTGTCACTCCGGATGGATACACTGCCGAAAATAGGCCCCATCTCTAAATTGCTACCAGCCCTAAAATGCACCCAATCAAAGATTGGGCACCTTTTAGGGCCACCATAAATTTTATTCATGTGCAAAATTCATCGCTTCTCCCCTAGCTCTTTGCGATCTGACTTTTTCAGTGAGTTCGCTAATTGGCAATGCCTTGCTGAATAGCCATCCTTGAACAAGTGCATCAGGACAGAAATCAAGAATTGCTTTTTTCTGCGCTTCCGTCTCCACGCCCTCAAAAATTATTTTTGCGTTTAAAGCTTTTGCTATTTCATGAATCTTTTGCAGCACTACTGCTGCCGGAGAATCTGTTCCAGCAGCTTGTGAGAACGACTTGTCAATTTTTATAACATCAACATTGAGCCCGGCCAGATAGGATAGACTTGAATATCCTGAGCCGAAATCGTCAATTAATACTTTATAACCAGACGCTCGGATGGACTCAATCTTTTGTTCAACCTGGCTGATTTCAGCCGTTGCCCCTTCAAGAATTTCAATTGCAATCTGACTAGCTGATACACCGTGATTTCTTGCTGTATCTGATATGTGTCGAATTAGACCGCCATCCAGCAGGTCTTTGGTTTCAATGTTAAAACTCAAATATATCCCCGGATTGCATGCCAGGCCTCTCGAACACTCTTCCAAAGCCCTATTAACAATCAGCTTACTCAGCTTTTCTTGCAAACCAAGATCTTCCGCTTTTTGGATGAAGACATTTGGAGGGACTGATCCGAATTTCTTATCGTGCCAGCGTGCCAAAACCTCGAATCCGGAAACCTTGCCAGTTTTGCCATGAACAATCGGCTGATATGCAGTTGATATTAGTCCATTATTAATAGCGTATTTCAATCGATATGAAAGTGAGTTTCTAACTCTACGATATTGGTGGGCAGCATAGAAAGCCAACAGCCCCAAAGAACAGCCAATTAATGTGACAAACAAGATAAGGCTAGGTTTGCTGGCCTTGAAAACATTTGCTTGAATGTTCGAGTTAACACAAATGTCGTATTTTTCAGAGCACACTCTTGCAGATGCGCTGCTTAGGATATTTCCTTGCTGAAAATCGCCGAACGTGCGCATGATGGCTTTGCCGTCACGAGAGACAACAAATGCACTTAATTCTGCTGGCGGTGATTCAAAAGGTGCAAATGCGGTGGGTGACGTAACCACAAATGAGTTTTCTTTTGCTGAAACATCAATTTTTATTGCGCCAGGAAAATAGCTTGAAGCTCCACCCCACAGCCTAACATTGTTTTTCGTAAGTCTACCTTCACCATCCAACCTGAAAGCGGGGATTATTCCCCACATAGCAGAGCAAGTAATTGTATTGTTTTCTATTCGTCCAGCATCTTTTACAAAGCGATAGTCAAAGGTAACTCTTTTTAGCGTATCTAGGTCAGGTGGTCCGCATGACAGGGCAGATGTATTGTTTAGTTCATCAAGCGCAGCTGTAAGGTTTCCTGCGACCATTTCGGCATGGTTCAGAACAACGTTAGCGTAGGATTCTATTCTGTTATCTGCACTCACCAACCATAGAGCCTGTGACACGCCAAACGAGAACAGCACTCCAACCGTCATGCATCCAGCTAAATAGCACAGAGTGCCTTTTTCGAGTTTTTTCATGCGCACCACCCATGACCCCTATTTCGGTTTTATGCCACATCTCTGAGGGCTTGCATAGAGCCTCTCCGAGCATTTTCCACCATCAGGCTCTGCGTGACGGCGCTGGACAAATCCAGCGCCAAAAGCAGGCCCTAACAAGTCAGGGCCAGCCGGACAAATCCGGCTAAAAACCAAAGCCTCGGACAAGTCCGAGTCGCTGGACAAATCCAGCGAAAAGCAGACCTGACAAATCAGGTCTAGCCGGACAAATCCGGCTAAGAGCAAAAGCAGTCCGCAGCGCATGTTATAATGTATTTATAAAATTACTCCGTGTTGCCTGTCGTAAAAATAAACTCGTTTCATATCACTACCACATTTTACTTCGTAAAAACGCTTCGCTTGCGGTAGTGATAACGAGTTCCTGGCCGGAATGGCAGAAGCAAAAGCAGCGCAGAATCCAAAATTAATTATCAACATGAGGGAGAGATGAATGACAAAAAGACAACTACAATGATTTTCAAAATCGCCAATTATACAAATAAGATAAAAACGAAAATTGGCGGTCGCAGGCAGTATCATAAAAGTATCAGACACTCGCTCCGTATCCCTCAGACCGAACCTAAAAAGCTGGAATGGCTCGACGAGTATTCCAATCGCAATCTGATATGGACTCCAAAAACTGGCATTGTTCCACTTGACTCAATATCGAAGGAACAGCGAGAAGGTATGCTTGAAAAAATTGCCTCTGATGCGATACAGGTCAAAGAATCGGCAGAGCAAAAATCTGAGCTGGTGAATGAGCGCAGCAAGCTAAAACACAAATTCAACAAAGCATCCAAGCAGGAAACCGATGTAGCCACGATTCAAGCATTTCAAAATATCTTAAACGTCAGTGGCGTTGCTGATATTGATCAACTGTTGGGCGATCTCGACCAGTTCGACATTAAGCGCAAAAATCAAAAGATGGCGAATGCCAGAAAACTCTTGGAGTGCCACAACAAAATTCAGGCTTTAACCATTCCCAAAACACGCATTGACTCGACAGTCTTACAAGAAGCGTTCTTCAAATTTCCTGATAAGAATCAAGTCGAGGGAATTTCACCAGAGGACCGTATAAACCACATTCTACGCTTTTATAAAGCTACATTGCCGGATTATCCAGTCTTGTTCGCAGCCTTTCATGGCGATGAAAATTTGGATGGAAAAGAGCACGGCGACCATCCCCATGTTTTTGTGTCTGGCAGAAACTCAAAAACTGGACTGTATGATATAAAGCGAAGTCAGGTCGCAGTGGTTAATGAATATCTGAAAAAACACAAGCCCAAAGCTCCACAACTCAATTACCCCATGACATGGGCTGAATCACAGCTATTTGGCGGATACATTCAGGATATGTTCTATGCATTCACCAATAACTATCTCCTGAAAGAAACGTCTACCAGAGCACGCAAGCACGCTAAAACCGAGGAACATACTCGCAAGCTTCGCCAAATCCAGATGGAGGCGATGAAGCCGAAATCTGAACGTGCTTTCAACCTCTACACCCTCGCCCAAGAGAGACAGAAAGAATCCGAACAGAAGGCGAAGCAGGCGCAGCAGGTCAGAGAGATTGAAGAGGAAAAAGCTAAGCAGGCGCAACAAGCCGCACAAGACGCCACAGAGCGTCATAGACTGGCTGTCGAGGCTACCATAGAGGAATACGAGCAGGCAGATTCCTATCGTCGTAAATCTGAGTATTATCAGGACGTTCTTACCAAGGACCGTGCTAATAGAGCACAAGAAGAGGCCGTGCATGCAAGAATCAAATCTGATTTAAGATTGTTTAGAAATAATATGTCTGAGCTAATGGATGGAATTACAAATTGGCTTGAAGAAACTTTCTCCGCTCGACGCAAAGATATTCAAGACAAATGCTTGGAACGTGCAAGAAAAGCTTATGAGAGAGTTCGTGAGAATGATAAGTCCGAGGATGGTCGTTTCACCAAGAAGGCAGAGGCTCAGGTAGATACGCAATTAGCTGAATTAGAGCTGTATGGCAATGAGCTTCTTGAAATACCACCAGCTAAGGAGATAAGGCGCAAAATTATCAGGCCATAAAAAGCCACCCGAAGGTGGCGATAAATAATTAAAGTCAAATATGACAATACCAGGATAGCATATCAATTTGAAAATACGCCTCTTATGCCTAAATTTTTTGGGATAACATTAATCACGACCTCCTTTGACTGAGGCTTTTCTATTGTTTTCTTGCCAAGCTGCATGTAGGTCAGCCTTACATCACCCCCTTCAAAATAAACGTCTTTCATCAGCACTGTCTTTTCCTTCACTGCTTGGGCAGTTATCTCGCCATTGCCGACATATTTATCTATCGTCCTAGGTAGGGCTATTTCAATATCAGCATTCCTAGCACCCACCACGGATTGGAATTTAGAAACGACTGCACCAATCTTGCTGGCACTGTATTTCCCACTGCTCAGGTCATCTATATTCACTATCAATTTGTGACGCTCATTCGTCGCCCAGCTTGAAGCAGAAAGGCTATTAAGATAGTTCGAAAATACTTCTCCGCCCTGCAAGCTGGACGAGGTTACAGATATATTGCTTAACAAACCTTCTGGCGGAGTTTCAATATTTGAATTCTGAATTTCTTTCTGTGTTGTTGCACAGCTATTATTGCTAGTAATCCAAGTTTTTCCACTTATCTTATTTACTCCGTCAGGTGCAAGCCTGTCAGGGTAAATCAATGCGCCAGATGTTGTTTTGACTCTAATTCTATATTGTTGGATAGACCCACTTTGTCCCGCAGGGCATTGTAGCTCCTGAGTTTCCGTTATGATTTCATCAAACTGATAAACACAAGAAGTAAAGTCCAATGATCTGAGCTTGAATTTTGTGTCAGTTTGTTTTGTTGTCTCGCTATATGTTGTTATGTATGTCCCGTATTTGTAGACGGTTCCAGAGAAGGTTCCTGCTGGAACTTCGTTGTAAGAGTCGCATGTTTCTTCTTGCACACCTTCTCTTGTCTCAGTCGTTGTTGTAGGAACAGCTTTACAATTCTTAGAGCTAACGACCCAGCCAGAATAGTTTTTCTTCGACCCATCGGTCCAAATTTCATAGGTTTGTTTCTGTTGAATTGATCCTATTTCACCAATCGCACAGCTAACAGTTCTAGACTCGGTTTCTCTGCTCTGTATTCCAGCCGCACAAGTTTTTGCCGAGTCAACCCAAGGTGAGAAATTCGTTTTAGTGCCGTCAGACCAAAGGTCATATGTCCTAGTCTGCGTCCATATTCCTTTGGGAGCCGATGCAGGGCAATTCAGGCTTTGCGTATCCGTGCCTCTGCCTACTGGGGCCGCTACGCAGGTCTTGATTACATCAGCCCACGCAGAAGGGTTTCTATGGCTACCGTCAGACCATAACTCATAAGTTCTACTTTGTGTCCATACACCACCTGGCTGAGTCGCTGGGCACTGTAAATTTTGCGTTTCAGTTTGAGTTGACTGGTAAGTTGGCCCAGCATCAATGCAGTTTCTTGATATATTTATATTCTGCGTCCCAGCATAATGTGTTGCCTTGTGCAGATAATACATAACATCTTCATTGCTCTGTCCTTGCTGGAACCTATTCTGAACTTCATCCGTTATTCCCGGACATCTTCCTTTGTCATAAAACTGAATCCTATATGTGAAAGAGACTGACCCGGCTTGGCCTGCTGGACATGCAGCCACTCCCGAACAGGTTGTAGATGAGTTTGACCCACTTCCTCCGTCCGCATATGCATTCGGTAACAGGATAGAGAGCAGCAAAGGTAAGAGCGTTTTTGAAAATTTCATTTGGTGTTTATTTGCGTATACTTAAATTGTATCACGCAAATAAAAAGGCGCCGCCAACTGTCATTGGGGCGCCTGCCGTCGTAGCTTATTTGCTTTTCGCAACTTCTTGTTTTTTTGAAGTGGTGTTGTCTGGATTCTTTACCAACTTCCCATCTTTCCAAATATAATGGGGTTTCTGGTCATATTTGGCACCATACCCCAAGTCATTCTTAGGGTTTCCACTACCATTACCAGCGTAAGCCCCGACAGAAAACAAAGCACAAAAAATCAAAAACAACCGAGCAATTTTTTTCATTACATAATCCTTTTCAATTATCGTAACCTTTGCAAAGGTAAACGCAAATTTATTTAAAGGTTGTGTAGCTGTATCCTTTTCCACTCAAATAAGAATGGTTTTTGTAGAACCATTCAGGGGTTTTCAATTCATCTTTCCCTTCCCGGACCAGATAGACCTGAACAATTCCAATGTTTCCGTCTTTTCTGACTTCACCAGAGTATTGCGCTTGAACATTAGAGAACCCTGCCTGTTGTCGAATGTCGAGATAAACACCTTGCCCACCATTAACACCACTCGGAAGGCGAATGTCTGGATAGTTAAACAATGGTTTTTTAAGCTGATAGAAACTAGCTGGAACCACAATATTCACTATCGCTTGAATGTTGTATTTGCCGCCACTGGCAGGGGATCCACATTCCTTGACCATCTGCCCTATATCGGAATGTTCTCGACTCCCAATAAAGCCTTTGTCATCGTAGACTTGCCAGCCTTTGATATTCGTTACGCTTAGCGTTGGTCGATAGTAATAATATCTATCTTGGCAGGCTGCATAGCTTTGACTCACCAACCCTAACCCCAGTAGTAGAATCAACTTTCTCATCGCCACCACCCACCATTTCCGACATATAAAGCAAACCACGCAAAAAAGATCATCAGCAAGAGCCTAAGAAAAGGATGGATGCGCTTAACGCACCAATCCACAAGCATCATTACCGTCAAACCTAATGGGGCCATTAGCAATGCGAAAAAGTAGGATTTGTTATCCCAAAAAAACCATCCTGCAAAGAAAAAGAATAGTAGCGTGACAATCTGCGCCAGCTTCCCGTTTAAATCAGCTGGTTTGAGGCCATGATTTAACGCTGCTCTAAAAGCCTCTTCATCATGTTTCAAAGCGTGATATTCGTTTCCATGCTTCGAGCCATCATTAGCTATATACAGTCCGTTTTCGTCTTGCTTCATTTTTCAGCATCCCAGCAAAAAGCCCCTATAAGGGGCTCTTATTTATCAACGGCTGAAAGCACCACGTATGGCAGAGCGAATGGACGAACTCACCTCATTTTTTAGCGTGCTGGATGCCTCCTTCGCCATGTCCGACGCCATAGACGACCCTTCCTGAGCTACGGCGCTCTGCACCGTGCCTTGGTTCGACTGGCCACCACCCAGCGACTGCACCGGCTGGCCACCTTCCATAGCTACCTGCTGAGGTTGGGCTGGTTGCCCAAGGAGAGATCCAGCCTGTTGCTGCATCTCTGCACACCCAACCACACCACACCCGAGCGCCAACGCCATAACTACCTGTTTCATAGCCATTTTCTCCTTTCGCTTGCTCGAACCGCCGAGCTATACGGGAAAAGACTATACGAGATATAGCTATATGATCGCAATACAGTAGCCAAATCATGACCTTCAAGGGTGGTAGAATAGGTGTAAGCATCTGATTTTCAGGAAATTTTCAGATGACGCAGCCAGCCGCCAAAGCTCTTGGTAAGCGAATCAAGGGCTTACGAGTAGACAAAGGATGGACACAAGCCACCCTTGCGGAGGCCCTTGGCTGCGAGTCAATGACGGTGAGTCGTTACGAGAGAGGCGAATACGCCCCTAGCATTGAGGTGTTAGAGCAGATTGCTACTGCGCTTGGTGTAGGAGTGGGCGATTTCTTCGCCAGCCAGGACGACACAGAACCTACGGCGGCGAAGCTGCGCCATGATCTTTGCGATATTGCCTATCAGGCAGATGAGCAGACTCTTGTGGAGATAGTAGGTGCCGCCAAAAAAATTATTTTGAAAAATGGTAGTTAGTTAAGCAGCTAAATCTGTAAGTTTTGATTCCAAAGCCTCATCTCTGACCGCAACCGCAACCGCAACCGCAACCGCAACCGCAACCGCAACCGCAACTAAGGATATTCATGGCATGATGGACTACGAGGCTTTTGTCGGAATTTGTGATAAATATCTTGCCAGCTGTGAAGCCGCTGAATATAGAACTAGGGAAGGCTACAAAGAAGTATATGAAAAGGCAAGGCAAAAAATTGGGGATTCAGGCGAGATATTTTCGGCAGTAGTTTATCTTAGGCAAAAGCTCGTAATTCTGCATCATCAGGGAAAGCTAGACTACACTAAATACATCCCAGTGTTGGACTCAATTCGAGAAGCTGCAAGATGTGATGTAAAACACGATTTACAAATCCCACCAAAAACTGACTGGGTTCAGCTGATAAAAATAATCATAGAGAATCGCAAAGAACTTGTTTATTTTGATCAACAGCATCCCTTGTTCAATGAGGATAAACTTCACACATTCGCTTTTTCATATATACGGCTACTATCTATTGGCGTTGAGTTTTCTGAGATTGACTATAAGTTTTATATTTCCGAAGGCAGCAATGGATTGATTAATTCGGAAATTGAAAGAATATGTCGAGAATATGGCGGTGATAACTTACTAGACTCATTAGCTAGCTGTCTTGGTCGGACATACAATCCTACGACTGGACGGTTTATGGAGTATCGTAACCTATCAATGGGAACGACGGAAATCCACGCAGCTATTCCGTTCGGTTATCTCCTAGCCGTAGCTTCAAAGTATGCGGGCACTCGTGGAAATAAGAGCGATGGCCTTTTTCAGCGGCTGGTGAATATTGTGGGAGATATTGTTGTTGTTTATGAGGTGCAACCTTATAGTCAGTTTGAAGCAATGCACCTCACGGAAGAAAAGCTGATCGAATTTATTAGGAATAACATATTTTATGATAACTTCGTTGGCGTAACGCAAGCCAAGGCTAGCTATGCATCTTCTTTGATCTCGCTTTTATCCGCCCGATTTGATGGAGATGAATATAGGTCATATGGTGTTTCAGTAAAAGATGCTGCCAGAGTTGCCATTGCGCTAATATCCAAGTCCGAGACAAAGAAACTCATTACTGTAACATCTAAGGAACTTTCGCAAAAATGCAATTTGTCGGAGTTTAAAGTAACAGCCGTAATGGATGGGCTGTTGAGTGCAGAGTCCGGCTTAGTAAATTTAGAGCTAAAATTCCCACCATCTAGCCTGGATATAAATCACTATTTTAAGCCCACAATTAAGCTCGGGAAATCTTACAAAATCCTCCCTAAGAGCATAGCCTCTGTTGCGTGTGTAAATACTGTATGTGCTGCTATATCTCATCCAAATGGAAAATGGGATAACGAAAAAGATAGTAGATTAGGTTACGTCATTGAGGATTATCTCCGAAGTGAGTTCGCCAATAAAGGGATAAGCATAACTTATGGTGAACGTGTTGGTGGCGAATCTAAACTAGAAGTAGATTTGTTGTGTGATACTGACGAAGATCTTTATATTTTCGAGATGAAGAAAAAAGGTCTTACTAGGCAAGCTCAATCTGGTGATGAAGGCCAAATTTTGATAGATCTTGCCGATAGTGTTTTAGCATCACACTTTCAGGCAATGAGGATTGAAAATTCGCTAAAAACAAATGGATCTTTGCGTCTTAAAAACAAGGATGGCGAGAAAACCATACTGTTGGATAATCGAAATGTCAGACGGATTTCCGTAAGCCTTCCAGATTTTGGGGCTTTACAAGATAAAACGGTGTTGCAAAGACTTCTCACCATAGCTGCCGTTAGCAGCTTCAAGCATCAGGATAGTGCAGAGGATAAGAAGTTAAACAAGTGGCGCAAGCACTCAGAAGGCTTAAAGAATTTAGCAGTGACAAATGGTGAGTTTGGTGAAGGTAGAGTTCCATTTCATAACTCCCTATTCATGAGCATCCCGCAGATAATGATGGTTCTTGAAAACTCCGATACTCCTAATGATTTTTTTAAACACATTAAAAGTTTCATAGGAGTAACAACTGGTAGCAGAGATACATATACTGAGTTTGTAAATCGCCTGACATTCCTAGACAGATGCAAGGCTCAGGGCTTAGTGGTTTGAGTCAGAGAGGGTAAGCTAAGAGCCTTACTGCACGGCAGTAGAGATAGTATTCAAAATGGTCATAATTGCCGTGCAGCATAATTTCGCCCACCCATAGTATAATTTAATTAATCCGACAGCTTGAAAAATACAAAACCCTTAAAACTTGCGCTTTAAGGGTTAAATGGTATTTTGGTTAAAGGAGTAGAGATTAGGAGGGACCAACCAATTTAATTTCTACAATTATCGTTTGCTTAATCAGTTTAACATTTGAAAACTAAGTTGCAAGGGTAAAACTCAAGATCTTCTCCTAAATAATTAAAATAATTGAGGAGATAATGAGATATGCACCTTCCAGACTTGAAAGCGCTCTTGAACTATACAAGTCAAAACTACCACCAAAGCCCTACTACACAAACAACTATTCATTTGGCAAAAAGGTTACTAGTTTAAAAACAGCCCTTAAATCAAACTACATACAGCCAAATTCAGCTACTCACAAATACTTCCTTATTTTTGACTTAGATAGTGAAATCAGCGCCATGGACTGGTCCAATAAAGGACTACCAGCTCCCCACCTCATCGTCAGAAATTTAGACAATGGGCGCTCCCATATGACCTACATTCTCAAAACATCAGTCAAAATAGACGTTAGCGGGCGATTAAAGCCGTTAAAATACTGTTCCGATGTTGAACACGGCCTTGCGGTTAGAGTAGGCGCAGATATGAATTACAATGGACTTTTAACCAAGAATCCATTTCAGAGTTCAGAATATAGCGTTTTCTCCTTTGAGGATGAACCGTATGACCTGGACTATCTTAATGAGTTTGTAGATAAAGACCTTGTAAAGCAGCAGCGAGAAGCCAAGAAAAAGAAAAATGTAGAGGATGGGTTTGCGTCTGGCAGGAACTGCACGTTATTCGATAACCTGCGCCATTGGGCATATTCAAACTGGCACAGATTTCACCAGGTGGAGCTAAACGCCCAAATTCTTGACCAAGCGATGCTATTCAACACCTTTGAATGCCCGTTAGGTATGAATGAGGTGCGAACCATCGCAGATAGCGTCTATCGCTTCATAACGCAGCAGTTCTCTATTGAAAGATTGAACGAACTGAAAAGCGAGCGAGCCAAGCAATCAAGGCAGAAAAGCAAAGGGAATGTGATTTACACGGGCGATAAGCCTTGGGAGACAGAAGGTATTCCTAAACGAACCTACTATTATAGAAAGGCAAATGGCGTTGAGTCCGAGCGTCAAACCATTTCAGAGGCCAAGCCGTGGGAGAAGCTTGGAATAAGCCGAGCCACATTTTACAGGAAAGTTAAAGATGGGACGATTGAGTTGGCGTGAGACAAAAGTTGCACTTTTACTATATCAGGGATAATAGCCCCGTAGGGGAAGTGTCTTGGCAGGACTTTCTCCCTACTAGTCCAATATTTTTGCCTACACCGAAAACATTTCTCTTCTACGGTCAATCACCTTTTGGATTTTCTCCCGATAGGTTTTCCAGATGGGTATATCAAAGGATATGCTTTGCTCAACAATCAGGCGTGCATGAGCTTTGCAATGTCCATCAAGAAGTCGCCATGCATCCATTTTAATGCTCAAATCGTCTTGATTAAATATTGCAGGATTGAAAGAAAGGAAAAACTCTAAGACTTTTATCCCTTCGATTCGGTCGGATAGGATTATCCTTTCTAATTCACGAATTGAATTATTGATCTGAATTACTGCGCCTTCATAATCCTTTGCTTTATCCATTGCCACGCACTCCCTTTTTCCCCAAGCATATATACAGCCTATAAGGCTGTCAATTTATTTACCATCGCACGAAAGGCTTGGTGAGACAAAAGTTGGAATTTAACTATATCAGGGATAATAGCCCGTGGGGGAACATCTTGGCGAAGGCTGTTCACATATGCACTTAAAATTTTGCTCTGGAATGCGCCATGGGTATTCAAACCAACACGGCGCAAAGCGCGTATCATTTTGGATTGCGCATCCGAATGTGATTCCCTCTGACCAGAGCCTCACATTTTAGTTGGTAAATCTCTCCGACTCGAAAAGCATAAAAGTCTTGTGATTCTACCGGGACAATTTTCTTTTCTATCCTATGGTCTTCATCGTCGAGATCCATAGTGGTGACTAACGCCAAGCAGACAATTCCCTCATAATCGTTCGGGTCATTTCCATTGTCCAAGTCGAAATACCAGTCCTGAACCGATGAAATGCTATGGATTTCGATAATTTTCTGTCGCATCCTTTGCCTCCTGCTTTTGGTGTTTCACGACACTAAAAATAATTCTTTACCCAAGGCAATAATACTTTGGTCTAATAAAAGCCGCCTTGTTAGGCGGTTTGGTCAAGAGCTTTAAGGTGTTGTGGCTCCATTTGCGTTATCTCTACTGAATTTCAGCGCAATAACTCCGCTGCCGTTGGTTCCGCAGTAAGTAGATACGTCTGAGATTTTGTAGCTGTCATTGTATTTAACAGTTCCGACACTATCCCATCCTACTGCTTTTTGAGATTTCACGATGTTCGCACAAACCTCACCCTTGGGGATGTTTGTGTATTGAATAGAAAATCCGCTTGGACTTTGCCCTTCAATTGTCACCTCTCCGCCAAACACGTTTTGAACCTTAATGCCGCCCTTGGTGGTTTTTAGGCTGCTTGGGTAGATACCAAGGTTCATGGCTAATCTGTTGCCACCAGATGTCAGCTGGGCAGTATCTTCTGATGCAAAAAGCTGTTCCGTTTGAGAGAATATTGTTGATAGCTCTTTATTAACTGTTGATGCATTGCTAGAATTTCGTGATTGTGAGTAAAGTGCAAATACTCCCGCTACAACTGCTGCAAAAATTGCGAACCATATAAGGGCCTCGATTAATGTAAGCCCGCCGCTGTTCCTTGTTTTGATTTTCATTGGTGTTGATGTTTGTTATATTAACTATCCTACCACTTTTTATTTTTTTTAGCCTTGCAGTTAGTGTTTTAAATGTTACGCTGTTTTTAGCTGGTGTTTTTTGTTGTTATTAAATATTTAGCTAACGTTGTTATCAAACCGTCCGAAAGGGCGGTTTTTTGTGCTCTATCCTTGACCTGTGGGGCTTGTTCTAGGAGTATCCAGCTCGTGCATTCCCCCTATGTAATGCACATCTCTTAGCCCCATTCAGGTTTCATATCCCTGACTGGGGCTTTTTTGTGTTACAGAAGCCAGCTGGCGATATTTTCTACGAATGTCACGGGTTATTGCATTCATCGGGGTGCGGATTTCATGGCTCATGGTGGCCAGGAAGGTGCTTTTGGTCTGGCTGGCCTGTTCGGCGTCGTCCTTGGCCTGGCGCAGTTGTTCGAGCAGGCCGCGGCTCAACGCCAACTGCGCCTGGAGCGCGTGCTGGGCCTCGGTACGCTGGTTGATCAGCTTGCGCAGGTAGCTGTTCCAGAACACCACGCCTGCCAGCAACAGGGCCGACAAAACCAGTACCTGCAAGGCCAGGGTGCGATAGTCGCGCCAGGGGCTGTCGCTGACCAAGGTGCTGGTGCGCCAGCGGTTTACCAGTTGGTCCAGCTCTTCGGGTGGAATGCTCAGCAGCGCCTTGTCGAGGATGGCCTGTAGCTGCGGCTGGTCCGCGGCCACGGCGAAAGCGGCAATGGCCGGGTCGTCGTCCAGCACGCTGGCGATGCGCAAGCGGCCCTTGAAGACATGGCTGATGTAGTAGGCGGCAGTGATGTGGCTGCCAAGGGCAACGTCGGCAGCCCCGCCGGCCACTGCCTCCATGAGGCCGAGCGGGTTGTCCACTTCGATCAGCCGCGCCTGTGGATAGCGTTGTTGCAGCAGCGCCCGCAGCGGCGATCCGCGTACCACGGCGATGCGTTGGCCATCCAGCGCCTTGGCTTGTGCGGGGTAAGTGCTGTCGCTGCGGGTAATCAGTACGCGTGGGCTGACCAGATAGGGGCGGGTATAGCGCAGTTGTTTCGAACGGTCCGAGCCGTAACCCAAGGCACCGATCATTTGTGCATCGCCGCGGGCCAGGCGCTCGACCATTGCATGCGCCGAGTCGCTTTCGACAGGCCTGAACTGCAGCCCGGTACGCAGCGAGATCTGTTTAAGCAGGTCAAGGGTGATGCCGGTTGGGCGGTGTTCGGCGTCGTTGAAGGTCAGTGGCGCCAGCGCGGTATTGACCAATACGTCGATGTTGGGATGGGCAGTGATCCAGGCTTCTTCTTCTTTGCTCAGTGCGGTGAGGTGGCGCTGGAGCAGCAGGCTGGTATTGCCACTGCTCCAGCGGCGCAGGATATTCAGGCGCTCGCTTTCGCTGATGCGGGCCAGTGCCTTGTCGACCAAGCGATGCAAACGAGGGTTGTCACTGGCCAGGGCAAAGGCAAACGCCCCTGGCGGCACCTGGCAGAAATGGTCGATTTTCAGGGTGCCCTGGTAACTCTTGCCAATCGTGAAGTCGGTGCTGATCGCATCGCCCAGGTAGGCATCGGCCTCGCCGAGGTCGACGGCGGCCAGCCCGGCCAGGGTCGAGCGGTACAGGCTTAATTGTGCTTTGGGGTACAGGTTGCGTACGGCGCTGGCCGGCAGGTAGTGATCGACCATGGCCAGGCGCAAGCCGGCAAGGTCGGGCGTGTTTTTCAGGCTGCCCCCCTCTCGGGTGACGATCACCGGCAAGTCGTCGGCATACGGGGTGCTCAGGTTAAGCTGGGCGTCTGCCGCTTCGAAGGCATTGGAGCTTGCCCAGCAGGTCGATACTGCCTTCACGCAACGCCGCGATGGCTTCGTGGCGGCTGTCGAACCGGCGCACCTCAACGCTTATGCCCAGCTGCTCGGCGATGATGCCCGCATAGTCTGCGCTAATGCCTTCATAGTCCTGTTGGCTGGCGTTGATTTCGAACGGCGGGTAGTCTGGCCGCGAACTGCCCAGCACCAGGTATTGACGCCGTTGCAGCCAATCGCGGTCCTCGCTGGACAGTTGCAACGGGGCTGCGGCGCTGACCGAGCGCGCCAGCAGTTGACGAGGTTCGCTGCTGGCCAGCAGTGCGGTGGGGCTGGCAAGGCCGATGGCCAGGAGCATGCACGCCAGCAGGCGCTTCATGGCGGCCGGGCGCTCAGTAGACGCTGTTGCGTTTGGCCAGGTCGACCATTTCGACCAACGATTCGGTCTTGAGCTTTTCCATGATACGGCCCCGGTAGGTGCTGATGGTCTTGGCGCTGAGGTTCATGCAGGTACCGATATTCTTGTTGTTTTCGCCGCGGGCGAGGCGCCGCAGCACTTCCATTTCACGGTTCGACAGGCTGGCCAGGCGCACCGGTTCGCTTTCCAGCGAGTTACTGTTCACCGACATTTGCGGGAAGGTCGAATAGCCTTTGACCAAGGCTTTGAGGGCAAACAGCAGGGCTTCGTGGTCTTCTTCCTTGGTGACGAATGCGCCGATGCCGGCATCCAGGCAGCGGCGCACGTACAGGTCGGTGGCCTGGCCGGTCAGCACCATGATCTTGGGCATCGGTTCCAGGCACTGCAGGCGTTTGATCACTTCCATGCCATCCAGGCCGGGTAGGCCGATGTCGAGCACGACCACGTCCGGGCGCAACTCGCGGGCGACCTGAGCCACTTCGCTGCCGTTACCAACCTCACCCACCACATGAAAGCGTTCACGTTCGAGCAGTAGGCGCAAGGACAGCCGGACAATGGGGTGGTCGTCGACGATTAGCACGGTTGTCATGTGGAAAACTCCTGTCGGGATGTGGTCCGCTTCCTGGATCACTCAGGAATACGTCTGCAAGTGGGTTAATCGGAAGCGCTGCAAGATACGACCAATCCCGAGGTTTGGTAATGCCGAGTATAGAAGTGTTGAAAATCCGCGTACTTGTTGTTGAAAAGTCCTACAAGTAACGGGAAAGACATCACCCTGAAAAAGCGGCGATGCCTGTTTTGAAGGGGGGCTCAGGCGCAGGCAGCGTGCGCTTTGTTCACGCGTTGGGTGGAGGCGGGGTTATTGGCCAGTGCCTGGCCAACCCGTGGCGGGCGGGCTACCAGCTGGCCGGCGCAGTTCGGGCAGCGGCCCTGCAAGCGAGTGTCGGCACAGGCGCGGCAGAAGGTGCATTCGAAGGAGCAGATCAGCGCATCGGGGCTGTCGCCCGGCAGGTCAGTATCGCAGCACTCGCAATTGGGGCGTAATTCCAGCATGGGCGTGACTCCTGTTCGCAGGCGGGAACCTGGAGTCTGCTACGCCCGTGGCAGTGCTGGCAATGCTCAGTCGCCAGGGCGATACAGGTGGGCGTGCCCGGCACGGTACAAGGCCGACTCGGCGAATGGCGTATCCCCGAGCACATGGCCTACCAGGATCAGCGCCGTGCGGCGGAAATCTTTTGCCGCAACAAGTTCGACGATATCGCCCAGGGTGCCGCGCACCCAGTCCTGGTCTGGCCAGGTGGCACGATGTACCACCGCCACCGGGCAGTGTGCGCCGTAGTGCGGCAGCAGTTCTTCAACGATCCGCGAGAGGTGCTTGACCCCCAGGTGAATGGCCAAGGTACTGCCATGGCGCGCCAGATCGCCTAGTTGTTCGCCGGGCGGCATTGGCGAGCTGTCGCCATAGCGGGTGAGGATCACCGTCTGCGCTACCTGTGGCAGGGTCAGCTCGCAGCCGAGCAGCGCAGCGCTGGCCGCCGTGGCGGTGACCCCGGGGACGATCTGGTAATCGATGCCCAGTGCCTGCAGGTGGCGGATCTGTTCACCGATGGCGCCGTACAGGCTGGGGTCGCCGCTGTGTACCCGCGCCACATCCTGGCCTTGTTCGTGTGCGCTGCGCATGGCGGCGATGATCTGTTCCAGGTGCAGCTCGGCACTGTTGATCACGGTCTCGGCCTGGTGGCCTTCAAGCACGGCAGCAGGTACCAGTGAGCCGGCATAGATGATCACCGGGCACTGGCGGATCAGCCGTTGGCCCTTGACCGTGATCAGTTCCGGGTCGCCGGGGCCGGCACCGATGAAGTACACCGTCATGGAAAGTCCTTGCAGGATATAAAAGCGAAATGTTCAGCAGGCCAGGGCGAGGGTTGCCGGGCCCAGTACCTCGCGGGGTAGCAGCAACCTTGCCGTTCCCAGCTGCTGGCTGGCCAGGGCCAGTGCCGCACTTTCGGCCACGCCCCAGCAGCCACTGTGGGCATGGGCTGTGGCTGAGCGGTGGCTGAGCAGCGGCTCAAAGGCTTGCAGTTGTGCGCTATGGTACAGCACCAAGGGCAAGCCAAGGCGTTCGGCCAGTTGCTGCAAGCCAGCTTCGTCGGCCTTGAGGCTGATGCTGGCAATGCCGCGCAGGTCGGCAAGCGCCAGGCCCTGGCTAGCCAGGGCTTGGTGTAGCAGGGTTTGCAGGGTGTCCGCCGGACAACCCCGACGGCAGCCGAAGCCGGCGTAGAAAGCCGGCATCAGGCCTGGCTGGAGCGGCGGAACAGCCACGCACTGAGCAGGCCCAAGGCCACCCAGAAGGCAGCATTGGTCAGCCAGGAGGCCACTTTGAACTGGGTCTCCAGCGCTTCGGGGGCCAGGCTTTCATGTACTTCTGGCTGTGGCGCGCCGATGACATGGGGGATTACCAGCAGCACGGCACCCAGTGCCTTCAGCAACCAGTGGCGGGCGAATACCAGCAAGGCCAGGCCAAGGGCGGTGGCGCTGGCCGTGCCAATCCACCAAGCCTGGCGTTGGCCCAGGTCGGCGGCAGCAGTGCCGGGCAGTTCGGGTGGCAGCCCCAAGGTCGGGGCCAGGCAGAACACGGCGAAACCGGCCAGGCCCCACAGCGCGCCGGTGCCGGCACGCTGCGGTGCGCGCAGGCTGTACAGGGCGGCGAGGATCAGGGCGAAGCCGACCGCGACAACCAGGTTGCCACCGGTGGTAGACAGCACCCGTTGCCAGCCGTCTTCCGGTGACCAGGCTTCGGCACTGTGCTCATGGGCGGCCACTTCGCCACCATGTTCGTGCTGTGCGGCCGGGGCCGAGGATTCGTAGGTTTCCGCCTCAAGAATCAGCGGGGCAACCCAGAAACTTTGCAGCAGGGTCAGCAGCAGGGCCGCAAGCAGCCCGCTGAAGCCCGCAGTACGGGCAATGCGCGTAATCATCAGGCGTACTCAGTGGCAGGGGAAGGCGGCGCTGTGGCGGGTGTCGTGGGCGGCGTTGTGCACGGCCTCGATGTGCGAGAAGCCGGCGAAATACACCAGGCACAGGCCCAGCAGGCTGGCACCGACGGCGATGACGACGCGCTGGCTGAGGGTGACGGGGGTGGCAAGGCTGTGTTGCTTGGTGCTGGTGACGGGCATGACGCGTTCCTCTGCTTTTTGTGGGCAACGGGCAAGCGCGGCATCCCCGATGCGTGACCGCCCAGGGGAATGCAACAGCGCCCGCCCACCGCGGGGTGTTCATGAACGCCAGGCCGGTCTCCGGGCTTGCGAGGAGGAGCAGGGCTCCTGCAAAGCGTCACCTTCCCATGCCGGACTACAAGGCACAGTGGTACAGACACTTCACTCGCTTACCGTTGCGGGGGCAGCACCGGTCTTGTCCGGCCCTGCTGGAGGGCCTGGGACGCACCGGTTTCCCGTTTCACCCCCTGTGGGGGCACCTGAACGTGAGGCATAAGGAGACCATGGGGCGGGCTTTGCGTCAATTGCCAAGTACCGAAGGTGCAACGCACACCTATGGGAGCGGGTTTACCCGCGAACACCGGCTTTGCCGGTGCCATGCACCGGGTTGGATTCTTCGCGGGTGAACCCGCTCCCACAGAGGCGTACGGCAAGCCCGGGGCAGGTGTGCAGATGCTTCAGAAGTCGTAGGCCAGCTTGGTGTACCAATAGCCGCCACCCGGGTGGAACGGCGGGTTGCCGTACGCCGCCTGGTTGCCGTTGGCGTTGTACACGCCGTTCTTGTCTGGCCGCACATTGAAGATATTGGTGCCGCCCAGGCTGACCGTGAGGCTGTCGAACAGCAGGTACGACAGGTCCAGGTCGGTGATCCACTTGGCGCCGAAGGTGCGGTCCTGGGCCTGGTTCTGCTGCCAGGTTTCGACCTTGCCGTAGCGGGTGGTCTGCAAGGTGCCGGTGAAGTTACCCAGCAACCACTGGCTGCCCAGTACCCATTTGGTTTTAGGCGAGGCCGCTACCAGGTCGCCTTCGCGGCCATGGCCGACCACGTCGATACCGGCAGCGGCCAGCGCTGCGGGCGTGCCTCGGGTGCCGCGCACGGTGGTCTTGTTCCAGTTGAAGCCCAAGGTCCAGCGCACATCGCCCCAGGCACCGAACTCGCTGGTGTGGTCACCCACCAGGTCAAGGCCACGGGTGCGGGTGTCGAAGGCATTGGTGTAGTAGTTGATCCAGGTGGTGCGCGCCAGGCCCAACGATTCGAGAATGTCGCCAATGGCACCGGCACCGTTCTGCCGGTCGTAGAGGTTTTCGGTCAGCAGAATACGGTCGTCGATGTCGATCAGGTAGGTGTCCAGGGTGACGCTGGTCCGGCGCGCCGGCTGCCAGGTCAGGCCAAGGCCGGCGTTGCGCGACTTCTCCGGGTCGAGCTTGTCACCACCGAATGCCAGCGCGGCAGCACTGCCGGGCGCCACGGTGCGGCGCAGGGCCGGCACTACATTGCCGTCGGCATCCAGCGCGGTGCGGTTGTCGCTGACCGTATAGCCGCTCTGTGTCAGCGACGGTGCACGGAAACCGCTGCCCAAGGTGCCGCGTACCGCCACGGTTTCGCTCAGTTCATAGCGTGAATTGAGCTTGAAGCTGGCGGTGTTGCCCGAGTCGTCGTCGTAGTGCTCGACGCGCGCGGCGGCGCCCAGGTACCAGCGCGGGGTCAGGTCCAGGCCCAGGTCGATGTAGGCGGCGTAGTTGTTGCGCTTCACATCGGCCTCGTCTTCCGGGCGAATGGTCAGCGCGGCCTGGGCGCCAACGGCAGTTTGGCCGTTGGCCAGCGCATAGAGCGGGTTAGGGCGCCCATCGGCCAGGGTAGCCGGGTAGGTGTAGGGGCCGACGCTGTAGGCAATGGGGTCGCCGGCGAAGGTCTGGAAGCGCTCCCAGCGGTGCTCCAGGCCTGCCGAGACGCGGGTCGGCACGGCCAGGCCAAACAGCCCGTCGAAGGCGCGGGTGATGTCCAGGTTGTTCACCCACTGGTCGAACTGCAAGGTGGCCAGGTCATCGAACGAGGTCGGCGAGGCAGGGCCGTAGGTGGGGTTGATGGTGAGGTCGCTGGACTGTTGGTTCTTGTTGCGCCCGTAGGTGGTGGACAGGTCCCAGTCCCAGGCTCCCGCTGCGCCCTTGGCGCCGAGCAGCCACTGGTAGTCGGTGTCCTTGATGTTGTTGAGCGGGAAATAGCCATCAGGGAACAGTTCCGGGATCGATGCGTTGCTGTTGGGCAGCCGGTAGTTGTTGAAGGCCTCCAGCTTGCGTTCGGCGTAGGTGGCGAACGAATACAGCTTGAGGGCGTCGTTGATCGGCAACTCGGCGTTGTAGCCGAGGTTGAAGGCGCGCAGGTCGGGGTCGCCGTTCTTCACTGCCCGGTGGTCCCAGGCGGCCTGGCGGTCGTCTTCGAAGTAGGCGCGGTAATCGGGGGCGGCCTTGTCGATCCAGTTGGCGCTACCGCGCTTGCGTGCCTCCCCGGACAGGTGCAGGAAACCACCGTCACCCAGGCTGAAGCCCTGGTCGCCAGCCAATTTGATGGTTTCGCCCTGGCCGCTGTACAACTGGCCGTAGCTGCTTTCGTAATGGCCGCCGCTGCTGGCGCTCTTGAGGATGATGTTGATCACCCCGGCGACCGCATCCGAGCCGTACTGGGCGGCGGCGCTGTCTTTCAGGACCTCGATGTGCGACACCGCGCTGACCGGGATCATGTCGATATCCACGGCGTTGGCACCGCTGTTATCGGTCGAGCCGCTGGCCGGCACGGCGCTGTTGTGGCGGCGTTTGCCATTGACCAGCACCAGGGTGTAGGCCGGGCCCAGGCTGCGGTTGCTCAGCGGCCGCACGCCAGACTGGAAGCCGGCGATGTTGGTGCCGAAGTTGAACGAGGGCAGCAGTTTGGAAATGGCCTCGGACAGCTCGGCGCGGCCGGTACGCAATAGTTGATCGCTGCTGATCACGTCGATTGGCGCCGGGCTGTCGGCGACGGTGCGCTGGTTGCCTCGCAGGCCGGTGGAGATCACCGTGACGGTATCCAGGCGTTGGTCTTCGGAGGTTGGGGCAGCGTTGGCCAGCGGGGAGAGCAGGCAGGCCAGGGGGAGGGCGAAAAGCGGTGTTCTAGACATCATGTCCTCGGTTTACGGTGGAGCACGCAGGCGAATAGGCGCCAGGCCCCGATTGGGCTGGCGTGAGGGGTATGGGAAGGTGTTTTGTCTGTGCCGGCCTCTTCGCGGGTTTACCCGCGAAGAGGCCGGCACAGCGAGCAGAGATCTAGGCTGTGCGGGTGCTGCGTCCAGCCTCATGCTGTTCTACCAACGCACGAATACGGGGAATGAGGTCCTGCCCGTATTCCACCGCATCACGCAACTGGTCGAACCCACGGAACAGGAAGGTAGTAACCCCCAGTTCGTAGTACGCCAGCGCCGCCTCGGCGACTTGGTCCGCAGTCCCTACCAACGAGGTGGAGTTACCTGCACCGCCACCCAGCGCCGCAATCTCGGTCCACAGCCGGGTGTCATGCACCTTGCGCTGGCTGGCCAGCTGCACCAGGCGTTCGGAGCCGGCGTTGCTCTTGCCGAAATTTTTCTCGCGGCGGTTGCCCTGGCGGATACCGATACGCGCCTGGGCATCGGCCAGAATACGTTCGGCGCGGGCCCAGGCTTCGGCTTCGGTGCCGCCCAGGATCGGCCGCAACGACAGGCTGAAGCGGATGTGCTTCTCGCGCCCGTAGCGGGCGGCAGCCTTGCGCACCTTGGCGATGCGCTCGCGTACCTGCTCCAGTGGTTCGCCCCACATCATGTAGACGTCGGCATGCTTGGCGGCCACTTCGACTGCGGCGTCCGACGCGCCCGAGAAGTAGATGGGCAAATGCTGCACCGGCTTGACCAAGGTCAGGTTGTCTTCGATGCGATAGTGAGCACCTTGGTGATCGAAGGGCTCGTGGCGGGTCCAGGTGTTGCGCAGTACCTGCAAGTACTCGTCGGTGCGCGCATAACGCGCATCCTTGTCGAGGAAGTCGCCATCGCGCTGCAGGTCGCCGCTGTCGCCGCCGGTAATGACATTGATCGAGGCCCGGCCACGGCTCAGCTGGTCGAGGGTAGCGAACTGGCGGGCAGCGAAGGTTGGGGCCTGGAAGCCCGGGCGGTGGGCCACCAGCAGGCCGATGCGCTCGGTGAGGGCGGCCACGTAGCTGGCCAGGATGAGGGAGTCCGGCGCGCTGGTGTTGACCGCCAGCAACGCCTTGTCGAAGCCGCCATATTCCTGGGCCTGGGAGAAGGCCTTGATGAACTCCAGATCGACCAGTGGGCCACGTGGCGCCTGGGATTCGCTGCTTTCCTGCGGGCCGATGAGGCCGATGAATTCGAGGCTCATGAAACAAAACTCCTTGTCTGGGTGGGCTCACGCAACCGCTGTCTGGGTACGGCGCAGGGTGTTGCGGTTTGCTGGCACGCTGAGGCCGAAATTGTCGCGCAGGGTTGTACCGGTGTACTCACTGCGCACCAGGCCACGGGCTTGCAGCAGCGGCACCACATGCTCGGTGAAGTACTGCAGGCCGTCGGGTAGCAATGAGTTGATGATGAAACCGTCGGCAGCACCGTTTTCGAACCAGTGCTGCAAGGCATCGGCAACCTGCTCCGGCGTGCCGACAAAGTCTCTGCGTGGGCGCGAGAAGCGCAGTGCCAGTTCGCGCAGGCTCAGGCCTTCATCGCGGGCCAGTTGTTTGAGCTGGTCCGAGGTGCCCCTGTGGCTGTCGTTACCCAGGGTGCCGAGATCGGGGAAGGGCGCATCCAGGTCATGCTGGCTGAAGTCGTAGTCGTTGAAGGGGCGCCCCAGGGCAACCAGGGCATCTTCGATGCTCACCAGGTCGACGGCCTGCTGGTAGCGCTGCTCGACCTCTTCGGCGTTGCGGCCGACGATAGGGCGGATGCCAGGCAGGATGAACAGTGCGTCCGGGGCGCGGCCATGACGCGCGGCACGCTGCTTGAGGTCCTGGTAATAGGCGTGGGCGTCGTCGAACGATTCCGGGCTTACAAAGATGGCGTCGGCGTTTTGCGCCGCGAAGTTGCGGCCGTCTTCCGACACGCCTGCCTGGAAGATCAGCGGCTGGCCTTGGGGCGAACGCTGGATGTTAAGCGGCCCCTTGACCTTGAAGAACTCACCCTGGTGGCCGAGGGTGTGCAGTTTGGCCGGGTCGAAGAACTGCCCGCTTTGCTTGTTGCGAACAAAGGCGTCGTCCTCCCATGAGTCCCACAGCCCCTTGACCACGTCCACGTGCTCACGGGCAATCCGGTAACGCACGGCATGCGGCGGGTGTTCAGCCTTGCCGAAGTTGTCCGCAGTGCCGGAAAGCCAGGAGGTCACTACGTTCCAGCCTGCGCGCCCGCCGCTGATCAGGTCCAGCGAGGCGAATTGGCGAGCGACCTGAAACGGCTCGGTGTAGCTGACCGTGACCGTGGCCACCAGGCCGATGTGTTCGGTTACCCCAGCCAGCGCCGAAAGGATGGTCAAAGGCTCGAAACGGTTGAGGTAGTGAGGGCTGGAGCGGGCGTGGATATGCAGGCTGTCGGCGATGAAGGCGAAGTCGAACTTTGCCGCTTCGGCCAGCTTGGCCTGCTGTTTGTAAAAGCCGAAATTGACACTGGCATCGGCCAACGCTTGCGGGTGGCGCCATTCGCCCCAGCCGTGGCCGACGCCATGGATCATGGCGCCCAGGCGGATCTGTCGTTTGCTCATCGGAATACCTGTGGGTTGTGCTGCAAATGGAATGGAGACAGCCATGCGTCACCTGGCCCGTGGGGGCAGATGAAGCAGGGTTGTGGGTGAGAGAGGTGCATGCGCGCAAGGCTCCTGGCGTGGTCGTGATGGACGGCCTCCGCCAGGAATGGGGTCGGTCTGGAGTGACCTTAGCGGGTGTGGGGTGGGGTTGTGAAAGGCTTTGTGGTTCTATGCTAATTATGAAATAAACAAATAAAAAAACTATTAACCAATGCTTTTTGCGCATTTTAGTGTTTGACACTGATCTGACATTGCTGGGGGCGCTTTGCGCCCCTTTCGCGACACAAGGCCGCTCCTACAGGGGGTCGCGTTGCCTTGAAAAAACACGGTCCCCTGTAGGAGCGGCCTTGTGTCGCGATGGGCTGCAAAGCAGCCCCCGAGGCCCTTAAGCTCAAGCCGCAATCAAGCTGCTAGAGTGACCAACCGCCCGGGCACGGCGGCAATCAGCTCCCGCGTGTATTCACTCGTCGGCCTGTCGAACACCTGCGCCACCGTCCCTCGCTCCACCACCTGCCCCTGTCGCAGCACCAGCACCTGGTCGGCCATGCTCGCCACCACTGCCAGGTCATGCGACACCAGCACATAAGCCATACCCAGCTCCCGTTGCAGCTCATCCAGCAGTGCCAGAATCTGCGCCTGCACCGACACATCCAGCGCACTCACTGGCTCGTCGAGCAGCAACAGTTC
Organism: Pseudomonas sp. MM223; assembly: GCA_947090765.1. NCBI lineage: Bacteria > Pseudomonadati > Pseudomonadota > Gammaproteobacteria > Pseudomonadales > Pseudomonadaceae > Pseudomonas > Pseudomonas sp. MM223. Next base: position 3,603,313 of record OX352322.1, on the reverse strand, counting down.
TGGCTGTAGCGCCAGCGCCCGGGCAATCGCCACCCGCTGGCGCTGGCCGCCGGACAGTTCGCGGGGCAGGCGGTCAAGGTAATGGAGAGGCAGGTGCACGCGTTCGATCAGTTCACGGGCGCGCTGCTCCAGTGCCGCACCTTTGAGCAGGCCAAACGACACCAGCGGCTCGACAATGCTGTCGAACACCGTGAAACGCGGGTCGAGGGCGGCGAAGGGGTTTTGCTGTACCAGTTGCATGCGTCGGCGCAAGGGGCGGAACTGGCGCCAGCCGTGGCCCGTGACATCCTGCTGGTCGAACAGCACATGGCCTTGGCTGGGCGCTTCCAGGCCCAGGGCAATGCGCAGGGCGGTGCTCTTGCCCGAACCGGATTCACCGACGATGGCCAGCGTTTGCCCCGGGTGAACCTGCAAGTCGAGGCCCTGCAACGCGACAAAGCGGTTGTCCTGGCCTTTGACCTTGGGCAGCTCGAACGTTTTGCCAACACCCTGCAGGCTGAGGATCGGCTTTGTGCCGGGCGCCAGTTGCCGCGGCTGGCGACGAGCGCTGAATGCCGGTGCGGCATTGAGCAGGGCGCGGGTGTACGGGTGCTGGGGTGTCTGCACGATCTGCGCGGGTGGGCCTTGCTCCACCAGTTCGCCCTGCTTCATCACCAGCAGGCGGTCGGCGCGGTCGGTGGCCATACCCAGGTCGTGGGTGATGATCAGCAACGAGATGCCACGCTCTGCCACCAGCCGCTGCAAGTGATCGAGGATCTTGCGTTGCACGGTCACGTCCAGCGCGCTGGTGGGTTCGTCGGCGATGATCAGGCGTGGGTTGCCCGCCAGGGCGATGGCGATCAGCACCCGCTGGCGCATGCCACCAGACAGCTCGTGCGGATACTGGCGGGCGCGCATGGCTGGGTTGTCGAGGCCAACCTGGGCAAGTAACTCCAGCACATCCGCATCGACGCTGCGCGAGCGGCCGCCTTGGGCCAGCACCAGCGCCTCGCCGATCTGCTGGCCGATGCGCAGGGTGGGGTTAAGGCTGACCATCGGGTCTTGCGGCACCAGGCCGACGGTACGCCCGCGCAGCTGGCGTTTCTGCCGTTCGCTGGCGCGCACCACATCCAGCCCGTCGACCCACAGCTGGCCGCTGTCGATGCGGGCGGTGCCCGGCAGCAGGCCGAGCAGGGCGTTGGCCAAGGTCGACTTGCCCGAGCCTGACTCGCCGACAATGGCCACGGTTTCGCCTTGAGCCAGGCTGAAGGCAAGGTGCCTGACGGCTTGCGTGGCCTGGCCTGAGGCGTGATAGCTGATGTTGAGGTCGCGTACCACAAGCAATGGCTGGTCGTTCATCGTGGGTGCTCCTCGAAGGTACGGGCAAGGTGGTTGAGGCTGAATACCACGGCGACCACGAACAGGCCGGGCAGCAGCGACACCCAGGGGGCGGTGATCAGGAAGTGGCGGCCGTTGGCAATCAAGGTGCCCCATTCGGCCGCTGGCGGTGCGGCGCCAAAACCGAGGAAGCTCAGGCCGGCAGTGGCCAGGATGGCGGCACCGAAGTCCAGCGTGGCCAGCACGGCCACCGGCCCCCAGGCATTGGGCAGCACATGCCGCAGCAAGGTACGGCGCCAGCTGGCGCCACCCAGGCGTGCGGCCTCGACATAGGGCAAGGTCTTGACCCGCAGCACTTCGCCGCGGGTGGTGCGGGCAAAGCCGGGGATGATGCCGACGCCAACGGCGATTGCCACCGGCACCGTGCCAAAACCGATGGCGGTGACAATGGCCAGGGCCAGCAGCAAGCCGGGCAGGGCCAGCAGCACATCGACCAGGCGCATGAGGGCGGCATCCAGGCGGCCGCCGGCAAACCCGGCAAGTACGCCCAGGGTCAACCCGCCTGCCAGGGCAATGCCAACCGCCAGCAATGCCGCCTGCACCGACAGGCTGGCGCCATACACCACGCGGGTGTACAGGTCGCGGCCCAGCTCGTCGGTGCCGAACCAATGCACGGCGCCAGGTGCCCGCAGCTTGTCGGCGGGGGATGTGGCGTAAGGGTCGAAGCTGGTCAGCCAGTGCGGCGCCAGTGCCGCCAGCAGGGCGAACAACACCACCAGCAACGCCAGGCTGAAGCCCGGGCGGGCCAGCAACGGCGCGAGTGCCTGGCCCAGGCGTTGCAGGCGTGTGCGGCGCTTCCAGGTTACTGGCGGGGCGGCGGCACGCAGGGGGTGGGTATCGGCGGTCATGGTCAGGTCACCTTTGTGGCGTGGGCGATACGGGGGTCAAGGTATGGGTACAGCAGGTCGACGAGCAGGTTCACCAGCACAAAGGCTGCCGCCGACACTGCGACAATCGCCAGCACCACCGGAATGTCCTGGCGTAGCACGGCTTCCTGGGCCAGGCGGCCAACGCCATTGCGCGAGAAAATGGTCTCGACCAGCACCGCCCCAGACACCGTATTGCCTACCTGCAAACCGACCAGGGTAAGGATTGGCAGGGCAGCATTACGCAGGCCGTGCCGTGCCTGTACCTGCCCACGGCTCAGGCCCTTGGCGAAGGCGGTGGCGATGTAGGGCTCCTGCCATATGCTCTGGAAGCCGCGCTGCAATACCTGCGCGTACACCGCAGCACTGGGGATGGCCAGTGTCACCGCCGGCAGCACCAGGCTGGCAAACCCCTGGCTTCCGGTGGCCGGAAACCAGCCCAGGCCAAAGGCGAACACCTGTATCAGCAGCAGCCCCATCCAGAACACCGGCACCGAAAAACCCAGTGACGGCAAACGCGACAGCGCCACTTTCAACGGTTGCCATTGCAGGTAGGCGGTGAGGTAGGCCAGGCCGATGCCGCCAAGCAGCGACAGCACAATGGCAAACCCGGCCAGGGCCAGTGTTTGCGGCAGGCGCTCGGCCAGCAGCGCGGTCACCGGCCGGTTGAGTGACAGCGACTGGCCCAGGTCGCCATGCAAGGCCCGCCACAGCAGGTCGAAGTACTGCTCGAAAATGCCCTTGTCCAGCCCGTAGTAGGCACGGGCCTTGGCCAAGTCCTCGGGCGACAGGCCATCGGCTTCCATGCCCGACGCACTGAGCATGATCGCCAGGGTGTCACCGGGCAGCAGGTAGAGGATGAAGTAGGTGATGGTGTAGGCGCCCCACAGCACCAGCAGCGCCTGGCCGATGCGGCCGATCAGGTAGCGGTTCATGGCTGCGCGACCTGAATGTCACTGAGGAAGGCAAAGCCTTCGGCTGTCCAGCGGAAGTCCTTGACCCGGGGGGCGGTGGCGGCTTGCCACACGCGTTCGTACAGCGGGAAGGCCGAAGCTTCGTCAACCAGCAGGTCTTGCAACTGGCCATAGGCCTGGGCGCGTTGTTCGTCGCGGGTGGCGGTAATGCCGTTGTCGAACAGGGTCTGTGCCTGGGCCAGGGTGTGTGGCTCGTAGGTATTGGTGGCCAGAGTGGCACTGCTGGCGGCGCGTGGGTCGAGGATGGTCTGCAGGATGATCGGGTCGGCGCGGGTCATGTAGGTGGAGGTGAGGTCGTAGTTGCCCGAGGCGTTGCCGGCCACCCATTCGGCACGGGTCAACACGTTCAGCTTGAGGTCGATGCCGACCTTGCGCAGTTGATCCTGTACCAGCACATCACCGGCACTTTCGGCGGGGGAGATGTTGTAGCGCAGGGTCAGGCGTTTGCCGTCCTTGTGCCGGTAGCCGTCGTCACCCTTGCTCCAGCCGGCAGCGTCCAGCAGGCGCTCGGCCCCCAGCGGGTCGTAGGCCAGCTTGTCAGCCTGGGGCTTGAAGTACGGCGTGGTCACGTCATACACCCCGGCCACCACCGGGAACTCGGCGTTGTATACGGTGTGCGCGTAGCTGGTGCGGTCGATGGCCTTCTGCAAGGCCAGGCGCACCTGGCGGTCGCCCAGCAGGCGGTCGTTGCGGGTGTTGGGGTACAGGTTGAGTGCCGGGCCTGGCAACGAGCGGCTCTGGATGGTCGCGCCTTTTGCCTGGAACAGCTTCAGGTCAACCTCGGAAAACGGGTTGCGTGGCCAGAGGATGTCGGCCTTGCCTTGCAGGAACAGGCCGTTGCGCACGCTTTCTTCGGGGATGTAGCTGATCTCCACGCGGTCCAGGTGGGCAGCGCCGGGGTTTTTGACGTTGGCCGAGGCCCAGGCATAGTCCGCTCGCTTCACAAGGCGTGCGCCGACTTCCGGGGTGTAATGTTCGAGGATGAACGGGCCGGTGCCGATGATCTTGCCCAGCGAACGCTCCTGGGCACTGAGCGCATAGGAGGCCGGGGCGAGGATGGCCAGGTTGGTGGTGGAGGTGGCCTGCAGGAAACCGGCGTTGGGCCGCGACAACACCAGGCGCACGGTGAACGGATCAACCACTTCGGCATGGTCGAAACCGGCCAGGTAGGTGGCGCCGAAGGTGGCGGGCAACTGAGTGGCGAAGGCCTTGTTGCTGTCGAAAGCGGTTTTCACGGCCTGGGCGTCGAAGCGCTCGCCGTTGCTGAAGGTGACGTCGTTACGCAGGTGGAAGGTGTACTGCAGGGCGTCATCGCTAACCTCCCAGCTGCTTGCCAGCCATGGGATGATGCGGCCGGTGGCCGGGTCCTGGTCGGTGAGCGATTCGGCCACGTTGCGCAGCAGTACGCGGTGCTCCAGCCAGTAGACCTGGAACGGGTCGACGCTGACCAGCGTGGTGTTGTCGCCCCAGAAGGCGATGTTCAGGGTTTTGCTGGTGCTTTCTTCGCTGGAAGGGGAGCAGCCGGCGAGTGTGAAGGCCAAGGTGGCGCAGGCCAGCAGGTTTCTGGCCAGGTGGAATGGGGGCATTGGGCGTTCCTTCAGTGAAGTTTGAGGTGTTTGTTGGGGCCCTATCGCCGGCAAGCCAGCTCCCACAGGATCGCCACAGGCCTGAATCCAGTGCAGTCCCTGTGGGTGCTGACTCTTACAGGATCACCACAGGCCTGAATCCAGTGCAGTCTCTGTGGGAGCTGGCTTGCCGGCGATAGGGCCGGTACAGGCCACAGAAACTGTCAGTTCTGGTAATCCAGCCCCTCCCGGTCCAGCTGCCGGATCAACGCATCCCAATGTCGCTGGATCCCTTCGCCCAACCCATCGGAAAACCGCTTGGACTGCTCATGTACCTTGGCAATCGCCGCAGGTGCAGCATGCAGCAACTGGTCATTGCCCCCGGCCTGCGCCGCTACCTGGATGTTGCAGGCCCGCTCCAGCCCATGCAGCTCACGGAAGGCATGTTCCACGCTGACACCCCCGGTCAGCAGCCCGTGATTGCGCAAGATCAGGATGTTGCTGTCACCCAGGTTGGCCACCAGCCGCTGCTGTTCGTCCAGGTCCAGGGCGACGCCTTCGTAATCGTGGTACGCCACCCGGCTGTAGTAGGCCAGGGCGTGCTGCGAAATCGGCAGCAGGCCATCACGCTGGGCCGACACCGCCGCGCCATCGCGGGTGTGGGTGTGCAGCACGGCCTTGAGGTCATGGCGGGCGCGGTGGATGGCGCTGTGAATCACATAGCCTGCCTGGTTGATGCCCAGGCCCAGCGGGTCGTCGATGATGGTGCCGTCCACGTCCACCTTCACCAGGTTGGATGCGGTAATTTCGTCGAACAGCAGCCCGAAGGCGTTGATCAGAAAGTGCTCGTCAGGCCCCGGAACGCGTGCCGAGAAGTGCGTGTAGATGTGGTCGGTCCAGCGGAACAGCGCGGCCAGGCGGTAGGCCGCCGCCAGTTTGACCCGCACCTCCCATTCTTCGGCGCTGACCCGTTGGCGTACGGTGTTTTCCTGGGTGGTGACGGCAGACAGTGCAGTCATGGTGTTCTCCAATAGGTGTGGGTTCAGTAGCCGCGCTGGGTGTCGACCAGGTTGAGCAGCGGCGCCTGTTCGCGGTAACGGGCAAAGTTGTCGAGGAATGCCTCGAGCAGCGCGGGGTAGCCGTCCTCGGAAATCGCCGAAGTGTGTGGCGACAGAAATACCCGAGGGTGGTGGTACAGCGAATGGCCTGCCGGCAACGGTTCGGGTTCGGTGACATCGAGGCTGGCGCGGCCGATCAGCCCGTTGTCCAGCGCTTCGAGCAGGGCGCCCTGGTCCAGCAACCCGCCACGGGCAATGTTGATCAGGTGCAGCCCGGGTTTGGCCTGGGCCAGCACCTGGCGGTCGATCAGGCCACGGGTGGCGGGGGTGAGCGGGGCGGCGATGACCAGGTGATCGCTGCCGGCAAACAGCTGTTGCAGGTTGTCGACGCGCTGCACGCCCGGCACCTCGGCGATGGGCTGGCCTGGGCGGTTCAGCGCCAATACCGGCATGCCCAGGGCGTTTGCCTTGCGCGCCAGGCTCTGGCCGATGCTGCCGAAGCCGAATATGCCCAAGGTGCGGCCACGTACCGGGGCCAGCGGCGTCAGGCGCCAGTCGGCGTCCTTGACCCACAGGCCCGGCAGTTGTTTGGCTGCGGCAAACACCAGGGCCAGGGCGAATTCGGCCACCTGCTCGGCATTGGCGCCGCGGCCACTGGTGACCGGCGGGCCCTGAAACACCCAGTCGGGGTAGAAGTCGATACCCGAGGACACCACCTGCACCCAACGCAACGACCATGGCCAGCCGGCTGGCGGGTTGTCCACGCGGTTACCGCGTACATTGATCGGGCGCACGATGAACACATCGGCGGGTACGTCCAGCTGCAATTGGCCGGGGGCGATATCGATTACCTCATGGTCGGGTAATCGATCACGCAGGTATTGGTTGGCCGGTGCGTCCAGCTGGCTGGCGATGATCGAGTGGCTCATGCTGCCACCTCCGCCAGGGCGGCACGGCCGACATGGCCAAGCACCACGTCGTCCTGAGGGGTGTGGATGCGGCTGCACAGCACATCACGGTAGTGCCGCTCCAGCGGGTTGCGCCGCGACAGGCCAGGGTTGCCGGCAGCCTCGATGGCCAGTTCCACGGCCTGGATGGCATTGCGGCTGACCAGGTGCTTGAGCTGCCCGGCGTGGCGCGGGTCGACCTGCCCGGACACGGCCGCATTCAGCAGGCTCTGGTTGGCGAACAGCAACGTGTCGATGCGCCCGACCACGTCCTGGAAGCGCGCCAGGCTGGCCAGCGGTGCGCCCAGGTTAGACGGCGCGCGGTGGTTCAGGAACTGCACCAGCCAGTCGCGTGCGGCCTGGGCCACCCCGTCGTACAGCGCAGGCAGCAACACCGCCATCCACAGCAGGCCTGTGCTGTCCAGCTCGGGGCGCGGTGCGCTGGCCGGGCTAACGCTGACGGCATGATCGAGCGGGATCAGCACCTCGTCGAACTGCACCTCATGGCTGCAGGTGGCGCGCATGCCCAGGTGGTCCCAGTCTTCGATGATACGAATGCCCGGGGTGTCCTTGTGCACCAGGAAGCCGCCTACCAGTGGATCCTGGTCGTCGCTGCGGGCCCAGACCAGGTACCAGGTCAGGCCATGGCTGCCGGTGGAGTAAATCTTGCGCCCGGACAACCGCCAGCCTTCTGCGGTGCGCCGGGCGACGGTGGCTGGCAGGCCACCGCGGGCGGGTGTACCCAGCTCTGGCTCCACGCGAAACGCGTTGATCAGCGCGCCGTCGGCCACCGCGTCGCGGGCTACCTGCAGGCGTAGGTGCTCGGGCCAGCGGTCCTCGTCTTGCAGGCGAAAGTGCTGCAGGTACTGCATCACCAGGATGAGTGCGGTGGACGGGCAACCTTTGCCGACTGCGGCGATAACCTGACGCGCACTGGCCAGGTCGGCGCCAGCGCCGCCCAATGCGCGGGGCACGGTGAAACCCAGCAGGCCGTGGCGGTGCAGCAGGTCGAAGTTGTCGGCGGGGAACTGGCTGCTGCGGTCGTAGCGTTCGGCGTTGGCGGCCAAGGCCTGGGTAAGCTCGGCAAGCGCGCTGGCGGAAAGGGGGTGACTCATGGGTATTCATCCCTGGAACACGGTGGGTTTCTAAGACCGTATTCGTATGGATGATTGCTGTAAAAGTCTTTTTGGTTCTATGCTAATTATTAATTGAGAGAATTACATTGGTATTTTGTTATGCGAGTTGGTTATTTTATTGCCAATTAAATGCTAGGGCTGCTACGCAGCCCGATCGCGACGCAGCGCCGCTCCTACAGGGGATTGCGCTTTGTGCTCAACCGCACAGCTGCTGCCCGGCCACGCGGCCAAACAGCTCGACTGGCTCCTGCAGGTTGCCCAGGTAGCGTGGGTGGAACAGCCACAAATCCACCTGCGGCTTGAAGTCCGTCACATTGACCACGTCCAGCGCATCCCGGTGGCGGCTGTTCTGCAACAAGGGTTCGGGCACCAGCCCAAGCCCCTGCCCATTGGCCACCAGCCCCAGTTGCAGCTCGGTGCCAAAGGTCTCCAGGTTGATCGACAGCCTCAGCCCTTGTTCGCTCAAGGCGCGCTGCAGCCCGGCGCGAAAGCCGCACCCATCGGGGTTGAGCACCCAGCCACGGGTGTAGCAGTCCTTGAGCTTGAGGCTGCGCTTGCCGGTACTGCCCTTGGCCGCTACCACCCGCAGTGGCATGCGTGCAATCGACTGGCTGGCGATGCCCTCGGGGAAGATCTTGCCCGGCGGGAACAGTGCCGCAGCGGCATCCAGCTCGCCGTTTTCCATGCGTGCGATCAGGCTGCTGCCCCAGCCGCTGGTGACCTGGGTGCGCAGGTCAGGGTAGGTTTCACGCATTTGTGCCAACGCATCCAGCAGCACCACATCGCCAAGGGTTTGCGGCACGCCCAGGCGCAGGGTACCGGACGGGGCCCCGTCGTTGGCCACCAGCTCGCGCAGCGAGTCGATCTCACGCAAGATCGCCTTGCACTGCTCGTACACCCGCAGGCCCATGGGAGTCGGTTTCAGCGGCTTGGTATTGCGGTCGAGCAGGGTGGCGCCCAGGTCTTCCTCGAAGTTCTGCACCCGGCGAGTGATGGCCGGCTGGGTCAGTTGCAGGGCCTCGGCGGCGAGGTTGGTCGACTGGCAACGGATGACCGCCACGAAGGCGTCCATGTCATCGATTTTCATATTCGGCGCTCACATATTGGGGCGGTGGGACATACCAGAGGAGAATAATCCTCAATCACCGAATTGTCACAGCACCTGTGCACCTCACGCGCTTTCGCGGGCAATCAACTCACACGTCAACAGGTTGAGCCGCTGCACTTCACCCTCACACGCCACCACACCCAGGTGCTGCAGCACCCGCAACGCCGCCATTTCACCAATTTCTCGCGAGGGCGGGCGCAGGGTGGTCAGGCTGGGCAACAGCATGTCAGCAAAGGGGTAGTCGCCAAAGCCGACAATGGCCATGTCTTCGGGCAGGCGCAAACCGGCGCGCTGGCCCGCCAGCAGGGCGCCGGCAGCCAGGTTGTCATTGGCGAAGATGATCGCCTCGGGCCGTGGGGTGCGGCGGATCAACGCGTCCATGGCCTGCTTGCCCGCCTCGAACGGCGCGCAGTCGGCCGAGGGCACGAACACCCAGGGCTCCAGCCCGGCTTCATGCAATGCCTCGATATAGCCATCGCGCCGCTCCAGCGCACTCAGGTCGCCGGCCGCGCTGTTCTGCACGAAAGCGATGCGCCGGTGGCCCTTGCCCAGCAAGTAGCGGCAGGCCTGAACGCCCACCTGGTGATGCAGGAAACCCACCTGCATGGGCGCCCGCTCCGGGCGGTAGTCCCAGATTTCCACCACGGGCACGTCTGCGTCGGCCAGCATCCTTTCGGTGGCTGGGCTGTGGAAATGGCTGGTCACCACCAACGCTGCCGGCGACCAACCGAGGAAGGCCCGTACTGCGCTTTCTTCCTGGGCTTCGCTGAAATAACTGGAAGCCAGCAGCAACTGGTAGCCATGGCGGCTGAGGGTGTCGCTGAACGCCTGGATAGTCTGGGCAAAGATCGGCCCGGAAATGTTCGGGATCACCATGCCGACAATGCGCCCGCGGGCCGAGGCCAGCCCCCCGGCCACCAGGTTGGGCACATAGCCCAGCGCCTGCACGGCGGCTTCGATACGCTCGCGCAACGGCGGCGAAACCTGGTCTGGCTGGTTGAAGTAGCGCGACACGCTGATGGCCGAAACCTCGGCGGCCCGTGCCACCTCGGCAAGGGTGACACGGCCTGCGCCGCGGCGCTTGCGGGGGGTATCCTTGGCCTGGCTCACCGGGCTGCCTCCTGGGGAAATGGCGCGATGGTAGCGCTAACGGGACGGCGCTTGGCAAATAGCTATATTGCATATCAATCTGACTTTTAAGTATTTGACGTGCTAAGCGCAGGCCTCTGATACTTGCTTATGTTAGCGCTAACAAGCGCAGCTGTTGGCAAGCGCCTGCCACTCGCACGAGCGAGACCAGACAACCACAGCAACTCCGTGTCGGCCCCGCCAGATGGGGCCTGGTCTGGTTTCCCGAGGCAGTGAGCACCATGCATAAAAGCCGTACACCGTTCCCCGCTACGCAACGTCGGCCGCTGGCCGCAGCCATCCTGCTGGCCGCTTTTGGCCAAGCTGCCCACGCCGCCGAGCCGGCCGAAGCAGCGGCTCCGCAGGCCACTGCATTGGGCGCGGTCACTGTGACTGCCACGCGCCGCGAAGCCACGCTGCAGGAAGTGCCAGTGGCCGTGTCGGTGATCGATGGCGAACAGCTAGAGCGCGACAACCGCAACAACGTTGCCAGCATCGTCCAGCAGGTGCCTACCCTCAATTACCGCGCCGGCGCCTCGAACAAGGACACCTCGCTGTTCATCCGTGGCGTGGGCACCATTTCTACCTCGCCCGGCGTCGAGCCAACCGTGGCGACGGTGGTCGATGGCGTGGTATTCGGGCGCCCGGGCCAGTCGACCCTCGACCTGCTTGACCTTGAACGCATCGAGGTACTGCGCGGGCCGCAGGGCACGCTGTTTGGCAAGAACGCCTCGGCCGGCGTACTCAACGTGGTCAGCAAAGCCATCCCCGAGCAGACCCAGGGCTATGTGGACTATTCGCACTTTGGCGGTGGCGACGAGAACCGCCTGCGCTTTGGGATTGGCGGGCGCCTGAGCGAGCAGCTGAAGGGTTCGTTGAGCACCTTGTGGGGCGACTACGACGGCAATGTCGAAAACGTTGCCAATGGTCACGACGTCAATGGCTACGAACGCAAAGGCGCCCGCGGCAAGCTGGAGTTCGAACCCAACGAAGGCGTGCGCCTGACCCTGATCGCCGATTACATGAAGGGCGAGGACACTTTGCCCAGCGGCGTCATCACCAGCGCCAGCGCGGCATTTGCCAGCCAGTTGCGCCCGGTGACGCCAAGTGCGCACAACCGCGACATCAACAGCGACTTCAAGACCCACGTCGAGGACGAAAACCAGGGGCTTTCGGCGCAGCTGGACTGGCAGTTGGGCGACTACACCCTGACTTCGATCAGTGCGTGGCGGGGCTGGGACAATACCCAGTACCAGGACGGCGACCGCCGTGCCTTGCTGCCGGTGACGGCGTCCCATGACAAGGGCACGGTTGACTATGACCAGTACAGTCAGGAGTTTCGCCTGACGTCGCCCAAAGGGCAGTTCAATGAATACGTGCTGGGCGCCTTCTACATGCATGGCACGTCCAACGAGACGTACCAGCGGCTGTCGGTCAATGGCGGTGTAGCCAACAGCGGCCGCGCCGACTACTCCACCACCAACGACAGTGTCGCGCTGTTTGGTGAGAACACCTTCAACTTCACCGACGACTTCCGTGCCATTTTCGGCCTGCGCTGGACGCACGACGACCTTGAGTACGACCACCGGCGGGTCTCCACCTCGGCCACTGCAGTGACCGGTATCCAGCCCTCGACCGCAAGTTCCGGTTCGGTGGACGAGGACGGCTGGAGCGGGCGCACCGGCCTGCAATACGACTTCAACGACAACCTGACTGGCTACGTCACCTACTCGCGCGGCTACAAAGGCCCGGCCTACAACGTGTTCTTCAACATGCAGCCACGCGACACCGAGGCACTCAAGCCCGAGACCTCGGATGCCTACGAAATTGGTTTGAAAAGCACGGCGCTGGACAATCGCCTGACCGCCAACCTGGCCGTTTTCCACACCGACTACGATAACTACCAGGCCAACTTCTTCGACACCGTGGCCAACCAGGTGGTGACCCGCCTGGTCAACGCCGGCAAGGTCAAGACCCAGGGTGTGGGCTGGATGCCAGCTTCCAGGCCACCTCGCGCCTGAAGCTGTCGACAGCCGTGGCCTACACCAAGGCCCGTGTCGACCACTTCAACTGCCCGGCGGGCGCGGCGGCCAACTGCAACATCGACGGCGGCCGCCTGCCATTCACGCCGGACTGGAAGACCTACCTGCGCGCCGATTACGTGATCCCGCTGGATAACGGCCTGGATGTGGAGTTGAGCAGCGATTACAGCTGGCAGGACGCCGTGCAGTTCAGCCTGGACCAGAACCCGGACACCGTGCAGGGCGCCTATGGCATCTGGAATGCCAGCATCGCCCTGGCCGACTACAACGACGGCTGGCGCGTAGCCCTGCTGGGCAAAAACCTGGGTGACAAATCGTATGCGCAGATGCTGGCCAGTGGTGGCGACTACATCTACCGCTCGGTACCGCGGGATGACGGGCGCTACTTCGGCGTGCAATTACGCAAGGATTTCTGAGGCTGACATAGCAAACACCACAATTGTGTAGGAGCAGCCTTGTGCTGCGAAAGGGCCGGCATGTTGAGTAGAGATGTGCTGGCCTGGCGGACCTCTTCGCAGCACAAGGCTGCTCCTACAAATCAGGCTGCGCATTCAAGGAGAACCACATGCCCCGCCAAATGAATCTGGGCGCCTTCCTCATGGCCACCGGTCACCACGTGGCCGCCTGGCGCCACCCGGACGTGCCGGCAGACCCGCTGGATTTCGCCACCTACAAACGCACCGCGCAAATCGCCGAAGCGGCGTGCTTCGATGCCTTGTTCGTCGCCGACAGCGTCGCCGCGCCCAGCGACCCGCTGGCCAGCCACAGTGCCCGCTCGGTGTACTTCGAGCCACTGACCCTGTTGTCGGCGCTGAGCGCAGTCACCGACCGCATTGGCCTGATCGCCACGGCCACCACCAGTTACAACGAGCCGTACCATGTGGCACGCAAGTTCGCCTCGCTGGATCACTTGTCCGCAGGGCGTGCCGGCTGGAACCTGGTCACCTCCGACGCTGCGGCAGAGGCCGGCAACTTTGGCCGCCAGGCACACATCCCGCATACCGAGCGCTATGCCCGCGCCTGCGAATTCCAGCAGGTGGTGCAGGGGCTGTGGGACAGCTGGGCCGATGATGCGTTCGTGCGCAACAAGGCCAGCGGCCTGTTCCACCACCCGCAGGCCGTGCGTGCCCTCGATCACGTGGGCGAGCACTTTCATGTCAAAGGCCCACTCAACGTCGCCCGTTCACCACAGGGGCGGCCGGTGCTGGTGCAGGCAGGCTCGTCCGAAACCGGCCGCGAGCTTGCCGCGCAAAGCGCCGAGGTGGTGTTTACCGCCCAGCCGAGCCTGGCCCGCGCACAGGCTTTTTACGCCGACCTCAAAGGCCGCCTGGCCCGCCATGGGCGTGATGAGCATTCGCTGAAGATCATGCCCGGCGTGTTCGTGGTGGTGGGGCAAAGCCAGGCACAGGCCGAAGAGAAGTACGAACAGTTCCAGGCACTGGTTGACCCACGGGTCGGTGTTGGCCTGCTCGGGCGAATGCTCGGCAACTTTGACCTTTCCGGTTACCCGCTAGACGGCCCGCTGCCAGAGTTGCCGCCCACCGAAGACGGCCAGCGCAGCCGCCAGCAACTGCTGACCGAACTGGCCGGCAACGAACAACTCACCCTGGCCCAGCTGGGCCGGCGTATCGCCGGTGGGCGAGGGCACTACAGCCTGGTCGGCACCCCGACGCAGATCGCCGATGAACTGCAAGCCTGGTTCGAAGGCGGTGGCGCCGATGGTTTCAACGTGCTGGTGCCGCACCTGCCACTGGGCCTGGAAGACTTCGCGCTGCACGTGGTGCCCGAGTTGCAGCGCCGCGGCCTGTTCCGCCGTCAGTACGAGGGCCACACCCTGCGCGAGCACCTGGGCCTGCCGCGCCCAGCCAACCCTTACTTTGCCTAACGAGGCCAACCATGAGCTACACCGCCAACCCCGAGCGCTATGCGCGCATGCCTTACCGCCGTGTCGGTCGCAGCGGCCTGGTGCTGCCGGCCCTGTCCCTGGGCCTGTGGCACAATTTTGGCGACGCAACGCCTATCAGCACTCAGCGGGCCTTGCTGCACACGGCGTTCGATGCCGGTATCAACCATTTCGACCTGGCCAACAACTATGGCCCACCCTATGGCAGTGCCGAGACCAACTTTGGCCGGCTGCTGCGTGAAGACCTGCGCAGCCACCGTGACGAGCTGATCATTTCCAGCAAGGCCGGCTGGGACATGTGGCCAGGGCCTTATGGGCAGGGCGGCAGCTCGCGCAAGTACCTGCTCGCCAGCCTGGACCAGAGCCTGGCGCGCCTGGGCCTGGATTACGTCGACATCTTCTATTCGCACCGCTTCGATGCCGACACCCCGCTGGAAGAAACGGCCATCGCACTGGCCGACATCGTGCGCCAGGGCAAAGCGCTGTACATCGGCATCTCGTCCTATTCGGCCGGAAAAACCGCGGAAATTGCGGCGTTGCTTCACGCGTTGAAGGTACCGCTGCTGATCCACCAGCCGTCGTACAACCTGTTCAACCGCTGGATCGAGAGGGACCTGCTCGACACCACCGATGCCTTGGGTGCCGGGGTGATCGTATTCACTGCGCTGGCCCAGGGCCTGCTCAGCGACAAATACCTGAATGGCATCCCGGCCGACGCCCGGGTGAACCGCGCAGGTGGTGGCTCGCTGCTGCCTGAACATTTGTCGGCAGCCAATATCGCCCGAGCACGCGCCCTGAATGAGATTGCCCGTCAGCGAGGCCAGAGCCTGGCCCAACTGGCCCTGGCCTGGACACTGCGCGACCCACGGGTGAGCTCTGCGCTGATCGGTGCCAGCCGGCCCGAGCAGATTACCGAGAACGTGGCCGCCCTCGACAACCTGGCATTCAGCGCAGAAGAGCTGGCCGCGATTGACCAGTACGCTGTGGAAGGCGGGATCAACCTGTGGGAAAAACCCGCGACCGACTGGAAGGAGTGACCCATGCGCTTGCTACACCTTGCCACGCTGCTGTTGCTGGCCCTGGCCGGCGCGGCCCAGGCCGCAGACCCGGCTACCTTGCGCATCGGTTACCAGAAAGGCTCGATCAGCCTGGTGCTGGCCAAGCAGCATCAACTGCTGGAGCAACGCTTTGCCAACACCCGCGTGCAATGGATTGAGTTCCCCGCCGGCCCGCAGATGCTTGAAGCGTTGAACATCGGCAGCCTCGATATTGGCTCAACCGGTGATATCCCGCCGATTTTCGCCCAGGCCGCCGGCGCCGACCTGCTGTACATCGGTGCCGAACCGCCCAAGCCCCAGGCCGAAGTGATTTTGGTGGCGAAAGACAGCCCGATCCGCGCGGTGGTTGAGCTCAAGGGCAAGCGCATTGCCTTGCAGAAGGGCTCCAGTGCACACAACCTGCTGTTGCGTGCCTTGGCCAAGGCCGGGCTGAGCATTCGCGATGTTCAGCCGGTGTACCTGGCACCTGCTGATGCCCGGGCGGCATTCGAGCGGGGCAGTGTGGATGCCTGGGCAATCTGGGACCCGTTCTACTCGGCTATCGACCTGGAGGGCAAGGCGCGGCTGCTGGCGGACGGCCAAGGGTTGGGGTTGATTGGGCCGTTCATGCTGGGTTCACGCACCTATGTCGAAGCCCATGGTGCCTTTGTCGGCCAATTGCTGGACGAAATCAGCCGCGCCGAGGCGCTTACCCGCAGCGACGAGGCCGGGAGTATCCGCTTGCTGGCGCAGTTCATGGGTTTGTCAGAAGCAGTGGTGCAGCGCAGTTTCAGCCACCGGCCAGCATCACCGGTGTTGCCGGTGAGTGATCAGATCGTGGCGGCGCAACAGCGCACCGCCGACCTGTTCTTTGACAACAAGGTACTGCCCAAGCGGGTCGACATTGCCGGGGCAGTATGGCAGCGCGAGTGACCTGAACTGTCGGGGCTCTATCACCGGCAAGTCCGCTTCCCTGGATACCGCACTGGCTTTGATGGCTGCGCCGTACCTGGGGAGCGGTTTTGCCCGCCAACAGGCTGGCCCGGTCAGCGTAACTGGCCGGGCCTTCGTCAATCAGACCAGCACGCCCTGGCTACGCAGGTAATCGTCGTAGGTGCCGCTGAAGTCCACCACGCCATCGGGCGACAGCTCGATGATGCGTGTGGCCAGCGACGACACGAACTCGCGGTCGTGGCTGACGAACAGCAGGGTACCCGGGTAGTTTTCCAGCGCCAGGTTCAGCGCCTCGATCGATTCCATGTCCAGGTGGTTGGTCGGCTCGTCCATTACCAGTACGTTCGGCTTTTGCAGGATCAGCTTGCCGAACAGCATGCGGCCTTGCTCACCACCGGAAATCACCTTCACCGACTTGAGGATCTCGTCGTTGGAGAACAGCATGCGCCCCAGGGTGCCGCGGATTACCTGTTCGCCGGAGGTCCACTGGCCCATCCAGTCGAACAGGCTCAGGTCGTCTTCAAAGTCGTGAGCGTGGTCCTGGGCGTAGTAGCCTACTTCGGCGCTGTCGGTCCATTTCACCGAACCTGCATCCGGGGTCATTTCGCCGACCAGGGTGCGCAGCAGGGTAGTCTTGCCAATACCGTTGGGGCCGATGATCGCTACGCGTTCGCCCGCTTCGACGGTAATGTCGAAGTTCTTGAACAGCACCTTGTCGTCGAAGGCCTTGGCCATCTTCTCGACCACCACCGCCTGACGGTGCAGTTTTTTGGTCTGCTCGAAACGGATGAACGGGCTGACACGGCTGGAAGGTTTGACCTCGGCCAGCTGGATCTTGTCGATCTGCTTGGCACGCGAAGTCGCCTGCTTGGCCTTGGAGGCGTTGGCCGAGAAGCGGCTGACGAAGGTCTGCAGTTCGGCGATCTGGGCCTTTTTCTTGGCGTTGTCCGACAGCAACTGCTCGCGCGACTGGGTGGCCGCAGTCATGTACTCGTCATAGTTGCCTGGGAACAGGCGCAGCTCGCCGTAGTCCAGGTCGGCCATGTGGGTGCAGACGCTGTTGAGGAAGTGACGGTCGTGGGAAATGATGATCATGGTGCTGTTACGCGCCGTGAGGATCGTTTCCAGCCAGCGGATGGTGTTGATATCCAGGTGGTTGGTTGGTTCGTCGAGCAGCAGCACGTCCGGGTCCGAGAACAATGCCTGGGCCAGCAGCACACGCAGCTTCCAGCCTGGTGCCACTTCGCTCATGGGGCCGAAGTGTTGCTCCAGGGGGATACCCAGGCCCAGCAGCAGTTCACCGGCGCGGGATTCGGCGGTGTAGCCGTCCATTTCGGCGAACTCGGTTTCCAGTTCGGCGACGGCCATGCCGTCTTCCTCGGTCATTTCCGGCAGCGAGTAGATACGGTCGCGCTCGGCCTTGACCTTCCACAGCTGGCCGTGGCCCATGATCACGGTGTCGATCACGGTGAATTCTTCATAAGCGAACTGGTCCTGGCGCAGCTTGCCCAGGCGGGTGTTCGGCTCAAGCATGACCTGGCCACCGGAAGGCTCCAGGTCACCACCGAGGATCTTCATGAAGGTCGACTTGCCGCAACCGTTGGCGCCGATCAGGCCGTAGCGGTTGCCGTTGTTGAATTTTACGGAAACGTTTTCGAACAGCGGCTTGGAGCCGAACTGCATGGTGATGTTTGCTGTGGAGATCAAGTGCTTGTCCTGCGGGGGTTCCAGAGGTGTATTTAGGCCTTCGTGTCAGTTTTGGGCCAATTTTGGGCCAATTCGACTCGGGGCGGCAGCTTCTCCAGCCCCTCCAGTCCGAGGAGGAGCTGATCCATTTCGCGTAGGTAGAAAGCAACATCTCAACGCTGTGGCCAAGCTGGTTCGCTATGAACGCAGGGTTCATCCCAGACATTAGGCACATGGTTGCGTAGGTGTGGCGGGTGTCATACTGACGGCGTTCACGGATATTCAGCGCCTTGAGCGCTGATTTGAAGTGGCGGATTGTAACACTTGGCTCGTTGATCCACAGCCCACCTTTGCTCGGTTGGAACACAAAAGGGCTTACTGGGTGGGCCGATTTGGATGCCATGCGTCGAAGTGTCGCCATCCGCTGGGCCTGATTGATGGCGTTCAGCGCGCGCTCGTTGAGCAACACCACCCGGTGATACTTGGTCTTGGTACGCTCCTCAGGCGCCCGATTGACGATGATCCGGCGAATCGTTGCTGATCGCTGATCTAGGTCGACATCCTCCCACTTCAGGCCCATTGCTTCGCCAGGCCGGACCCCGGTGAAGAAGCAGAACTCGAAGAACGCAGCGTAGATCTGGCAGTATTTCTGAAGCGTCGTGTAGAGGTGCGAGATAATCGTCTCTGCCTCCGACCTGGTGTAAGGGTCCACAACTTTTTTGACAACCCTCGGCTTGTCGAGCGAGGCGGTAGGGTTCTTGGTGATCAAACCGTCGAAAACCGCTGTTTTGAACACGCTCGCCAGCTTGATGATGGCATTGCGCTTGACCCCGACCGACGTCCATTGGATCTGCGAGATAACACCGCGAAGCATGGTAGGCGTGATCATGTCGATCCGGCGTAAGCCGAGGTAGGGCATCCAATAGATGTTGAAGACGCTCTTGTAGTTGTCCCGGGTACCCTGAACGATGTCTCGACTATCCAGCCACATCTGTGTGTAGGCGCCCAGACTGGGCATGGCGTCTGCAGCTTGCCGCGCCGCCTCTGAGCCCGGGAAGAGCTCGGCGTACTTCTCGTCATCAAGCAAGTTGTGTCGGATGAGGTTGACTACTTGATCACGTAAACGGCTGGCAGCTTTGATCCCCTGCGCTGTCGGGGGATGTGCGACGGTTTCCCCGCGACGCTCACCGTTCCAAGTGAAACGGATTCGGAGCGAGTCTCCTCGGATTTCAATTCCAGGGGGCAGACCCACAGGCTTTCTAGCCATTCCTCGTATCTCCATCTGCTGTACATGATGTTGCGGCCGTTTTTGTTCCAGACGCCCTCAGGGATCTTTCCTCGCTGGCGCCTGGTTTGAAGCGCGCGCAGCGTAATGCCCAACAGATCGGCCATCTTCTCTTCCGTCACCTTGTCCATTTCCTGGGCAACGGCTTGTTCTTGCCCGGCATTTTCATCGCCCGGCTTTTTCCTTTTTGAGTGCATAGGGTCTCCACGCCGCCGGTGGCGGCAGGTTGGTGGTCAGGCCTGAAGCTTCGCGATGAGCGCTTTTGCCTTGACAATGGATGGGTACTCGGCTGCCGCTTTCGCCCCGTGTTTGGCTTCGATCTGGTAGAAGAGGTCGGCCACTGTCTTCTTGAGCGCCGAAACAATCTCCTCCTGCAGCTCACCCTCGGCACGGCCGATTTCCCAAAACCGCTGGCCCCAGTGCCCCTCGGGAGGCTGGTTATTGTTCTGTTTCCCAGCCGCCATTGCTCCTACGGCTACATCGCATACCCCGCGCTTGTACGCGTTGTCGCCATCAAGGCTCAGGGCGGCACGCCGGCGAAGGGTGTTCACGACCTCATCAGCAGCGACACCAGGGCCCATCAGGACGATGTCTTGCTCAGGTTCGCCTGGTACGTAGATCGCCAGGGCGAGCTTGGCTCCTGGCACCAGATGGTCGCTGATCTGCACCAGGGCATCGTTGGCTACTTCGTGGAAACGGTTTATCGCGGACATAGGAGACCCTCGACCGGCAGCCATTGCCGCCGGCCTTGAATGGAAGATGGGAATTACTTGGTCAGTTCGTGGCCGAAAGGCACGCGGAAACCGGAGGCGTTGCGGTGACCGCCACCGCCGTACTGCTTGGCGATTTCCGAAACATCGAGGCCTTCGTCAGTACTGCGCAGGCTGAAAACGCGACCGTCGGGTGTGTCCCAGTAGCAGGCGGCGAATGGCTCGCCCTGGGCCATTAGGTGCCCCGCATCGCTGGTGAGCGTGTAGGGAAGGCTGGCTGCCGGTACGTCGTGACCACCGATGACCAGGCGGCGCTTCATCACGGCGACCAGTTCGGCAATGTCCTTGTGGTGCTTGCGCTCGATTGCTGCGCCGTCCGAGCGTAAGGTTTCCACATCGGCGGCCATGAGCTTGTCCCAGACTTCAAAGTCGTAGGGGTAACTGAACAGGTTGGCCTGGATTTCGCGGGTGCCGTCCATCTGGAATAGCCAGAGGTCGCGGTCCTCGATGTGGCGCAGCAGCATTGGCGGCTCTTGCCCGGGGAAGAAGTGGTCCCAGGCAAGAATGGCGCCGCTGTGGTTCATGTCGAAGCAGCAGGCAATGGCCGGTGAGTTCTGCGAATACATGAAGGTGTGCGCGCTTTCCCAGCCCAGAGCGGTGGATCCGTCGGCGTGCCGGCCATCTAACCGAATGCCGGCATGGAAAGGCGGGAACTTCGCAAGATCCTCTGCCGCTGATTTGTGATGGTCCAGGACGATGATGCTTCGGGCTTTCCAACTGATCCGCGCGAGCACGTCGTACTTGTAGCTGAAGTCGACGATGATCACGTCTTTATCGGTAACATCTGGTGGCTCTTGGCCGTAAAAGCCGGCCACAAACTCCACCTGGTCGCCCAGGGCCTTGCGAACAACCCAGGCGGCGCCGAAGCCGTCAGCACAGTTGCCGTGGTAGATGCACATCGTTTTGCGTTCAGACATAGGTGGTCCTCGCCCGCGCGGTTCCCGGCAGGCTTTCTTGATGGTTGAGGATAACCATTTCGTCGGCTTCGACAATATGGTTCCGCCTGGCTGGCGGGCTTGAGTAGTAGGGGCAGGGGTTACAGCAGGTGGGCGCCGGACTCGAGCAGGCCGTCGCGGTCCCGTCGCAGCTTGTCGCGTTCGGTTGCCAGGCGCTGGATGCCACGATGCAAATACTGGGCGATCGTTTCACCGGGGTGGAGGTCGACGGGCTTGAAGCCTTTCAGCACGGCTTCGATTTCGTGGAGGTTGAATTGCTCGATCATGGCAACAGCCCCTTCGGCACCTGGACGGTATCCCCGAGCTTGGCCTGGGCTATTGCTCGGCAAGCAGCAGTCAGGGCATTCGGGCCATCACCACTTGGAAGCACTTCCTGGCCCGTCGCCTTGCACACATAAGCGCACCAAAACTCTCCGGTTGGGCTTCGACTGAACCCGCAACCGTTGAAGCTGGTTTGAATATGGTGCTTGTCGATCAATGGACCACCGACCGCCCAGTCTTCCCAAGGGTTGAAGCGCTTGGTGTGCTCAATGGCCTGGCCCTGGTACCGGGCGAACACGCGCCAGGAATTGCCGTACTCCGGCGGGGCCACGAATACGTCCAGTCCTTCGGCTTTGCCGACTGCCCAGCCAAGCGCCTCACCGGAGAGGTTGGATACCCTCACTTCGATCAGGTCGGTCATGCGCGCCTCCGCTCGGGATTGCCATACTGGTCGTACTCCGGGCGCTCTGGCGGGTATGCCTCAGCGGTGAGCGCCTGGTCGATGGCGGCGCGCAGGTTCTCGTTGTAGTTCTCACCCATGACCCGCTCGTGCGGCTTACCCTCGTAGTGGCCGATGATCTCGATGCTAATGCTGTAGTCCCCGTCCATGCCGTTGGAGTGGCTATCGAAGCGGACATCCCAGCAGCACGACTCCAGGGCGTTCAAGCGTTCACGGTCCCGGCGCAATTCCTCGAGCTCAGCGCTGGACACGATGGTGAAGTGAGTTTTCTTTTTGCTCACAGCTGATACCTCTCATCAATCCAGCGCCCAGGCGCCAGAGCGGGTGTAGGTTCGGGTTGGGTTTCGTGCGGGGAGAGCTGGCGCTGGTTGCCGGCCTGCAGCTGGCTGTCGGGGATGCAGCTGATGCCGACCCCATTCAGCAGGTAGCAGGTGACGCCGCGCTGGCTGTCGTGCTGCACGTCAATGACGTTCTCGGTTGCGCTGGCGCCGGTGGCCAGCAGCAGGAGGCAGAGGGCGAGGCGGGTCATGGCTGCACCTCGGCGTTGTAGCGCTTGTAGTCTTCGCCGAACTCCCAGCAGTAGGTCGCCGGCCATGCGCCTGGCGTGCCTTCCTCGACGAACACGTATCGGTGCGCGAACTCGCCCGAGCGATCCGGCACCGACTTGCACCATTTGTGCTGAGGACCGCCCAGGAACCATCCCGGGCATTCCTTCACGGCTGCGGCCATGAACGCTTCAAGGTCGTGGTGACCCTTGCTCATCGCGATGTAGGTGTCGCTGCCGACACTTATGATTTCCAAGGGATACTGAGTTTTGGGCATAGCTTTGTCCTTTCCTGACAGGTTTGTCTGGGTGCCAGTGGCTAGGGAAAGTGGCAAGATAGAGCCTCGGCGCTCTTGCCGAGGTTTCCGGGGTAACTATGAAAAAAGCTGTTTTGATGCTGGCGCTCGCGGCCGTATCCGCCTGCAGTTCCCATGATTCGAAAGTGACCTCGACCGATCCAAACTGGTTGAGAATCGGTGACGAGCCCAAGGGCTATCCAAGGACGTACATCGAGAACATCAATGGGAACTGCAATAAAGTCACCGAGACATGGCTCAAGGGCTCGTATAAAGATCAGTCCATGTGGACGAAACAGCAGCGCCGAGCTCCGGTTTCCTGCCAGTAACTCCGCCATATCGCGGCAGTGAATAGAGGGGAGAGGGGTTGCAGCTGTGAGGAGTACAAGTGTGCTCTTGGGTCGGCTACATCTCGACCCAGCCTTCGAAGAACTCGCATGGCATGCGCAGGTGGTCTGAGCTGTCGACCAAGATCCCACTTTCAAGGGCCTGTTTTGCGGCCTGCAACCCGGCTTTGGCGCGCTCGACAGCGGCCTGGGCAAAGCTCAGGTGGACTTCCTTGCGTCTGACATACGAGCGCAGCGCCTGCTTCTGGTCGATGTAGGCATAGCGCTTGCCTTCTTGGCTCTTCAGTACGCGCCGGCGATATCTCTTCACCCAGTGCTGATCCCAGCTGTGCGGGGAGTCAACCTGGTGTTCGTGCCGATCTTCGATGATGTAGAAGCAGACCTCGGTTTCGGCGTAGGCCACGTAGCGCTGGCAATAGACGGACACCTCGCCATATGCGCCGGACTCCCATCCATACCGGTAGAGCCTCGGGCGCTCGCCCTTTGGGATTGGTTTGAATTTGCTCATTGCTCGACCTCCGCCGTAACTTGAGCGCTCGGCTCTGCGCTGGCGGATAGGGCGGCGCGCACTTTCTGCTGTAACCTGAACTCCATAGCGGCTGGCGGGGCCTCCGCCAGTTCTCGCAGCAGCGCATCCCGCTCGGCCAGTTGCTGATTTAGATCGGCCGTGCGCTTCATCCAGTATTTGAGTGAATCTTTCCATTCGGTAAGAGTGGCGCGCAGGCGCTCAACCTCGCCAGGATCGGCGTGGGTGTATAGCTTGGCGCCGAGCTTCGGCATGCGCCCGGCTGCCCAAGCGATTTCATGCAGGGCTTTGCCGAATGCCACAACTTCGCCCACCGGAATGCCCTGGCTCTGCTCGGCAGGGATGGAGGCAGTCATCGGCCCCAGCCCAACAATCTGCAGCCCAGTCACCGCCGCATCCCTCTCTGCCTCTTCTTTGGTCCACCAGAAGGCAGTACCAACCATCCAGGCTATAGGCTCGGGGTGGGGCTGCTGGGCTGCCGGCTCGTTGCTGAATACCTGAGCATGGGCCGGCTTGCTGGCGCGCTGCGTGATAGCCATCAGCAATGTCGACAAGGGCGCGCCTTGGCCGATGACGGTGCCCGGCGGCAGCTTCACTTCGCACGGCAGCGCCTGCGGCAGTTCTGCCTGCTCAACTGCGTCGGTTATTGCCTGCCAGGCAGCGGGCCCGAGGCGCATTTCTTCCTTGATCCGGTCGATGACCCACATCGGCAGGACTGCCACCTTGCTGCTGGATTGGATTGCAGTGGTCATTGGTAACCTCAAGCGAGACGTTCAAGTTGTTGTTGGATGCGTCGGCCGATCCAGTGGACGACGAAGATGGCTTTGCTATTGCCGATCGCCTTGTAGCGCGGACCGTCTGGGCATTCCTCGGCTGGCTTGCCGCGATATGGGATTCGAGTGTGGTCGCCGTCGTAGCCCTGGAGCCATTCGCACTCACGCGGAGTGAGCCGGCGAACACCAGCCCCCCCTTGACCATTGGCTGGCCACGGCCTGTGCCATCTTCGCTGGCGTCGAAGCCCTCGGCCTTCAGCGTGTGGGTGATCTCGCCAGTGATGCACACCGCGACCTGGCCTCCAGCATTAGGATGGCTGGCGCTATGGTTCATGGCGCGTAGGGTAGGAGCCAGTTCGCCAGCGTCGGCGCCGTGGTCCTTGCAACTGAAGGCGATGCAAGGCTGACCTTGTCCTGGCTTACCGCCGCCGGCGGAGAGCGTGCCGACCACTTGCCCGTCACCTCCCTCAAGTCTCAGCTCGGCTCTGCTGTTCTCGGCAAATGCCAGGACGGCGTTTTCCTGGCCGCTGTTGCGGCCCAGCGTGTGTGCCAGGCCATTCAGCACATCGGGGTCTTGCGTGCCGTGCACCACAAGCATGCCGTTCTCGGCGTCCTGCTGAGTTGCGCTGCCGGCCGCTTTGCCGTTCGCCTGCAGTGTGCCGGCGACAATGTGGCCTGCCATGGCGTGGTCAACATCGCTGCCGCCATCAGTGCTTCGCAGTGTCCCAGCGACCTGGTCATGGATGCAGAAAGTCTCGCTCTCCATGTCCAGTCGTGTGTCCTTAGCAGTAAGGGTAGCTGCCTGGCTGACATCGCCCTTCAGGCTATGGCCGCCGTAGGCAGGCACCCCGGCCAGTACCTCGACAGCCGGCCCTTCATCACCCTCGCAGTTCGGGCAGCCGTACTGTCCAAGGCCTAAACCGAAGACCCATCCACACCCGCACTGGAGCGCAGGGCCGAATGGAGCTCTTCCGGCAAGGTCTTGCCCCTCGCCTCGGCGCGGCGGAGTATCCCGGCGCACGCCTTCGCGCTCAAAAAGTACTTCGAGGGGATCGAACCCTGCTCGAGCACTTGCGACAACGAACACACGGCGGCGTCGTTGGGCCAGGCCGAAATATTGGGCATCCAGAACCCGCCATGCGACTGTTCGCGTGGGTCCATACACACAACCAGCGTCCTTCCATTTGCCCCCTGGCGGTTGGAGTTCTTCGGATTCGCCCACCAGGGCGCCGAGGAAGCAGCCAAACGCGTTGCCTTTGTCAGAGAGGACGCCGGGGACGTTCTCCCAGAGACAGGTGGCCTCGGGCTCGCCGCGCTTTGTTCGAACATGGTCAATTGCATCGAGCAGCTCCACGTATTTGATGGTGAGGGCGCCACGGGGATCAGCCAGGCCTTCGCGCATGCCGGCCACGCTGAAGGCTTGGCAGGGCGTGCCGCCGACCAGGACCTCGGGCGCAGGAATTTTGCCGGACAGCACCATGGCTGCCAGGCGGGTCATGTCGCCGTGGTTCGGCGTATTCGGGTACCGATAGGCCAATACCGCGCATGGGAAAGGCTCGATCTCGGCGTACCAGTCGGCGCTCCAGCCCAGGGGGTGCCAGGCCTCAGTTGCAGCTTCAATACCGCTGCAGACGCTTCCGTAGGTAATGGTCATGGAATAACCTTAGGATAGTAAGCAGGCGAACCGTCATCAGAATTGGCTCAGGGAACCTATGTCGGGATATAAAAACTGGTTTGAAAATAACCAAACAAAAAGCGTTATTGTTTATACGTTATTAGTGGCTGCGGCATCATTGGGAGCATCGCGATTCATACTTGATGAGAATCGAATCAATCTTTGCGAGGCTGAGACTAAAAGTGCAGTTACCGTTTCGGAAGTTCACAAGGCAAAAGTGTCTGCTCTCGAAGGTGATATAGCGAGCTTGAAATTAATAAATGAGCGCTACCTGTCATGGCTGGAAAAGGATCCTAAAGCATTTCCCGCGCTTGAAACTAAAATAAAGCAGCTTGAGAAGGAACGAGACGAAGCCAACCTGCGTGCCGCGTCCGCAGAAGCTGAGAGTAAAGGTAAAGTGCCTCAAATGGATCTCTACAATTTCTCTAAGCGCTTTTCAAAAGGAGAGTCTGTTGAAGATCCACGAACCGGGGTGGTGATTGGAATATCGGACGTTGATGAGAACTATAAAGCAAACGGAATTATCACTTTTCCGAGTGGCAAGAGAATAAGCCTTAAAGAAGTTGAAGCTGGTGAAAATTGGAGATTCAGCGATGGTGGAAAAGATTACAAGTTGAAACTTGATTCGATTAATTGGATTAACAATAGTGTTAAGGCAACTGTGACTGAAATCCCTAGTGGCCCGCGAGAGCAATAGCGCTGAATTATCAGCTGCTCTCGCCGTGGAGTCGTTATCGTTGAATAGGGGAAGGCGTTGGCGGGCAGCGCTGGTTAGGCGGCGACAGCGTTCTCGAACTTGATCAGAAGGCTCCGGCTGTCGTTGGTGCAGCCATCTTCCTTGACCCGGTAGGTGGCTGGCTCGTAATCGTAGATTCCAGTGATTACGCCCTGCGTGATGCGAGTTCCAATAGGAAGCGGAGGTTGTGGGTTATGCTCTTCAGCCCATGCTTTCACGGCCTTACGCTCCGCCTGATCAACCAGGGCATCGACTTCATCCAGCGCTTCCATGTCATCCCTGGTGGTGTCCCAGTAGGCGTATTTGTCGAGCTCCTTCGCCAGTTCGAAGCCATCCATGTGGCGTCGGTAGTGCTGGGCGATCGTCTCGGCATCTGCGCCGTTCAACTTCTCAGCTACCACCTTGCACGCTTCTAGGATCATTGCCTTGTCGGCAGTCGGGCGGGGCGGGATGTTCTGCATGTGGAATCTCCTGGGCATGCGCCGCCCTCCGTGCTGGTGGCGGCATGGTGGAATTGGTGGGTTCAGGCCCGTTCTGCGAGCAGGATCAGGCCGGTATCGTCCGGGTCGTTGCCAAGCATGAGGTCTGGCGTGCGAAGTTCGCGGCTGATGCGGAACCGGTCTAGCTTTCGCGCCACGGAAGGGCTCAATTCAATTGTGTGGCGCGGAGGTTTGAGCAGCTTGACGGCTTCGTCTCGGGTCAGCTCATGAATCCGATGAATCATCAGCGTCATCGCCTCGCCCTGTTCCTCGATCCCGGCCCACTCCATCGCTCAAGCAGGGCCTGTTTAGTCCCTGGTCTAACCTTCAAACGCAGGTCTTCTTCCTGTAGGCGCTCCGCCTTGGCCCTGCGCTTCTCGTCACGCTGCTGCTGCGTCAGAGCCATCATCGCCTCCATTGCGCACAAAGCGGGTGCCAGGCCCGATGTCGAGTAGGTCGCACACCCGGTTGATGATCTTGAGCGCGGCGTCGAATACCTCGGCGTCGTCCGGCTCGCGGGCCAGGCGCTTCATGTTCGGCTGGTGCTCGAGGCAGACTTTGTCGACCAGGCGCCGAGCCAGCCTGCGCAAGTGATCGGCGCTGTCGTGTTCCCGCAGGCTCAGCGCGAAGGCCAGAGCCACATCATCAGGCCGGTACTGTCCGCCGCTTCGGGTGATGTACAGTTTCTTGACCGGCCGATTCATCCAGGCCGGAAGAGTTACGACTCCAGAGGGTGCTTTCTGCATGTCTGTGCTCCGTGAGGCCGCTGGGAGGCAGGCGGAACTGTTCTTGCCGCCGGCGCTGGCGGACCTGATTTTTCAAACTGGCCCGTCGCATCGCTTCCCCTCAACCTTCGGGTAATCGACGCCGAACAGATGGATGACCCGGCAGAACTTGCGGTCGGAAATGTTGAGCTTGGCCTTGGCCTGGGCGCGATTGAGGCCGGCGTCGCGAAGCTCGGCGATCTTGGCTGCGAGCGCTTTGTCCTCGGCAGGGTCTGCATAGGCCCTTTGCTTTTCGCCATGGAATCGGCGTGGGTCAGGCTGGAAAGCAAACCCTCCGTCCTGCGCTGCACGGTAGAGCGTTGTCTGTGCCAGCCCGGTTTCGGCCATCGCCTGGGCGTAGGTCATGGTCTTGGCCAGCTCGCGCAGTTCGGCAAGCTGCTTTTGGCGCTTCTGTGCCT
This sequence comes from Pseudomonas sp. MM223, assembly GCA_947090765.1. NCBI lineage: Bacteria > Pseudomonadati > Pseudomonadota > Gammaproteobacteria > Pseudomonadales > Pseudomonadaceae > Pseudomonas > Pseudomonas sp. MM223. Next base: position 3,575,241 of record OX352322.1, on the reverse strand, counting down.
TCTGGTTTAGTGGCTTGGGCTGTGCAGCGCGAACCTGTTCAATGTCGCGGTGCGGCCTGTGTGGCACATACTGGTACCCGTCAAGCACGATGATGCTGCCTCCAGAGGCAAGGAAGGCCGCTTTTGCGGCCTCCAGGTCGATTGATTAGTTCATGCTGCCACCTGAATCAGGGTTACCCCCGGAGCGCTGAAATCTGAGCCTTTGGCCGACACGATTGCGTCGAGAGCCTGCCAGTTGACCGTCAGAACGCTGATATGAACCTCGCCGCGAGCGACAGCCTGGACGAGCGCCTCGAAGTCCCTGACTTCCGCCTGGAAGACCTGAGGCTTCGTAGTAGAATCGGTAGCCACTCGCGGCGCTACCTTCGAGGGAGCTTGCGACGGCTCAGCTGCTGCAGGAGCAGCGCTTGTCGTCTGCGGTGCATTCAGCTTGGCGGCAGCCTCTCGATCGGCTCGCTCGCGTTCTTCTTGGCGGATCTGCTCACGCTGCTGCTCGGCCTTTACTTCTTCGGCCTTTTGGTGATCGCTGATGCGGGCCTTGATTGTGGCTACCAGGTCATCATTGTCCTTGAGCACCAACTGCTGCGCATCGTTGAACAGGAAGGCGTGATCTTTTGCCAGCGTACGGAGACTTTCGAGGTTCGCTCGGATGCCATCGCCGATTTGACTGGCTTCGATTTTGGCTCGGGCCAGTTCAGTGTCCGCGGAGTCGCGCAGGCTGGTGATAGTCTTCTTGCCCTTGATGGCGCCCGCGAAGTCGGCTGTTACATGCGGCATGCGCACCTTGCCGCCGAACGACTCGTTGATTTTGTCGATGTGTGTCTGCAGAGCCTTTGCGGCGCCGATTACGATCTCATCCCGAATTGCTACCTTTCTCGCCTTGACCAGCTTATCCAGCCCAATCGTTTAGCCCTGGCCTGTGCGCTGATTTCGTCGATTGCGCGGAAGAGGGCATCGATTGTTTCGGTCTGGCTGAGAGCGTGCTGTTTTGCGGCAGCCAGCCGCTCTTCAACCTCGCCGCACCATTTAACCGTCTTCTCGGCATCGGCGAAGTGCTTGTCCGTCTGCAGATCGGTGTTGATGCTGCTGAACACCGCGAGCGAGTGCGCTTTGAACTGCTCCAGGTTGCTGGCAGTGACCAGGCCAGTTACTTCGATACGGAGGGCGGGAAGCGCCTCTGGGCTCTGGCCGACTACCTCTACTGCTGGTGCTGTTGGCTCGAAGTTGCTGAGGTCATGTTCAAACTGGGTCCAGCCTTCAACAAGTTGAGCGGCGCGACCAGGTACCGGGAAATATTCGAGAGAAACGAAGTTCTGCTCGGTGCCGTCAGAGCACACGAAGATCACCTTCTCGGCGCCGGTCACCAGCAACTGCTGCTCAAGCTGCCAGTAGTAATGAGGCTCAAGCTCGCCCGATCGCACCTGAGCAATCAGCGACTCATTCCAGAGCTTGTGCTCGAACAGCGTATCGCCAAGCGAGGTCATGCCATCCATGGAGGCCAGCAGATTGTCTTCGGTGCCCACGACCGGGAAGAGATCCTCGCCGATCATTCGCTCGACGATAGGGCGGGCAAGCTCCTCAGTTACGTGACCGCGGTCGAAGATAACCTGCTGGGCCGCTGTTACCTCCTGAGCGATACCCGTCTTCTTCTGGTGCAACAGCTCAGTGCGGGTTTGATACTTCGAGACGCCCATCATTGCCGGCGCTTCGGATGCGGTGAAGTACTTGGCCCGGAGGGCGTGCCACTCAGCGCTGCCCTGAGCTACATTGTGGATCTTCATTCGGATACTCCTTCGATGGGCGCAAGGTTTTTGATCTGTTCGATCTGCTGCTCGCTCAGGGTGTATTTGCTGCTGACAGTGGCGATCAGGTGGTCCGGTGAAGACCGGCCAGCCTCGACGGCTGCGCGCCACTTGGGGAGGTTTTCCTGAAGCTTTTCGTCTGGGTAATCGTCCAGAACGGTGGGCTGTGGCTGATGATCTGGCTGCCGCTGCGTGTTCACCTCGCGCGGGACATCTTCGAATACCTTGCCCTCCATCTCGTCAGCCGTAGGGGCTGATCCGACCTCAGGGAAGGCCTTGCGCAGGGCTTGCGCCTCGGCGCACTTGGCAAGCTGTGCATACGCACGTTTGAGCCACATCGCGTTAGGCGCCAGGGTGTCCTTCTTCGCGGTGGCGTAGTTTTCTAACCATCGCTCGCTGGCGGTGAATTCGGCGACATGGCCGCCAGTCATCTGCCGCTTTACGGTGATGCGGCACCATTCTGGAAACGTGACTTCCACGCCGCCGAGTTTCATGGTCACAGCTGGCCCATACTCAGGCTCGCTTATCCCGGCGTACTGCCCAGTTCGCGCTGCCTGGATGCGGTACAAGCCGACACCTGGCATAACCGTGTCCACCATCTTTCCGGCTGTCTTGCTCCAGATCGGAACGATGTGCACCGGCTTGAGCATCGGATCAAGCTGTGCAGCTTTGCAGTAGGCTAGGACCATCACTACCGAATTGCGTTGGGCGCCTGGATACAGGCTGCCGCTTAGGACTTCTACGAGCGCATCTTCGCTCATGGCCGGATGCTGATCCGCCTGTTTCATGACTGCGGACATTAGAAAACCTCGCGCCAGGCCGGCGCTGTCAGTTGGAATAGGGGAAATGCCAGGTCACGCCGCTGGCAGGCGGCCATGGTTGGGATGGAAACCAAGCTTGCGCTCTGCAGCCTCCCTCGCAGCAATGGCGAGGTCTTTTGATTTGAAGCGGCCAAGGATCTTTTGCCGGCCATCAACCTTTATGTGCGCCACCCACTCGGACCTGGCTGAGTACCAGCTAACCCCTACACGGCCACTCTTATTGCTGGCCAAAAGGGGCATGTTCCGATTGTTCTCGAGACTGCTGACATCTCGGAGATTGGTGATTCGGTTGTCCAGCTTGTTGCCATTGATGTGATCTATATGCTGAGTCGGCCACTCACCGTGTGACGCAAGCCAGGCCAAGCGATGGGCCCTGTAGCTCTTTCCGTTGATCTGGATGAGCAGATATCCGTTGCTGTTCACCTTTCCCGCTCGCGAGCCGGCATATCTGGTGTTCCAGGCCTTCATTCGCTCCTCAGACACAAAGTCGCAAAGCGGGCGAGGTAGCCAGGTGAAGGATCCGGTATTTGCGCAGTAAGAAAGGCGAGCGGATAGATACTGTTGATCAATCATGGGTTCCGCCGTGCTCGGCTACGTGATTCAGGAAGTGATGCTGCCGGCCAGGGCGCTGGCGAGCATGAAGAAGGTGCAGGCGAAGAGCATGGAGAAGGAGCCGCGCCAGATGACCAAGCGCCGGGCGCGCTGGTAGCTGGTCATAGCTCCACCAGACGACCGCGGGGATCTACTCCCCAGTCGCCCTCCATGAACGCGCTAGTGTCTCGAGGTGGTTGTCGCCAGCTGCCTTTGACGGGGCATTCCAGTTCGCACACGAGGGTTTCGCGCGGGAGCTTGAGCACGTCCCCCAGGCCTTCGACCTGTTCGTCAATGAGCGTTTTGACTATTGGAGTTGTCATGCCGACCTCCTTAATGAATCTGTCCACTGCTGGTGTTCTCTAATGACGATCTTATTAAGGCGCTCGACATAGCAGCGCTGGGACGGGATATCGATAGCGCCAGTCAGGCCGGCCAGGTCAATGGCCATCGTCAGTTCGGCTCGAAGACTGTCGCTAAAGCATGAACATATCGCCTCAAAGCGCGAGTCGATGATGTCGATAACGTCCTGCTTTGTTTTCTTGTTCATGCTGCCTCCCAGCCGCTATGGCGCAGATCGTCATGCCAGTCTTCTGCTTCGGCAGCGGCCTTGTCTTCCAGGTATTCCCAAAGAATCTCTTCGATTTCCTCGGCATACTTATCAGCAACCGCAGCGCAGCCGTTCTTGCCGAGACCGACCGGATTTCCGTCCGCGTCGTAGGTGTTGCCCGACACGATCTCAAATTCCATTTCGCGGTAGCCGTAGAAGTCTTCTGGACTTGCCCAGGAGCCAGGGTCGCCTTTTACCGAAATGGAATGGGTGATTTCGCACTGGAGGACGTACTCCTCCACGATTACTTCGTAGGCCATGATCGCCTCCAGGTGGTGGGTTACTCGGTGGGAAGGTCTGGCAGTTCATGCCAGTGCGTAATCGAGATATCGCAGCGGTCGCCGTCGATATAGCGCCACGGGCGAAGCTCGTTACCGCAGGTCATCGCAAAGAAAGGGCCGTAGTTGCGCTTCTTGCCGATACGGCAGGCCAAGACGTGCTTGCGAATCGGTGGGAGCGAGTCTTTTACGCTGATCCAGCCGCTCATGGCTTCACCCGGGCCTTGTCTATGACCTCGCGAGCTTCCGCCATGAGTTCAGCCTTTTCAGCTGCGTGGCGGTCCGGGTGCCACTGAGCGTCGAGAGCCATAAATCTCTGAACAATGCTCAGAAGATCCGGAGCGACAGCGATCAGGCATGCATCGGCCTCCTCGTAAACGAAATCAACCACCTGCTCCTGATCTTCGTTGAAGTCGATCGCGTAGCCGGTATGACCCGCAAGTCCTGGATTTGGAACTGGGCGGACCACCCATGGCCCTGGAGTGTGATTGCTCATTGCGTGAACCTCAGTAGCCAACCGCATTGGTCGGGCACCAGGCGCAGTGACCAAACTGGGCGTGAAAAGCCAGCCTGGCGCCTGCCGATGCGGTCGAAGTGAAGGGAAGGGGATGCGGGGTGTATCGGGGTGAAAGCTCAGCGGAATCGAACCGCTATCTGCGTCGGACTTTCTCGGCCTGGTGATCAGGCAGGCCACGGCTAGGTAGGCTTGGGCAGCTACTCCCGCGACTTCTGGCCCCGCGCGCAGATGCCTCCTGCGAACTTTCACTCCGATGCACCCTGCGATGGGGAGCAGGGCATCGGTCATTTAACGTCAGGCTGACGCGGCGCTTTCAGCCTTGGCCGTGGCGCTTGCTTGCTGCTCCACCAGCTTGCCGATGAGCACTTTCCGGTCTTCAAGCGAAAGGCTCCAGGCTGCGTAGTAGATCCCTTCGTCGATAGTGCCGTCGTACTCCATGGTGGAGTTCGGATCCCAGAGCTTGTACTTGATGCGGTTGGTTGGCCGCTTTGCCATCGTCTTGCCCTCCAGGGCGGTTGATTTCCCGTCTGGCCCTGTCGCCAAGGCCAGCCAGTGAAATCAGGCAGCGCGAGCCAGTTCAGCCTGTGCCAGCAGCTCCGCTACAGCCTCGGCCGGGGTGCAGCCATCGGCGTAGAAGTCATGCAGATCGCTTTCTTCTCGCGAGCCCAGGCCAACCTGGTGGCCAAGCAGCTCGGAAGCCTTGTCGATCCAGCGGTAGTAGGCGCGCTCTTCAGCGTCGATGCGGCATTCATCAGCCGCCATGGTTGCCATGTTGAACATCGTGAATCCCTCCGGTTGATTTTCTGGATGCCCCTCGCAAGAAGGGCACCGAGAAAATCTCGTGTTGCGGTCACTCCAAGCGCCTATAGATGCCCTTTTAGCTGGACCTTTCAGGGAGACGGTTTGAAGCGCAACCCTCGGTCCGTCTTGCGCGGCCAACCCTGTGTTCCTGGCTGACTGGCGTTCGTCGTGACGTTGAGCAGGCGAAGGTTCACTTCGCAATAGCCAGTTCCAGAGCTGGCATGGGGATCGAATTTATTGCTCGCGCTGTACCGTTGCCGGGATCGATCCGCGAGGTTCCCATCAATGTGAAAGAGCGGTGAGGCTTGAGGGCCTCCCGAGGGGCTGTGTAGCGCCTCGATGGATTAAAGTTACCGCATGGTAATAATCTCAGTCAATACCGTCTGGTAATAAATTTTCTCCCGCCCATAAAAAAGCCCGCACAAGGCGGGCAAAGGAGGGAATCGAAAATCAGTCTTCGGCTGGCACAGTCCAGGACAGTCGCGCCGATCCTTCGTCGCGCGGGGCAACGGTGACGTTATCGTTCTCGGCAACCTCGTCTAGGAAGCGCTCCCAGTCTTCCTGAGCTTCGCTATGTGCTTTCTCGATCACCACCGAGCGGGCTTTTTGAGCAGCCGGCGAATTGATGATCTTCTGGATGCGCGCACCCATCATTTCGTAGGGCGTCGGCGGGGTAGGGGCTTTCGATTTTGACTGCTGCTTGGCCATGGTGGAGCGCTCCGTTTACTGTATGTATAAACAGTATTTTATCCCGAGGTAAATGGCAACACTGGATGGAACGCATTTGTACTCCCGGCGAGGTGATTGACCTGCCATGTAAGTGCAACTAAAATTAGTCGCAGATAAGGAGCCCAAATGTCCAAGCAAGAAAAGCTGCTCGCGAAGCTGCTGAACAAGCAAGCAGGATTCACTTGGCCGGAGCTGGTTACGCTGCTGGGTGGGCTTGGATACCGCCAGATCGAGGGTGACGGCAGCCGGGTAAAATTCGACAACGGCCACCCGCAGGCGATGATCAACCTGCACAAGCCGCACCCCGGCAATGAGCTGAAGGCCTACGTTAAACGCCAGGTGATAGAACACCTGAAGGCAGGAGGATTGATCTGATGAGCACCATGTTGCAGCACCGAGGCTACTACGGCTCCATTGAGGCCAGCCCCGAAGACAATTGCCTGTTCGGCAAGCTCCAGTTCATCCGCGCCCTTGTCAGCTATGAGGGCGAGACGGTTGCCGAGCTGACCCAGGCGTTCCGCGATGCAGTGGACGACTACCTGGATACCTGCGCATCACTCGGGCAGGAGCCGGAGATTCCGTGCAAGGGGTCCTTCAACGTGAGGGTAGGGCACGACCTGCACCTGGCAGCCAGCGTGGCGGCTACCCAGCAAAACATTTCTTTGAATGACCTCACCCGTAAAGCGCTCAGCGAATACCTGGGCCATCACGCATAGCCGCCCAAAGAAAAGCCCGCACTGCGATGCGGGCAAATATAGGGAGCGGATGAGCCTTCACTGTGCAGGGTAGGGCGTGAAAAAAGCGTGAAGGCATGAAAAAGCCCGCCGAGGCGGGCTGATTTGAGGCATGCCCTAGGTCAGCATCCGGCTGCCGCCTTTGGGATTTCGGCATCAGGCACTTTAAGACCATCCTTGAAGAACATCACTTCATCACCAACATACCGGGCTTGGGCGGTGTAGTGGAGGCCGTACTTCAGAGCTTCTGAACCGCTATACATCTCGCAAATCTCGGGGGCGCTGTCATACGACACAACCCATTGTCTCATGAACTCTGGTGACTGGAGCAGCTGGGAAATCTGCAAATGGTCGTCATGCTTGTAGAAGTTTCGGTACAGATCGCGTCCCTTCACATAGTACGGGGGATCTAGGTAGATCAGTGAGCGATCTGGAAGCAACTCTGCTGCCCGAGTGAGAAGACTGTACGCATCCTCCCGATGCACAGTGATGTTGTGCGCATGCTGTGCAATACGATCAAGTCTGGCTGCGATCATGTCCTTGTTGAAACGAGCGTCTAGCTTGTAGGTCCCAGTTTGGGCCTTACCCCCGATGACTCCGCCTTTGAGGATGCCAGAGCGATTGGTTCGATTGACAAAGAGGGTGGCGAAACCTCTCTCCGTGATCGACAAGCTTGGATCTTGATCCAGCATCACCTGACGCAGCCGATGCCACTCATCCATCGTGATAGGAGTGTCGTGAAGAAGGCGTAGCAAGCCTTCCGAATCGGAAGTCACCGCAGACCAAAAAGCATGCACAGCTGGATCCAGATCATTGATATGGACGTGGCTAGCATGCCCGTCAAATAGAAGCTCCAGAGCTACACCAGCCCCGCCTGCAAAGGGTTCTAGATAGTGGCCACCGCCCAAGCCGTTGGCGCGCATGACCTCAGCGATGAACGGCGCGAAACGCGCCTTGCCGCCGGGGTAGCGAAGCGGGCTATAAAGCTTGTTGGAGTACATAAAAACTCATCCTTGGAGGCTGGCCAGCCTCAGTCTAGCGGCCGGCAGTATACTTGGCCAGCCTCCCTCGCGCACGCCTGATCAAGCGTTTTTGAGATCGGGGGAGGGATCCAATATGGCCAGCATGGCCGAATCAATACCGTGCCCATCAATCAGCGTTGACTTGAGCTTTTTGCGGACATCTTCCTTGAATTTTGCAGAGAGCTCATAATTACGCTTGGCCCAGACTCTATATGGATTTTCTGTGACTCGGCCTGCAACCATGGATAGAAAATCTCTTTCTTTAGCAAAATTCTTGAAATGACTTCTCAGCCTCTGATCGTCAGGCGAGGACCTGGCCTTGTGTTGATCAACAAGGGAATGCATATCAATCTTGCCGTCAGCGGGATCAATTTCCAAAGTGTCGATGATTTTCTGAGCCATCTGGAGAAAAACTGGCTTAGAGAATCCGCGGCTATTTTTCCAAAACACATCAGCTGCTTCAAGGTTGTAGAGGAACTCAAAAATCATCTGATCAGGTGGAAGTAAGCCCGGTAATTTTACGATGCTATCCATGCCCCTTGTCTCGCTGGCGTCGACATCTCCATCGAGAACAATAAGGCTTTTCGAGTGGAATTCCGGGACCTTACGCTTAACAAGTTTTATGTATTCGCTGCAACCTAATGCAATGTCTTTGAGGGGGTTTGATAGTTTTCTGACTGATCGGTCGGTTACTATGGCTGTATATAGGTCGTAAGCCTCTTTATCTTCAAAGTAAATATTAACCGGCGGTAGTAGCTTGTCGTCTACATCAATAGTTTGAACGTGAAGGTCGGCATAGATCTGCGGCCAGGTCACATTCTCAAAGATCCTGATAGGGCCATAGCTGTCACTTAAGTATATGTTCTGATATTGTCCTGGCGACTTTTCACTTAGTTCGTGTATGTCCTGAATCATGGTGGGTGAGTGCGAAGTCATAATGACCTGAAGGTTTAGGTCTTTACATTCTTCTGTGAGTATCTTAATTAGTTGTCTCTGCGCGGCTGGGAATAATCCAGCATCCGCTTCATCTATGAGAAGCAGTCCTCCTTGATATTTAGGATACTCCTGCTTAAGCTTGCGGAAAGAGTAAATCGCCAGCAAAATCTGACCGGCATTATCTTCTCCAGCGGACACTGAATCATGATCATAATTTGCTCCGTGGGCGGCAGCAGACTTAATAGTGCCAGTAGTAGCCGTGACAGACGTTGCTGACTGTTTGCTCAGCAGTCGATTGCTAAGGGAGACAAATGATCTGCGATGTTGATTTAAGAAATCAATATCATGCTCAGTGTATTTGGCGCGCTGGGAGATTGGCGTTAGCCGCTTGAGGCTAAGGTAAATTACTGGGTGCGTTGCATTTCTGCTGGTGTTTTTCTCGTCACCGGCAAGCGTATTACCGCGAACTATTGGGCGTGGCTTATTTCTGTCTTTTGAGTCGTACAGGCGAAGGTTGAGATCTGCCTGGGATGAGGTGTAACCATCATGGATGGTTACTGTTGTATCCATCGAATCGGGCTGGTCGAATTTTTTTGAAAGCCTAAAGTGCTCGGAAACTCGAGACTCAAATTTGCTCCCCGTAAGCGTCGTATAGTTAAGGGGTTCCCCGGTTGTGTAATCCGTTTCAAAGCTAAATACTTGGGCGGCTATTCCTAGTATTGAAGATTTGGATGTGCCGTTTTTTCCGCATAATAGGGTGATCCTTTCCCCTAGCGGAATGGTAAGATCCTGCAATCCCCTGAATTTGGCAATAGCGATTTTCTCGACTTGCGTTCCACGTGCTGAACGTGATCTTTTGGCCCCTGCCATGCGCTTGCGTCCCTGATAGATTTTTATATGCAGTGATGGAAGTGTTGGAGTGGCCGCTTGGGCTTAATATTCGCTAGGAAGCATGCACACTGCATTCATACTAAATCTGTGCTCCAGAGCAGCGCCACTCCGGGCCTGACTTCAGGCCTCATCCGGGCGGATCATCTAGTCCAAGCCTTACTCTGACAATCCGTCCCACCTTTACCTCATCCCCATATCTCACCAACCGATCCTCCCCAGCCCGGCGGATCCTCACTCTGGCACCTCGCAAGGTGTCTTTACCCGGACAATTAGCCCCAGGTGGGTTTCCTCTGCATATCCGGCAAGCCTTTCCTCGGCGTCCTGAAAGGACCGGCACATCCTCAGTACGGCTTGAGCATCTGGGTCATTCCCGGACAGGCTGATGCGCTCAGCAATCCGTTTCAGCTCGACCGCTGACCATTTCAGGTCAGAGGCCAGGCCCTGGAGGTCGCGGCGGAGTTCTTGGTTGGGTTTGGTCAGGGTCATTCCTTTGTCCTTGTCACTCGACCTGCTTTCACTTCTTCCCCATACCCTGTGAGTCGATCTGCCAGCTCATGCAGCTTTCCGACCCGCTCCATGGCCTCCAGAAATTCGGCCTCGGCGCCGGCCTGGGCCTTGTGGAAGATCTCCAGTGCGGCGCTTTCCAGGGCGAATGCTGCGTCTTTGAGATCTCGGCGCAGTTGTTGGTTGGGCTTGGTGAGGGACATGGCTAGAAGCTCCTGCCTGTCCACCAGTAGATGATCTGAGCAAGGACGGTGATGTCGGCTTCGCGGTCGCCAGGCACCTCAATCGGCGGGTACTGCCCGTTGTCGGAGATGATCGTCAGCCCGTCCAGCCCGCGCTGAATGCGCTTGATCTGTAGCTTCCCGCGCATGAGGAAGAAGTAGATCGCGTCGTCCTCGACTGTCGTGACCCCGGCATCAACCAGCACGGCGTCACCGCTGCGGATTGTGGGCGCCATGCTGTCGCCCCGTCCCGAGATGAGCTTCAGGTTCTCCAGCTTGGTGTAGGTCAGATTCTGGCGTACCCAGTTCGCATCCAGGCTCATGTGCTCAACAACCATGTTGATGTCAGGCGGCTCCGAACCTGGGCCCATGGACCCCTCTACGTCGTAGCGGGGTACGTCCACCAGGTTGCGGTAGCTTTTGATCTTTTGGGCCAGCGGGGCGGGCAGGCCTTCGATACTGATTGTGTCGGAAGTCAATTCAAGAGGCGCATCTAGCCCATACCGCGGCACGCCGAACGCCTCTTCAATCTCCCTTGCAAAGCTCTCGCCTATTGTCTTCGATCCCGGGCTTTCAGGGGAGGCGAGGCAGCGGGATATGAAATTCTGTGGCTTCCCTAGCTTTACTGCCAGGCGCGACTGAGCTCCACGGATACCAGCGCCGTATTCCCGATCCATCAACTTCTGCAGGTTGTGCCTGCGCACGTCACGTAATTCCATTGCGCGATTCTCTATGGCCATTACTTTCCGGTAAATGACCAGGCGGTATTGATAAAAGGTTACCGAGCGGTAATAATCAGCGCATCACAGAGGAGATTCGTGATGCGAACCAAGCACACCAAGTTGTTGGAGTGGCTGAAAACCGCCTCGGATGCGGACGTTGAGAAAACTGGCACCACCCGCGGCTACCTGAAGCAAATTGCGTATGGCAACAAGCAGGCGTCGGCGATGCTGGCCTCTTCCCTTGAGCGTGTGAGCCACGGTCTTTTGACTCGTAAATCTCTGCGCCCAGAGGACTGGGACGTAATTTGGCCTGAGCTGAATTGGGTGGCCTAATCATGTCCGAGAGCCAATTAAGCCTCAGCGAGGGCGACATCGCCCGAGAGATCGAGACCCTGATCTTGCAGCGGGTTGCACAGGTCAGCCAAAAGCGCATTGCCCTGGAAACGGGTTGCAGTGAGTCGACGGTTTCCCGGTGGAATGACGGTGAGTACCAGCGTTGGGCGAAGGTCCAGGCGATGCTGGGTCTTCGCGTTGTCCCGCAGACCGCGGTCGTCGTAACGGCAGAGTACCTGTCAGCCTTGGAGACCATGGCCAGGATCGGGCTCAAGGCCGAGAAGAAGCGGCCAGGCCCGCTAGGGTGGGACTGACATGCAGTTCACCGTCACGATCAACCAGGCGAAGGCGCTGGACTGGGGGCTGAATGCCCAGCAAGCACTGCTGTTCGCGTTCGTCTACGAGTGCCCAAGCTGGGCCAAGTTGATCAAGACGGACGATGGCGATTTCTACGCCTTGAGCAAGGCGAAGATCGTCGAAGAGCTGCCGCTGCTCACCGACAAGCCGGACACTGCCTATCGCTTGCTGAAGGCGATTGCTGGCGCCGGCCTGATCAACCTCTCCAGCACCAACAACATCACCCTTGTGCAGCTCACTGCCAAGGGCAAAGAGTGGAACAAGAAGCTGGACGGGTCGGAAAAATATCCGACCAAGAAAGAGAAGGTCGGAAAAAAATCCGATCCAGCACCTCGGAAAAAAATCCGAGCAGGGTCGGAAAAATCTCCGAGCAAGGTCGGAAAAAAATCCGAGCCTGGGTCGGAAAAATCTCCGACAAATCAGGATACCAGTAATCAGGATACCAATCAGGGTACCAGTCACAGTGTGCAGGGCGCCCCGGCCGAGCCGTCGCAGCCTGCCGGCCTAGCGGTGATTTCGTCCGATGCGCCGCGCTGTGAGATTCCTGCCGACATGCCCGGCCCGAAAGACCAGTCCTGCAAAACCTTCAAGGCCTGGGCCAACTACGCGATGGCCTACCGTAGCCGCCATGGCGCATGGCCCGTTTGGAACGCCAAGGCTGGCGGCCAGATCGGCCAGTTGGTGGATCGGCTCGGCATCGACGTTGCCCACCACGTCGCCGCGTACTTCGTCCGGATCAACGACAGCAAGCTGGTCAATCGCATGCACAGCCTTGGAGATCTGCTGCAGAACGCCGAGGCCTACCACACCCAGTGGGTAACCAACCGCCAGATGACCGGCACCACTGCCCGCCAGATCGAGCAAACCCAAGCCAACTACAGCGCCGCCGAGCAGGCCCTGGAAGCGCTTCGAGCCAAGAGGGCTGCAACCCATGCTGAATGATTCCCAGCAGGAGCAGTTGCTCCTGTCCCTGTTCGCGACCGCCGAGGTGATGGGGCAGCAGCTCACCCAAGGTGCGGCGCTGCTCATGGTCGAGGATCTGCGCGAGTACAGCGAATCCGTGCTGACCAATGCTCTACGAGCCTGCCGTCGTGAAGGTGGTCGTCTGACCGTAGCCGCGATCCTGAAACATGCTCAAGCCGCTGATGGACATCCAGGCAAGGACGAAGCCTGGGCCATCGCTCTGTCGGCCAGCGACGAAAGCGAGACAGTGGTGATGACCGCCGAGATTCGCCAAGCCATGGTCGCTTCCGGTCCAGTGCTCGAGGCTGGCGACAAGGTCGGCGCTCGCATGGCCTTCATGAGTACCTACGAGCGCCTCGTTCTCGCCGCGAGGGCTGAGGCGACCCCGGCCAAGTGGGAAGTCTCTCTTGGCTATGACCCGGCACGGCGCGTCACTGCTATCGAGTCTGCAGTGCGATCGAAGCTGATCAGTCAGGAAGCAGGAGCCAAGCATCTGGCTCACCTGTGTATTGCTCCTACATCCGAGGATGGACGTGCCATCGCAGGACTTATCACTGGCGAGGTGCGAGCCAAGGCCAGTCCTAAGGTACGCGAAAAGCTGGCCGAGGTGCGTTGCATCATCGAGGCTGCCAAAGCCAAGAAAGACCGCCAGCGCGCCAAAGAGGCCCAACGACGCCGCGTCGAAACCTACTTGCGCAAGCGGCAGACACGCGCCGCTGTCGCTCAGTTGAACATCAAGCGCGCCGGGCAGCCGGCCGGGGAGGGGGTGTGAGCCTATTCCAGTGTGAAGAGTGCGGTTGCCGCGACAACACCGCTACCAGCGGCTACTGGTTCCGCAACGACGAGGGAAACCCATGTCAGGGCCGGAAGCTGTGCGCGGCCTGCGACCCGAGCATCGGCAAGTGGCATGGCGTGTTCAAGCGTGAATACCTGCCTAAGGGCGAATTCTTCACCAACCGCCAAGGGAATCTTGAGCACAAGACCACCGGCAAGCTTTGCCACGAGTACCTGGCCGAGGAGAAGCACTGATGGACACCAACAAGATGCGCGACCCGGTGCGCGAGCAGTTCGAGGCTGCGTACCTGGCCGAAAGCACCAGGCGTAATGGCCGCACCTACCCGTCGGTGCTGACCCGTGGTGATGACGGTAATTACGTAATCCCGTCCGTCCAGTCGGCCTGGTGGGCCTGGCAGGCCAGCCGCGAATCCCTGATTGTGAAGCTGCCCCCAGTGCGTCCCGAGCCGGTATTGACCGGTGAAGCGCAGAAGACTGATGGAGAGGCCGCAACCTGGAGTATGTGGGCGGGTGAGAAGCTGGCGAAAGATGACTGCCGCGCGGCTATCGAGGCCCAGGGCCTGAAGGTCGAGGTGAAGCCATGACTGACTTCGAACTGATTTTCGTGATCCTGGTGTGCTGGGCCATAGGTATGCAGCTGGGCTATGCCCTGGGCTTCCATCGCGCCTGCAATCGCCTGATTCCAGAACTTAACCAAGAGCGCGAGACCGTCGCTCGGCTGAAGCTGCTGGCGCGCATGCAGGGAGAGCAGTCATGACCATCGACAAAGACAAGCTCCGGGCGCTGGCTGAGGCTGCAACACAAGGCGAATGGAAGTTTGACGGGGGAACCGTTAACGACTGGCGTGACGGCGAATACTCCATGGAGTGGATGGCTAACGGCGAAGACTGCGAAGACGGCACCAATGCAAATTGGAGGGCTGATGGCGAATACATCGCCGCCGCCAGCCCAGCCACCATCCTGGCCCTGCTCGCGGAGATCGAGCGGCTGAAGGAGCGGAATGTCTACTGGATCGATCAGGCCAACACAATTGCCGTCGACCGCAATTCAATTCGCAACGAGCGCGACCAGCTCAAGGACGAGAACGAGGCGCTGCGCAAGGCCTTGGGCGAAATCAGCGGCCAGGTTGACGGAAATATCAGATGCGCTGTCCGTGACGTAGTGAACTGCCGAGGCGATGTGCAGGACATCTACGGCTACTGCGACAACATTGACGAGATCATTGAGGCGGCCATGGCCAAGGAGGATGGTCAATGAGCCTTCCGACTTTCCCGCTGCGCACCGAACAAGACCGAGCCAGGGCCATCCTGATCCTGCAGAAGGTCGATCTGACCAAGGGCATCACCTGGACTATGCGCGAAGAGGTCCGCAGCGACGCCCAGAACCGCCGTATGTGGGCGATGCTCCGCGACATCAGCCGCCAGGTTGAATGGTATGGCCAGAAGCTGAGCGACGAAGACTGGAAGCACATCTTCAGCGCCTCGGTTGAGAAGCAGCGCGCCGTGCCGGGCCTGGATGGCGGCTTTGTTGTCCTGGGCGTATCCACCCGGCGCAAGTCCAAGAAGTGGTTCAACGACATGTTCCTGGTGATGGAGGCATTCGCCGCTGAGCGAGGAGTGAAGTTCACCACGGCAGACCATTGGGGGATCGCAGCATGAGCCATCAATTCAAGCCGGGCGATCTGGCGCTGATCATTAACTCGGCGGCGCCTGAAAACATTGGGAAGACGGTACGGCTCGTCGAGTTCATCGCCGCTCATAGCGGCCCTTTCATGCGAGAAGGGGTGAGGTTCAGCCCTAGGGAGATGGCCACTTGGATTGTGGAGACCCTGGACGGATCCAAGACCCTGATTGGCGGCTACATCCAGCGGAACATCATGGTCGGCTCTGGCCCATGCCGACAGGAATGGCTTATGCCGCTGCGCGGCGACTTCGCCCCCGAGCAGCAGAAAGCCAAGGAGGTCGAGCCATGCGCGTAGCCGAGATCAAGCCGAAGAAGTGCAAGGCACCAGGTTGCGGCAAGCTCTTCAAGCCGACAATGACCACGCAGAAGGTGTGCAGCATCGCCTGTGCCAAGGCCATGGCCAAAGATCCGAAGCTACAGAAGGTTGCGGCCAAGGCTATCACCAAGCAGGCCCGCCAGGACCTGCAGGAGCGCCGGGAGAAGCTGAAGACCCGCCGCGAGCACATGGCCGAGGCACAGACCGCGTTCAATGCCTACATCCGCGAGCGCGATGCCGGTCTGCCGTGCATCAGCTGCGATTCGAACCCGAGCGACCACGACCTCATCACCGGCAGCCGCTGGGACGCCGGCCATTACCGGTCTGTGGGTGCCTGCCCTGAGCTGCGCTTCGAGCCGCTCAACGTCCACCGGCAGTGCGTTAAGTGCAACCGGAACATGTCGGGCAACGCGGTCGAGTACCGAATCCGTCTGGTGAAGCGCATCGGCGCCGACCAGGTTGAGTGGCTGGAGGGACCTCATAAGGCCCTGCGCCTGACCATCGCAGACCTGCAGGCCATCAAGGTCATGTACAGGCAGAAGCTCAGAGACCTGAGGAGGGCAGCGGCATGACCTGGACTATCGCAGATACCGGCGGCGCGCTGCTGCTGGCCATGACCATCGCTTCCACCTGGTGCGTAGTGCGCGCCAAGGGCATTGAAACCCGCCGCAAGAAGGAGAACGGTCCATGCAACTGAACAGCGCGCGCCAAGCGTGGCATGACTGCCTCTACACGGCGTGGGACAGCCAGGGTGCATTCATCGAACAGCTGGGCCTGTTGGGCACCATGGTCCAGACCACGGAGAAGCAGCGGAAGGCGAGCCATGCCGTGCACCAGGCCCTGGCCGGTGGTGTGCAGGCGGCAATCTTCAAGCTGCCCGGCAGTCTGCGCGCCTTCGGAAACTTCATGTACGCCCCGCAGAGCGGCGACAACGAGCTCGAGGTGGCCGAGGAATGCGTTTTCTCGATGGCCATGGCTAGGTCCGGTCGGATGACCGCTGCCAAGCGCGAACGTTGCGAGTACGTGGCCAAGGGCGTGATGTTCCGGTACCGCCGCATGCATCAGGGCGGGCAGTCATCGGCACAGGACCCGTTTGAAAGCCCGGAATGGTTCAAGCGCTGGATCGACGATGTGTACGGCGTAACGCTTCCCTCATGTGCCTGGTCCAGGGACTGGGAGCCATTCGTGCAGATCTGCTTCGAGGTTTGCGAGGACCTGGACAAGCGCGCGCTATCGCCGGTTGCAGCCGCAATCTACGAAATGAAGGAGGCCGCTTGAGGGCCTATTGCGTTCCCGCACGCGTGATGGCACTATTTGTCCATTGTTAGAGTTTTGCCTTTGGCAAACACCGCCAAAAAGCCCGGCCATTGAGCTGGGCTTTTTCGTATCTGGAGATCAGCATGAAGAGCTCATACCGCCAAGCTGTTGAGTCGGTAATTGCGCAAGAGCACAAGCTAGCCGAGGTGGCCAAGCTCCACGCTGACGCTGCTGCTCGTGAGAAACAGCTTGCTGATGCGCTGCGATCCAACCAGGAAACGCTTGAGCGCTACGAAGCCCGCGTGACCCAGTTGGAGTCGCAGATCTTGAACTCCCCGGGTCAGCAGTCAGAACCCAAGGTATGAATCAAGCAATGTTGGCCACTGAAGTGAGCCCTTGGTAGCTTTCTGCCTGTTCGTAACATCGATCACGACCATGATGTCCTTTGTGGCATTGAATTCGCTGTAGAGATACAAAGCTGAGCAAAGAGCTTCGGCAGTCATATCAAGTTCGAAGCAGTAGAACGATGTCGTTTCGTCCCAATGGCTATAGCCAGTTAGCTCGTTAATTTTCTTGACGAACGAGTCGTACCGCTCGCTGCGCGTGTCATCAGACTTGAATTTAAAGGTGACGATAAAGCTTGCCATGGTTCCATCCTGTGTCGCGGTTGTAGGGATTGCGACGATAGCATGAGGCCATCTTTTTCTTCTCCTCGCACTTGCCCGAGCCCTTATCAGGGCCTCAATCGGGCCTTTTCTTCTAGGAACCACTCATGGCCGAACCAGCAAGCACGACTGCCGGCGTCCTGCTGGTGAAGTACGGCGTGATCATTGGCGGCTTCGCAGGAGCGATCCTCTCGCTGACCTTCCTGCGGGGTCTCACCCGCGGTCAGGCGGTCGCCGCCTTCTTCACCGGCTTCGCTTCGGCAGTCTTCTGCACCCCGCTAGCCATCAGCTACTTCAGCCTTGGCACCAGCGGAGAAACCCAATACGGCGTGGCCTTTCTGATAGGCCTTCTGGCAATGAACATCATCCCGGTGCTGAAGTCGCTGGTTGGGTCGTTCGGAGCCAAAGGAGCTACCTGATGAGCTCGACCCTGATTTCAACCCTGATCGGCGCCAATGCCTTCCTGAGCGTGCTGGTGGTGATTGCTGCGTGCGACTACCTGCGCCGGATACGCCCGATGGATTACCCATTGCTGGCCGTCGCGTTCTACCTGGTGGCCATCGGTGCGTTTGGCTCGTTCGTCCTTGCCATGAGCGGCCATGTGCCCACCCTGTACGGCGTGATCCTCAAGCTGGGGATTGTCCTGTATGCGGTCGCCCGGCGCGGTCATGTGTTCCAGCCGGGGTAGGGCGCCACAAAATCTAGATGCGCCGTTTCGTGGCGCCACCATGGAGATTCCCAGATGGGCCAGCTTCCTGACATGACCGGCGCTTTCATCATGCTGGGCCTGATTTGTGCCGTAGCCGGCTGGGCATTCATTGAAGGCCTGATCTGGGTCTTCTCGCATTTCCGCGTGGTGCTGGCATGACCACCATCGCCTACAAGGACGGCGTGATCGCCTACGACTCCCGCGTCACCCGAGGCGACCTCATCACCGACGACGACTGCGACAAGTGCATTGAGCGCGACGGCGTGAAGTTCTTCATGTCGGGCGCCCTTTGTGACTATGACGCATTGGTTGGGGCCTACTTCGGCACTGCTCCATCCGGGAAGGTCGACGCATCTGCAATCGTCGTGGATGCCGGCAAGCTGATGATGGTGGCGGTGGATGACGATACCGGTCTGTGGAAGTCGCCAATCAAGCCTGATCGTCCGTACGCCATCGGCAGCGGCACGCCATACGCATTCGCTGCGATGGATATGGGCGCATCTGCCGAGAAGGCCGTCGAGATGGCTGCAAGGCGCGATACCAGCACTGGCGGCAGGGTTCGGACAGTTCGAGTCGACCGCGACCAATAAGGATTCACCATGAGCACCAAGCAACCCGACTGGGAGGCGATCGAACGAGCCTACCGGGCCGGGGCGCTTTCCATCCGTACCATCGCCGAGCGATTTGGCGTCAGTGACACAGCGATTCGCAAAAAAGCCAAGGCGCTAAACTGGGCTCGAGATCTGTCGGACCAGGTGCGTAAAGAGGTTCGCAGCAAGCTGGTTCGCGGAGAGGTTCGCAACCACCAAGGCGCGAACTGCGAACCTGATGCAGAAATCATCGAGGAGGCCGCAGAAGAAGGCGCCCAGGTGGTTCGCAGTCACCGGCGCGACATTCGAAAGGCCACTAGCCTTGCGAACCTGCTGATGGATGATCTGATGACGACCATCAAGCATCGCGAAGAGATCGAAGAAGAGATTGAGCGTGATACTGCTGATGACCAGAGCGGCTTCCGCCGTAGCGCGATGCTCGGAGCGGTGAGTCTTCCCAGCAATGCCAAGACCCTTTTTCAGCTGTCCTCGGCTATGAAAAACCTTCAGGTGCTTGAGCGCACCGCATTCGGCCTGGACGACAAGGAGCAGTCGAAAGACGCCGACGAGCTGTCGCAGCTGATGGATGAACTATCGAAGGATGCCTGACCATGAAGCCCGAGCACATGAAACTGCTCCGGGACCGGTTCTGGCGGCTGAACAACCTGTACTTCATCACGGACAAGCAGGGCAAGAAGGTCCGCTTCCGGATGACGCAGGAGCAGATCGACTACTTCCAGGGGATGCACACCCGGAACATCATCCTCAAGGCCCGACAGTTGGGCTTCACCACGTTGGTCTGCATCGTCCAGCTGGATGCCGCACTGTTCGAGGCCGCAAAGTGCGCCCTGATCGCCCACACGCTGAATGACGCCAAGCGGCTATTCCGAGAGAAGGTCAAGTATGCGTACGACAACCTTCCAAAGGAAATACGCGCTGCTAACCCTGCTCGCAACGATGCTGCTGGTGAGCTTGTGTTCAGCAAAGGCGGATCGCTCTACGTGTCCACATCCTTTCGGGGCGGGACTCTTCGGTATCTGCACGTATCCGAGTTCGGGAAGATCTGCGCTAAGTTTCCGCACAAAGCCCGAGAGATCGTCACCGGCGCCTTTGAGGCTGTCGCCGCAGAGTGTTTCGTCACGATCGAATCGACGGCGGAGGGGCGGTCGGGCTACTTCTTCGATTACTCGCAGAGCGCTGAGAAGCAGCAGCTAGCCGGCGTGCCCCTGGGCCTGTTGGACTGGAAGTTCTTCTTCTTCAGTTGGTGGCGCAACCCGCTGTACTGGCTGGACCCGGCCGGCGTGGTCATTCCCGACCGCCTGACCAAGTACTTCGACGACCTGACCGCCAAGAACGGCATCGTCACCAACCCTGGCCAGCGCGCCTGGTACACCGCCAAGGAAAAGACCCTCGGCGACGACATGAGGCGCGAGTACCCGTCGATCCCGGCTGAAGCATTCCAGCAGACGATCGAGGGCGCCTACTACGCCAAGCAGTTCACCAAGCTCTACGCCGCCCAGCGCATCGGCAAGCTTCCAGACAACAGCCACCTACCGGTGCACACGTTCTGGGACATTGGCGTGGGCGATTCCACAGCCATCTGGTTCGTCCGAATTGTGGGCGATGAGTACCACGTCATCGACTTCTACCAGAACAGCGGCGAGGGCCTGCGGCACTACATGAAGGTGCTCAAGGATCGCGGCTACACCTATGGCGAGCACTGGGGCCCCCACGACATCGACAACCGCGAATTTGGTAGCGACGGCAAGACCCGGCGCGAACTCGCGCGAGAGGGCTACGAGATCGACGGAGAGAAGTACCGCATGACCTTCCAGGTCGTCCCCAAGCTTGGCGTGGACGAAGGCATCGAGCAGGCGCGGGAGATCCTGCCCAACTGCGCCTTTGATGAGGCCAAGTGCGGCGAGGGGATCACCGCCCTGGAAAGCTACCGCAAGGAGTGGGACGACAAGCGTGGGTGCTGGAAGGACAAGCCGCTCCATGACTGGTCATCCCACCCGGCTGACGGGTTCCGCTATTTCGCCGTTGCCATGGCGCGACGTAAACGCACAGGCGGTGTCCGCCGCATCGGAGGTTTGGCGTAATGCCTGTTCAATCCACTAACCCAGACTACGACGCTCACATCGAAGAGTGGCGGATGATGGACGACGCTCTGGAGGGCGAGGGCGCCATCAAGCGCAGCCCGCGCAACCTGCCCAAGCCCAGCGGCATGGTCGAGGCTGAGAAGCTAGACGGCGCCGGCAATGCCTACCTTTACCAGAACTACACCGCCCGGGCCCAGTACGAACACTGGGTGCGGGATTCGCTGCGCTCGATGATGGGCCTGGTCTCGCGGTTGATTCCCGAGGTGAAGCTGCCAGCCGGCCTGAAGGGGCTGGAGGACAACGCGACCGCCGATGGCTTTGGCCTCACCCAGCTGTTTCTGCGGATCGTGCGCCAGGCCATTTCCCACGGCCGGGTGCCGCTGGTGGTCAACATCGATGACGCCGGCCAGCCGTACTTCGCCACCTACGCGGTGCGCAACGCCATCAACTGGGACACCGCCGACCAAGGTGGTCGCCAGGACCTGGTGCTGTCGGTGTTCCGCGAGTTCAGGCGCAAGGAGCAGGACCGTTACAGTCACGAGTGCGAGACGGTCTATCGCGAGTTCTACATGGACGGCACGGTCTGCCGCACTGGCGTACGCAACGAGGCCGGAGAGCTGGTAGAGGATGATCGGCCATTGGGTGTCGTCGACGGCAATGCCAACCTGGTACGCGGCCTAGGCTACATCCCGGTCATTTACTGCGGCTCGACCGACAACTCGCCGGACGTGGACGAGGTCCCGCTGCTGACCATGGCCCGGGCCGCGCTGAAGTCCTACCAACTCAGTGCCGACTACTTCACGGCTCTGCACCAGACCAGTCATCCACAGCCGTGGGTATCTGGTCTGGACGAGAGCGTGGAACTCAGCGTAACCGGCCCATCGGCGGCCTGGGACCTTGGCCCAAGTGGATCGTGCGGCTACCTCGAGTTCCAGGGTGCCGGCATCCAGGCCGTCCGCACCGCGATGGAGGACCAGAAGAACGCGGCCCTGGAGGCTGGCGCCAAGGTCATGGACGTTTCCGGTACGGAGTCGGGCGAGGCCCGCAAGACACGCCAGAATGACCAGCACGCCACGCTACATAGCATTGTCATCACCGCGGCGGCCGGCATCGAGCAGGCCCTGCGATACGCAGCGGAGTGGACGGGCTACAACCCGGACGAAGTCGCGTTCAAGGTCAAGCCGGAATTTGTGATGCCAGTGGTGGACGCACAGGTGCTGGCTGAGCTGCAGAAGAGTGTCATGGCCGGCACCATCAGTGCCGAGACGTATTGGCAGTATCTGACCACTGGAAAGCTGCCCGAGCACCCCTATGACGAAGAGGCCGAACTGATCGGCGACGACCGCGGCGCAGCTGGAATTGACCTGGACCAAGAAGATGGCGACGAAACCGGAGCAAACGGCCGACGAGAAGCTGCTGGAGCAGGTCAGCCGCCACTCGGCGCTGCTTGAGCGGCTCAAGGCTGGCGAGGTCAGGAAGTTTGAGACCTACCTGCGCCGGGCTGATACCCATGTCCGTGAGCAGCTCACCCGCAAGGAACTGACTACCTACGGCCGCAGCCGGCTTGAGGAGTTTCTTGGCCGGGTGGGCGGCAAGCTGCTGGAAATCTACAAGGCCTTCAGCGACCGGATGCAGTCCGACCTGGTGGACATTGCCCAGTACGAGGCTGCATTCGAGGGGCGCAGTCTGGCAAAGGCACTGCTGATCGACGCGGTCATGCCGGCGGATTCCCTGATCCGGGCGGCGATCAACACGCAGCCGTTGCAGGTAGCCGGGGTGGATGGCGGCAAGCTGCTCAAACCCTTCCTGAACGGCTGGACGCGCACCGAATCGGACAGGGTGACCAACGCCATCCGGATGGGGGTCGTGCAAGGCCAGACCAACGCCGAGATCACCCAGGCCATACGCGGCACTGCGGCGCAAAACTTCACCGATGGCGTGCTGGCGGTCACGAACCGGAGTGCCCGGGCTGTCGTCCAAACCGCAGTCCAGCATGTGGCCACCACTGCGCGCATGGAAACGCTCAAGGCGAATGCTGAGGTGGTGCCTGGGTATCGGATCGTCGCCACCCTGGACCGGAAGACCAGCGTGCAGTGCCGGAGCCTGGATGGCCGCGAGTACGAGATGGGCAAGGGGCCTGTGCCACCGTTTCACATCCACTGCCGGACCACCATCACGCCGATCACGAAGTTGTCGGCGCTGTTCGGACAGGGCTCCACGAGGGCAGCAGTGGGGGCGGATGGCGGCGGTCAGGTCTCTGCAAGCCTCAGCTACTACCAGTGGCTCAAAACGCAGCCAGCGGCCTTCCAAGACGCCGCGCTGGGGCCGGTGCGCGGCAAGCTGTTCCGCGATGGCGGGCTGACTGCCGAGCGCTTCGCCGGCTTGCAGCTGGACAAGAACTTCAAGCCGCTGACGCTGGACCAGCTCAAAGAGTTGGAGCCGCTGGCGTTCGAGCGGGCAGGGATCAACTGATCCGCGCCACGAAACTTCGGGCCACCCTTTTGTGGCGCGCATTCCAGGCCTCGCTATCGCGGGGCTTTTTCTTGCCCGCCAGGCGGGCCAACCAATCCCAAGGGGATAGCCACATGCCTTTTGACTTTGACCCGGCCGCCCACGGCCTCACCCTCGACGAGACCCAAACCGCCGTGCTGAAGGCGGCACTGGGCGGCGAGGTACAGAAATTCCTGGACGGCGAGGTCTCGGGCCTCAAGTCCAAGAACCGGGAGTTGATCGACTCCAACAAGACCATCAAGACCGAGCTGGACGGCCTCAAAGGCAAGTTCGAAGGCCTGGATATCGAAGCGGTCAAGGGCCTGCTGGCCAAGGCCGGCCAGGACGAAGAGACCAAGCTGATCGCCGAGGGCAAACTGGACGAAGTCATCAGCCGCCGCACCGAGCGCCTGCGCACCGACCTGGACAAGCAGGTCAAGGCCGCCAACGAGCGTGCTGACAAGGCCGAGGCCTTCGCCGCCAAGTACAGCGACAAGGTGCTGGCCGATTCCATCCGCGCTGCCGCCATCAAGGCCGGCGCACTGCCCGAGGCCGCCGAGGACATCATCCTCCGCGCCCGAGGCACCTTCAAACTGAGCGAAGACGGCGAGCCTGTCGCCACTGACCGTGCCGGCGAAGTCGTGTACGGGAAGGACGGCAAGACCCCGCTGTCTCCCCTCGAATGGGCGGAATCGCTGCGCGAGACCGCTACCCACCTGTGGCCAAGGGCTCAGGGTGCCGGGCAGACCGGCGACAACGGTGGCAAGGCCACGAAGAAATGGGGTGAGTACACGGAGACCGAACGCGCTGCGATGGCTCGTGACAACCCCGAAGCATTCAAAAAACTCCAAGCCACCCGAGGGACCTAACCCATGGCATCTACCCAACTGTCGGACATCTTCGTTTCCGACTACTACGGCACCTTGGAGCCGGTGAACTCCCCCGAGAAGACCGCCGTCTTCGAATCGGGCATCATCACCCGCTCTGCCACCCTGGACGACATCGCCAAGAACGGCCAGGGCACTTCCGAGATCAGCTACTGGCAGGATCTCGACGCCGACGAAGCGCCGAACATTTCCAACGATGACCCTGACGACCAGGGCGAGGTTGGCAAAGCCGAGCAGGGCAGCATGCGTGCCCGAACCCTGTACCTCAACAAAGGCTACGGCGTTTCCGACCTGGCTGCTGAGCTGGCCAACTCCGAGCCGATGCAGCACATCCGCAACCGCTTCGGCACCTACTGGACCCGTCAGTGGCAGCGCTACCTGATGGGCGCCGGCCGCGGCATCATCGCGGCCAACATCGCCCAGAACGGCGGCGACATGGTCAAGGACTCGGGCGCTTCGATCAGCGCAAACGCCTTCCAAGACGCCGCTTTCACCGCCGGCGACGCCGCCGACATGTTCGCCGCAATCGGCGTGCACTCTGTCGTCATGAACCAGATGGTGAAGCAGGACATGATCGAGTATCTGCGCGACTCGCAGGGCAAGATCATTTTGGCGACCTACCTGGGCAAGCCGGTGTTCATGGACGACGCCCTGACCTACGCGCCGGGTCAGTACTTGTCGCTGTTCTTCGGCCAGGGGGCTTTCGGCTACGGCGAAGGCGATCCGACCAAGCCGGTCGAGCTGGAGCGCAAACCCGGCGGCGGCAACGGCGGTGGCGCTGAGGTCCTGTGGGAGCGCAAGACATTCATCCTGCAGCCGGCCGGCTTCAGCTGGCAGGGCAGCGAGAACCGCAACCTCAGCCCGACCGCGGTCCAGTACGCCGCTGCAGCGAACTGGAAGCGCGTCTTCGACCGCAAGCAGGTTCCGTTCGCCGCGGTCATCAGCGGCACCGCCACCCCTTGACCCCATGATGCAGGGCGCCGGCCTGGCGCCCTGCGCAGGAGATCAGCATGAAAGTCATCTACACCAACACCCCGGGCAGCGAGCGCGGCACCTGCTATCGCCGCCTGGACCAGTTCTTCGGCGTGATCGACGGCGCTACCTCGGTGTCTGTGCAGGGCGATGCCCCGCACATCAGCCAGGCCTACCAGCGCCAGGGCATCAGTGTCAGCGAGATCGAAGAGGGCCTGCGCCTGGACGGCCCGACCATCGCTCAGTGGCTGGAGCAGGGCTACAAGGCGTCGGCCTACCCGCCGGCCGGCTATGCCTCTGTGAGCAGCCAGGCCGACATCGACAAAGCGATCGAGGCGGAAGGCAATGACGACGAGACCGACCCGCACAAGATGAAGGTCCCGCAGTTGAAGGAGTGGCTGACGGCCCAGGGCATCACCTTCGATGCTGCCCTCAACAAGCCCGAACTGCAGGCCCTGATTCCTCCGAAGGAATAAGCCATGACCGACTTCATCACCGTCGCTGATGTCGACCAGGCGCTCGGGCAGGGCTGGGCCGGTACCGGTGATGCGGTCCTTGCTGTGGCCATGGCCAACGCTTGGCTCACGGCCAAGATCAAGCGCCCGGTGCCAGACCCGGTGCCGGATGCCATCGTGACTGCCGGTGCGCAGGTGGCCAAGCTGGCTGCGGCCGGCCAGCTCTACAAGGACACCCAGCGCGAGGTGCAGAGCAAGTCGGTGTCTGCTCAGTCCGGCACCTCGACCAGCAAGACCTATGTAGCGGGCTCCGTCGATCGTTCCGCTGGCGAGAACTTCGCCCTCGACCTCATCGCTCCATGGATCCGTCGATCGGGCACCGTAATGCTCAAGAGGATCTGACCTATGGGCATGCGCGAAGAACTTCAGGCCGAGCTGGCGGAAGCGTTCGATGATCCGGACGGCCTGGCCGATGCGGTGAAGCCTGTTGCAGGAAGTCGCACGGTGAAGGGTGGATATGACCCCGAGATCGGCGGTACTGTCCCGGCCTCAACCTTCCATTACGCCGGGCGCGGTGTGTTTGGTAGCTACCTGGCCAAGGAGATCGATGGCTCTCGCATCCAGACCGAGGACGTGAAACTGCTGGTGCTGCAGAACGAGCTGTTCGAAGAGCAGGCTGGTCTGGTCACTGAAGCCCCGGCCTCGCCCAAAATCGGCGACCAAATCAGCGGCTACCGAACGCTCAACGTGTCCGAAGACCCAGCCCAAGCCACCTGGACCATTCAGCTGAGGAAATGACCATGCCGCGCGGCTCACACATGACCCAGCGATACGGCGGGCTTGAGGGCGGATTCGCCGAGAGCATCCGGGCGTTCGCCGAGCAGGCCGAGCAGGCGCTGGACGCTACCTTCCGCGAGATCGTGATCGAGATCGGCAGCAGCGTGATACGTATGTCGCCAGTCGGCAACCCGGAGCTGTGGGCGGCCAACGTAGCACACCGGACCAAGGCCACCAGGGCAGCCGATGACTACGACTTCAAGGTCGCGGTGCGCAACACCCTGATCAACTTGAATCAGGACAACTTCACAAAGGCCGGCAAGCTGCGCAAGGGCGTGAAGTACGCGAAGCCCCTGACCAGGACCGAGCGTGTGCAGAATTTCGCTGTGAACGGGTTGGTTGCAGGCCAAGGCTACGTCGGCGGGCGGTTCCGGGGTAACTGGCAGTTCTCCATCGACTCTCCGGCGACTGAGGAGCTCGACCGCATAGACCCGTCCGGCAGCGAGGCCATTACCGCGCTCATCACCCAAGTGCAGGCGCTGACCATCGGCCAGACTGCCTACATCGTGAACAACCTGCCCTATGCCGTGCCATTGGAATATGGCCACTCCACCCAGGCGCCGAGCGGGATGGTCCGGGTTACCCTGGCCAACTTCCAAGCTATCGTCGACCAAGCCATCAGGAACAATCAGGTATGAGCCAGGCACTCGCTCGACAGGCCATCGAGATCAAGCTGATGGCCTGGGCCGCGGCGCGCCCGATCCGGGTCGCGAACTTCGAGCAGGGCTTCGAGGCCGGGCCCGACGAAACCTACCTGCAAGCGTTCCCGCTGCCAGCGGGCACCACCTGTCGCTACCTGGGCAGCGATGCCTACGAGTACACCGGCGTCTACCAGTTGAGCATCGTTTGCCCGGCGGGACAGCCATTGGCTACAGCCGAGGCCTTGGTCGAAGAGCTTTCGAGCCTCTTCCGGGTGGATTCGGAACTCAGCCGCAATGGCTTCGAGGGCCTGATCACCGAGCCGGTAGAGCAGGGCCCAACCATAACCGAGTCGGCGACCTACACGGTCCCGGCCAGCTTCACCTACCGCGGCATCGCGGACCAGTAAACCCTTCCGAGGCTGCCAAAAGCGGCCAGCCAAACACGCAGCCTAGGCCCGTACAGCCGAACGGTGGATGTTCGTTCATCCATCCGCCCCGGCTGCGTTTCTATTCGCCTGATGAACGAGGTGTCACAGATGATCGAGAGCAACGTCATTCCGTTTCACTACCAAGGCAAAGCCGTGCGCTTCAACAGCGACGGGTGGATCAACGCCACGGACGTAGCCAAGCGCTTCGGCAAGCGCCCGGTCGATTGGCTTCGTCTGCCCGCAAGCATCAGCTACCTGAAGGCTCTGGCGAGAGCACTGGGCCTGGACACCGAAGTGGGAAAATCTCACTTCGGTCTTGTCGAGGCAGTGAAGGGCGGCAAGGGTCAGGGTACCTGGCTCCACCCAAAGCTGGCCGTTGCGTTCGCTCGCTGGCTTGACGACGACTTCGCCGTATGGGCCGACCTGCACATTGACGCCCTGTTGCGCGGCGAGTTGAACGAGAAGCAGCAATTTGACCGCGCCTGTCGTGCTCTTGATGACGCGAAGGCCGTTGCAAGCCTGAGTGGTCGCGAGCTGGCGAGGTGGCGAAACAAGAAGTCTGGCCTGGAGCATCAGGTCGAGTACTGGCGAGACCAGCTTCAACTGACCCTTGGCCTTGATGCGGCCTGAATGGAGAACAATGTATGCAGATACAGCGTGCTAACTATGTAACTGGCGTTTCAGGATACCGTTTCGACCTCAAGACTGGCGCCCTCGAAATCAACAGAGGCCATGTCGCCGTGGGTTCGCTGTCCAGCGCTCCGCAAATGATCACCGTCACGGTTGGCGAGTGGCCCGAAAGCGACCTGCCTAGCAATGCAGTCGAGTACTACAACTTCATCGGCGCGCAAGTCGCGAAGATCCCTGCTGAGCATCGCGATAGCGCCGAGCTCTCGACTGAGGACATCTCGTTCGACCGCGACGGCTCGGACATCCGCACCACGCTGACCTACCGGCGCCTCGAGACTGAGCAAGAGGCCTTGGCTCGAGTCTCGTGGCGTACCGGCTCGGGTATCACCATCAATGGCGATGTTATGACCATTACCTGCAACGGCAAGGTCATGGCGCGCCTTGGCTGCCCGAAGAGCGATGACCCATCGGTTGATCAGTCGTTCGTGGTTGAGGGTGACCAGGTCTTCATCAGCCAGGCCCTCATTGATCAGTTCGCTACCAAAGCACAGATCGTTGACGAAGCCAGCACCCGCGCATCAGCGGATGAGGCTTTGGCCGGGCGCATTGGCGCGCTGGAGAAGGCGATTTGCCGAGGCGATGAGAGCGAAGGTGCACTGCGTGATGCGCTGACGGACTGGAAGCCGGGCACTGCTCTGTTGGCTGGTCAGTATCTGACGGCCGCTGACCGATTTGCCGTGACCATGGCAAAGAATGCCAATGCCCAATACGTCTGCATTGGCATCGGTCTTGGTATCGACCCGGCTCGCGGCGAGACCAAAGATGATCGGACCGACATGGACCGCACCATCGAGAAGGGCGATGTCTCGGAGGTCCTGGGACTGCTCAGCGGCATGCTTGCTGATAGCGACCTTGGTTTGGAGTTGCGCTCCAAGATCGAAGATCAGGCCGAGGCTGTGCGTGAGGTGATCCGCGAAGAGCTTCGCCCGGGCGGCCTTCTGCATCGTCGCTAACCATTCCAGATACCAATGAAACCCGCCGCGTGCGGGCTTCGTCGTTTCTACCCAAGAGGAAAACACCATGGCCGCACGCTTCCCGCTGCCGAACGGCGCTATCGTTGAGATCGCCGCGACCCTGGGGGCCGCCGTCCCCTTCACCGCAATCACCAACGCTGCGCCGCCAGTGCTCAGCGCTGTAGGCCACGACCTGACTGCCGATGACGTAGTGCTGATCGATTCCGGCTGGGCCAAGCTCACCGACCGCGCCGCGCGGGTCGTGAATCCCCTGACCGACAGCTTCGGCCTGGGCAGCATCAGCACCACAGATGCCGACATCTTCACCCCTGGCGCTGGCCTTGGCTCGGTCATCCCGGTCACCGACTGGGTGCAAATCTCCAAGGTAACTGGCTTCACCCCGTCCGGCGGTGAGCAGCAGTTTCTGACCGTGGGCTATCTGGAAGACGATGACGACCGCCAGATGCCGACCAACCGCAACCCGATCAGTCTGGCGATCGTGGTCGAGGATCAGCCAACCGCCGCGTACGTGGGCGCTGTCGAAGGCTTCGACGAGTCCAAGGAGCTGACCGTGGTTCGCCTGAAGCTGCGCAACGGTGACCAGATCCTCTATCCGGGCTACGTCAGCATCACCACCACCCCGACCATGGAGCGGAACAACCTGATGACCCGCACCATCTCTGTTGGCCTGTCCGGCCGCCCTCTGCGCTACCTCAAGGCTGCCTAAGGAGTCCACATGGCGAAGATCAAAATTGCGCAGAACCCGACGTTCACGGCCGTAGTGCAGGTTCCGCGCATTGGCGCCGAACCGGCACCGGTGGAGTTCCAATTCCGCTACATGGATCGCTTGGCCCTGTCCGCAATGTTCGACCGTTGGAACAAGGCGCGTGATGCCTGGGCGGAGAAGGCACAGAAAGAAGGGGCAACCTGGGAAGAGGTCACCACCGGTGAAATCGCCCTGCAGGCCGAGCAGCTGGGCGAGATCGTCACAGGCTGGGACCTGGAGGACGAGTTCAGTGCCGAGGCCATCGTTGACTTAGTGCGCACCTGCACCGGCGCTCCGAAGGCGGTAATCGACGCCTACCAGGCAGCCTACAGCCCGGCCCGCCTGGGAAACTGAAGGCGGCGGCACGGGCACTGTACGAGCAGGGACCGTCCGCCGAGCAGTTGGCCGCACTAGGTCTGACGCTGGATGACATCGAGGTGGAAGAGGTGGAGGTCTGGCCAGATGCATGGCCAGCCTTCCTGCTCTTCGAAGCCATGGGCACACAGTGGCGCCTGGGGCCGGGCGGTCCGTCAGGCCTCGACTACACCGCCATCCCCGGGACGGCCAATATGATCGGTTTGAAGCGCCACAATCTTTCCGAAGTCTTTAGAGACTTACGCATCATGGAAAACGAGGCCCTGTCTGTTATGGCTGAGTCCGCGGAGTAGCGTAGGCCACCAGAAATCATTGTGTCCGGGGGCCATGGCTCGACCGAACGCGCCTTGTGTTGCGTCATCGGGACGCGAAATGAAGCGGCTTGGCCGCGAGGGAGGAAGCGATGAGCGAAGCAAAACGAATTGAAGAATTGGAAAAGGGCCTGGATCAGGCGCTCCAGGCGTTGATCAGCCTCGAGGCTCGCCTCGGAGGCGAAGCGAGCCAGCGGCTTGCTGCCGATGCCGCGCTGGCGGCGCGAGTCGACAGCATGCAGGCATTGATCAGACGCTCTGGGTGAGATGCTTCGCTGCTACCAGAGCCAGGCTGGTAAGCTCCTGAAGGGAAAATTCCTCTACAGGCTTGCCTTCGAGTTTCACTTGGACAATCACGGCACAGTTATCCTCGTCGGACAGGTGAATTTGAGCCGTGACAGGAGAATGGTGACGGTTGATTGTGAGGTTGTTGATTCGCAGTGCCATTTTCCTTCCTTTCTAAAATGCCCCAGTCCATGGGCTTTCCGGCAACGGACCGGGGCGGTTCGTTGGGAGGCACAACGCTACTACGGCGCCAGCCTGGCCGGTACTGGCTTTCCGTCCAGGGTGGATGGGCGGACAGGAAGGGTTAGGAATAAGCGGAGAATCGGTGTCAGTGGTCTAGAAGGGCAATAACCACAATTGAGTTGTACCGTCGGTGGCGTTATGCTTCCCCCAAAGCACTATTTGCTTGATTCACGCCCCGAGGAGGGCAGCATGTCTAGCGCAAAGGTTCCATTTTCGAAGGTAGCTATGCTCAGCTTAGCGCTGAGCATATCGACTTCGTGCGCTCAAATTGCAGCCGCAACCCCTCAAGTGGTTGAGATAATAAAGCCAGGCTCTGCCTCGAAACATGAGCTTGAGCAGAAAGCCAAGCTACGCAAGAGCATCAAGAGCGCAATGGCTTCCCTGCGACAGATGCATAAGGCAATGGAGGAGAGCTGCCTCATCCTCTCCGCAGAAGCCGTGATCCCGAAGCATGTGCTTGAAGAACATCCGTATGCAGAGGTGATCCAGAGCATTCGCGAGCTAGAGGAGGCGAGCCAGGCAAGCGCATCGCTTGCAGCACTTCCGATTATCGGAGAGGAGTACCTGTCTCTACGTCGCCAGCTGGCCAAGGCTCGCTCTCTTGCTGTGCGTATTGAAATCTTGATCAATCAGCGACTAAACACTCCTCAAGTGTTCGAAAGCGATATTGATGCTAACGGCCTGGTTGCCTTGGCAGATATGGCAACAGACCGACTCCATCGCCTAGTGAGCTGATGGATGTCGGTAGTCGTCGAGTTCAATTCCGAGACTTATGAAGCGCTATTTCAGGACGTTCTGGCTGACTACCCTGGGCTCTTGAGCACGCTTGTTACCGATTTCACTCGGTACATTTCGAGCGACCGACTGTGGCTTCCTCAGTATTTCGGGCGGGAAGCTGCATACGTGAAGCCAGAAGCGGCACTTGATGCTGGCCTGATGCATATCCACATCGCCTTGCCTCCGACAGTTTTTCCCGACAAGCGACCGCAGCACGACCGAACCTGTCCCATGGGCTCTCCTCAGCAGGATGCCGCTCTCGTTTATACCCAGGGGCTGTTCGAAGAAAATCGCTATTCACTTATCGCGTTCCTTCATCCAAATGCCCACGGCAAGGCCCGCGAGCGGGAAATCATGAATTACCTTGTGCGTGTGGCGAATCGCTTCCGGGATAGGTACTGACGCGGCCAGGCGCTTTGGCCTTCCTGCCGATGGTGGTAGATTGCCCTGCATGCAGACAGGGACGCTCTCGATGTGAATCCGCTAGACCTCCTCCAGTCGTATCTCTACGGCCCCGAAGACACTATCAGTCACGAGTGCGATCCGGCTGCGTATCGCCTCACCGCTGAAGATAAGCTCAGCCTCGAAAAGGCCATCTTGGTCCGTGGCGCAAAAGCAATAGAAAACGTAACCAAGGGCGGGGCAGTGCTTTACCTGCGGTCACCTCAGCGGTTCTCTGGCGACGATGAGGCCTACCTTCGTTCTTTGTTCGCCCCAGGCACAGGGGCCACTGCTCCGTGGAGTGGCCCTGACCAAATCGTCGTCAGTCAGCGCGAGCCGGATCCCAGTGGCGTTATCGTGGTGGAAAGCTACTCGCCGTTCGAGGATCGCTTACTGCGCTTGCCATACACGAAGAAGCTAGATGGTGCTGACGGTATCGCCGCATATCAATTTTGCGCGACGATGCAGGCTAGAAACTCGCTTCGAGTGCTGCAGCAGCATGGGCGCCTGGAATCACTGCCGCCCACCAAACTCCCCAAAATAGCCAGGCATGAATGGCAGGGGATATGGGTGCCGACAACCACGCATAGAAGGGTGTTTGCACAAGGTGGTCAGATGGCGTCAGAAATCGGCCCCATCGCTCAAGACGGGGGTGACTACCTCAGATTTCTTCTTACAGTGAAAGCTATTGGCAAGATGAAGATCTCCATTGCAGAAAAACGCAGGCTTCTATCTGAGGTTGGCCGAATGAGAGGTCAGTCTGGTACAGATTTCAGCGTCTTTATCGACAAGGCCTGCATGAGCCTTGAGGATATGATGAAGCTTTAAACGTGCCCTGAATTTTTAGCCTAGAGAGAGGATCTGCATGAAGCGTTTGGTACTTGTAGTTCTGGCGGCAGCTGTGATGTACGGCTGCTCTGATGACGGCCCTTGGGGCGGTCCAGCAGGAACGAAGATGGGCCTCAAACTTGAGCAGATAGAGAAGCACGCCGTACTGCAAAAGGAGGGCTCAAACAATGTCGGGGCCACCATCTACTCGTCAAAACAGGCACCGAAGCTGGACGCTCAAGCTGACAGTTACAACTATGTGTTCACCAAGGACGGTGACCTCTGCTTGGTACAAATGCGGTTCGAGAACGTTAACCGATCAAGCTCGCCACTGATGGTTGAGTTGAAGTCAAAGTATGGGATGCCTGTGAAGGACGAGCGCGTGCCATGGGGTGTTGTATGGTCTTCGAGCAAGTACAAGCTTAGCGATGACATCATTGAAATTACGAGCGAGTTCACGGGGCGCGAGCCACGCGTCTCTGCATTGGTAAGCTTCTGGTATGAAAATTTCGACCAGTGTAGAACGAAAGAATGATTACTGTTGCATCTGAGTCCGCCTAGAGCGGGCTTTTTCATGTCCGGAGGAAAGCATGACAACCATTGCAGAGCTTGGCGTCCGCGTTACTTCTGACGGCGCCATAGATGCAGCTAACGACCTTGATCGCCTAGTTGAGGCCGGTAGTCGAGCGGAAAAATCTGCAGCTGGAGTCGAGCAAAGCTCAAGGCGGACCGGGCAGGCACTGAAGGAGCACGCCAAGGAAACTGTCGAGGCTGCTGCGGCATTCCGCAAGCTCCATGGCGGGGCTTCAGCAGCGGAAGCAGGCTTCTTCTCCCTTGGTAATGCCATCGAAAAAGGAAATTTCGTCCGCTCCCTGAACGCCTCGAAGGAAGCTGACAAGTGGCTGGCCTCCCTATCGGCAGCCACTAAGGATGCTGGCGCTTCGTTCCTGGAGGCAGGGTCTAAGCTGACCCTCCTTTCTACGGGTTTGAGCGGCCTAGGCGCGTGGACCGGTCCGGGCGCTCCGGTGTTTGGACAGATCGGCAAGCAAAGTACGGCTGCTGCTGTGGGAGTAGGTGAGTTCGGCAGAACCGCGGCACAAACGGAAATGTCGGCTAAAGCAATGCAGGCGGCACTACGCGGCGTTCCAGCGCAGTTCACCGACATCATTGTCTCATTGCAAGGCGGCATGAGCCCACTAACCGTTCTGTTGCAGCAGGGCGGTCAGCTTCAAGGACATGTTCGGCGGCGCAGGGCCAGCGGCTAAGGCTCTTGGCGGCTATGTCTTGGGCCTGGTGAATCCGTTCACTGTTGCCGCTGCTGCGATGGGCGCTCTTGGTCTTGCCTACTATCAGGGGAGCGAAGAGCAGGATTCGTTTCGCCAGAGCTTGGTTACCACCGGCAATGCGGCTGGAGCTACGACTGCCGGGCTCGCTGCGATGGCGAGGCAAGTAAGCGCTACTGTTGGCACCACGGGTGCGGCTGCCGCTGTCCTTTCTCGCTCGCGGGGACCGGGAAAATTGTCAGTTCCAGCTTTGAACAGATCGCGATTGCCGCGCTGTCGTTCGAAAAGGCGACAGGAAGGGCGGCGTCAGAAACTGTGGCTGAGTTTGCAAAACTTGCAGATGATCCAGTCAAGGCGGTAGTTGCCCTTAACGAAAAATATCATTTCCTGACCGCGGCCGTTTTCAGCCAGATTCATGCACTTCAAGAACAAGGAGACACGCTCGGGGCGCAGCAAGTTGCTGAGGGTGCATATGCGGATGCCCTGACGAAGCGCGCCGAAGAGATTCAGCGTAATTTGGGGTATGTGGAGCGCGCCTGGGATTCCGCTAAGGGGGCGGCTAAGGGAGCCTGGGATGCATTTCTCGACATCGGTCGAGAGGAAACCTTTGAGGACAAACTCCGTCAGCTTGAGCAACGAGCGAACATTGGTGCTGGCGGCCTAGGTGGCGGCCTTCTCTCCGGCTTTGAAGCTTCTCAGGGCAGCAAAGCAGAGATTGGCAAAGAGTGGACCGGGGTTCTGCAGCAGGAGGTTGATGACCAGGCCAGAGCGCGAGCGGCCATGTTCGA
Source organism: Pseudomonas sp. MM223 (assembly GCA_947090765.1). Taxonomy (NCBI): domain Bacteria; kingdom Pseudomonadati; phylum Pseudomonadota; class Gammaproteobacteria; order Pseudomonadales; family Pseudomonadaceae; genus Pseudomonas; species Pseudomonas sp. MM223. The sequence goes on along the minus strand of OX352322.1, from coordinate 3,539,842 downwards.
GGCGGAGGCTGTGGAGCGCGGCACCAAAGCCTATCAGGCCCTTCAGAAGGCTATCGACAGCACGGCGCCGAAGTCTGAAAAACTGAAGAAAGCGCTTGATGACAATAGGCGGCAAATCGAAGAGGCGCGCCGCGCTGGCTACACGATTACTGCTGATCAGGAGGCCGCCCTTGAGGCGCAGACCAAGGCCAAGTTCAAGCCAACCGCAGGTCGATCCTCGGCGGTCGACCTCTCCAGCTTCAACGACCAGAAGAACGCACTGAACTCCATCCTGTCCGAGTACAAGAACAGCCAAAAGGAACTGGATGCCGCTCAAAAGGCTGGGCTGATTTCTCAGGAAGAGTATGCCGCCCAGCGCGCCGCGATCATCCAGCAGCAGAAGGCTGAGGTCACCAACGCCTATGAGGCCGAAATCAAGGCGCTCGAGGAGGCGAAAGGACGAAGCAGCACCAGTGCCCAGCAGCGAATCCAGCTGGACCAGAAGATCGCCGATGCCCGCGCTGCAATGGTCAAGGCGCAGAAGGACGCCGATACCGAGCTTTCGGTGCTGGCGACCAATGAGCAGGGCCGCTTGAAGAAGCAGGCAATGGCCGTGCAGACCTACACCGACGCGCTTGATCAGCAGGTCAAGGCTCTACGCCTCCAGGGGCAGCGGGCAGCAGTAGGGGTTGGCCTTGGTGACCGTCAGCGCACGCTGCAGGACCAGCAGAACGGGATCACTGATCAGATAAACCAACAGCGACGCACGTTAGCTGATCAGTACGGCGATGGCTCCCGAGGCATGAGCCTTGATGAGTACAACAAGAAGCTGGCAGCGCTGCAGCGGACTGAGGATGATCTCCACCAGACTGCGATCAGGAACTACGACGACCTGACAGTTGCGCAAAGTGACTGGTCGGCCGGAGCCTCTGCCGCTTGGCAGAACTACCAGAACCAGGCCCTGAACGTCGCTGGCCAGATGCAGAGCGCCTTCACTTCCCTGTATGACGGCCTCACCGATGCCGCAGTGGAGTGGGCTTTCGGCGCCGAAGAGACCTTCGGTGACGTTGCGGTCAGCTTCGCCAAGATGCTGGCCAAGATGGCTGTCCAGGCAGCGGCGTCGAATGTCTTCTCCAGCATTCTCGGTACGGTGGGCACGAGCCTAATCGGGGCCGGGGCGGGCGCCGCTGCTTCAGCTGGCTCGGCGGGAGCGGGCGGCTTCGACTTTGGCCTGGGCGGCGCCTCTTCTGGCATGACCTACACGCCGACATTCTCCGACGGCGGTTTTACAGGGCCCGGTGGAAAGTACGAGCCAGCGGGGATCGTGCACGGCGGCGAGTTCGTGCTTCGCAAAGAGGTCGTGAGCCAGCCGGGAATGCTCGACTGGCTCGAAACGCTGAACACCCGAGGTTACGCCGACGGCGGCCTGGTCGGCTCTTTTACCCCGCAAGCGATCCCGAGGCAGATCTCGTCAGCTAGCGGCTCCAACCCGGTCGTCATTCAGCAGGAGATCACCGTCGAGGGCGGTGGTGGGCAGGCATCTGCATCCACCAACGACATGGGCGCTGTTGCCCAGGCCTACGCCAAGGCTGCCAAGGACGGCGCCCAGCAGGAAATCGCCAAGCAACTCAAGCGCGGCGGGATGATCTGGACCGCGATCAACCGTCCGGTGCGTTAAACACAGGAGGGCCAGATGGCCGAACGATTCACTTGGAGGCCGAATCGTTCGGCCCCTGGCACTTTCCAGAACGCCGTGCGATCCGCGAAGTTCGGCAACGGCTACACGCAGACCGCCGGCGACGGCATCAACAACGAGACCCAGTCCTGGGATCTCACGTTCACGGGGAGGAAAGCCAAGATCGCTGCGATCCTGAATTTCCTCCGCGCCCAGAAGGGCTACAAGCCCTTCATCTGGAAGACGCCATTCGACGGCGACCTCTATTTCCTCTGCAACACCTACCAGCCGACCGATCAGGGCGGTGATATGTGGTCGCTTACCGCAACCTTCCAACAGACCCACCAGGTGACCTGATGGCCGAGAGCATTTACGAGGACATCCAGAAGCTCACGCCCGGGCAGTATGTCGAGCTGTACGAGATGGACCTGACGAACCTGGGCGGCGATATCTACTACTTCCACGGCTACACGCAGGTCGGCCCGATCTACTGGCAAGGCATGGAGTACACGCCCTGGCCCATCAAGATCGAGGGCATGGGGATGACCGGAGAGGGGCAGCAGAACAGCCCGAGCCTGTCGGTGGGCAACGTTTCCGGCCTACTTACCGCGCTGTGCCGGATCTACGACGACCTGGTGGATGCGAAGATCGTGCGCCACCGTACCCTGGGCCGGTTTCTCGACGCGGCGAACTTCCCCGGTGGCAATCCAGAGGCTGCCCCTCAAGAGCATTTCGCAGACGATACTTACACGATTGACCAGAAGCAGTCGGCAGACGATGAGCTGATGGTTTTCGCGCTGAAGTCGCCACTGATTGCATCGGACCGCAAGCTTCCGGGCCGGCAAATCGTCGCCAACTGCTGCCAGTGGCTGACCATTGGCGGGTACCGCGGCGTGTACTGCGGCTACACCGGATCGAATTACGCCACCGACAAGGATGTGCTGACCGATGATCCGGAGCAGGACATGTGTTCCGGCACGCTCACCGGCTGCAAGCTGCGCTTCGGTGCGAACAATCCGTTGCGATACGGTTCTTATCCGAGCGCGGGGGTCTGATTAAAGTCCAATTCCGGACGCCAGAATGGCCTCAGCGTAGAGGCCGGAAAGATCGTCGAGATTCTTGGTGTCGAAGAAATTTGCGAGAGCTTGCAGCGCCTCGTCCTGCTCCCTGCTTAGGTGACCGTGTTGCGGAGCGAAGTTGTGACAAGCCTCCTTCACATCGAGAAGTGGATGGTTCACGCCGCATTCAGCTATCCCAACGGATATGGCCGAGCGAATAACCGCACCCCGGTGCGGGCCAGGCGGCATATCTAAAGCGTCCCGTAGTTTCGTTCCGTTAGTCATTAAAGCCTCCTTCACTGTTTAGTTTGATTCAGTGCTCTGCTTGGAGCTAACTCACTGTGGATCATGAGTGTATGAAAATTCCCAAAGACACTGTTACCGCCATGTACGATCACTCCCGTGAGAAAGCCCCGGAGGAGTGCTGCGGCCTGCTTTTGATGGTAGGCAGGAAGCTGTCTTACTGGCCGTGCGCCAATGCGGCAGCCGAACCGGAAGCTGACTTTCGCATTTCCGCAGAAGATTGGGCAGAGGCTGAAGACCACGGCGTAGTCGCTGCGGTCGTGCACAGTCACCCCGGCCAATCGGCCCGGCTCAGCACGGCGGACCGCACCTCCATGGAGGCAACGGCGATCCCCTGGGTGATCATCGAAGTGCGCGAAGGCGAGCCGGTGAAGCACTTGGTGCATGAGCCTGTCGGGTATCAAGCTCCGTTGGTAGGGCGACCGTTCCACCATGGCGTACTGGACTGCTACACCCTGGTGCGCGACTACTACCAGCGCGAACTGGGCATCTTGCTGCCTGACTACGAGCGCGAGGATGGCTGGTGGGATAAGGGGCAGGATCTCTATGCTGACAACTTCGAGGCTGCCGGCTTCTACCCGGTGGACCCCAGCGACCTACGCCAGGGCGACCTCATCGTCATGCAAGTTCGCTCTGAAAAGGCGAATCACGCCGGCGTGTACCTGGCCGATGGCCGCCTGAAGACGGAGCCTGACCACCACCCAGTGCCCGGTGGGATTCTGCACCATCTCTACGGCCGAGACGCCAAGCGCGACGTATTCGGCGGCTTCTGGCGCGAGTCAGCCCGGTTCTACATGCGACACAAGGAATCCCCGTATGGCTGAACGAATTCGCACTATTCGCCTATACGGCGAACTTGGCCGCCTGTTTGGCCGCGTACATCATCTGGCGGTTCACTCGTCAGCTGAGGCGGTAAAGGCACTCGGGGTTCTTTTTCCGGGGTTCAACCAGTACCTGGCGTGCTCCAAGGGCAAGGGCTTGGCATTTGCCGTCTTCTACGGCAAGCGGAACATAGGGCGGGATGAACTCGGGCACCCGCCAGGCGGAGCAGACATTCGAATTGCGCCAATTGTGCAGGGCAGCAAAAGCGGTGGCGGGCTTCAGGTCGTGCTGGGTATCGCCCTGATTGCTGCTGCCAGCTTCTTTACCGGGGGCTTGGCTGCGGCTGGATCAGGAGCACTGTTCGGCACTGCGTCAGCCGCCTGGACGACCGTAGGCATGGTCGGGTTCTCCCTGGCTATCGGCGGCGTGGCTCAGATGATCACTGGTACCCAGGCCAAAATTGACAGCAGCGAAGCCGCTGACAACCGCCCCAGTTACAACTTCTCCGGCATCAAAAACACCGTCACCCAGGGCAACCCGGTACCTCTCTGCTACGGCGAGATGACCACCGGCTCAGCCCAGCTCTCACTCGGCATCTACGCCGAAGACCAACAATAGAGGTACCCTATGACCGACCTGTCTATCTTGGGCTCCAAGGGCGGGTCCAAGCCGCACACGCCTGTAGAAAGTCCAGACAGCCTGATCAACATCAGCTACGCCAACATCCTCGACGGGCTGAGCGAAGGTCCGATTGTCGGCCTAGTGAACGGTGCGCAGTCTATTTACCTAGACCGGACGCCGCTGGCGAATAGCGACGGCAGCCTGAACTTCACCGGCGTGACATGGGAACAGCGCACTGGCGAGCATGATCAAGACCATATTGCGGGCTTCCCTGCGGTCGAGTCGCAGGCGAGCGTCGGCGTCGAGCTGAAGTTTTCCCAGTCCTGGGTGCAGTCCTTCAGCAACCTTGAGCTTTCGGCTGTCCGCATCCAGCTGGCGGTGGGCGCGCTGGTCAAAACGGAGGGCGACGGCGACCGCGTGGGGTATAAGGTCAACTACGAGATCGATCTGTCGACTGACGACAGCGATTACGTGGTGGTGAACAAGGGCGCGCTGGACGGCAAGACTACGACCGGATACCAACGCTCGATCCGCATTGACCTGCCGGCAGCAGAGACGGGCTGGCGCATTCGTGTGCGTCGGACCACTCCGGATTCCGAAACTTCGAATATCCAGGCACAGACCTCGATCGGCACCTATACCGAGATCATCGACGCCAAGCTCCAGTACCCATACACCGCTCTGTGTGGCCTGAAGATCGACGCCAGTCAATTTTCAGCTGTGCCGGAGCGCGCCTACCGCATCCGGGGGCGCATCATCCAGGTACCGACCAACTACGACCCTGCCACCCGGACATACACAGGGACCTGGGATGGTACATTCAAGTTGGCCTGGACCGACTGCCCGCCATGGATTTGGCGGGACATCGTCTTGAATGACCGGTATGGCCTCGGCCGCTTCATCGACCAGAGCCAGGTCGACAAGTGGGGGCTTTACCAGATCGCGCAGTATTGCGATCAGATGGTCTCGGACGGGAAGGGCGGGCAGGAGCCTCGTTTCACATGCAGCGTGTACCTGCAATCTCGAAATGATGCGCTCACGGTACTGCAGGACCTGGCCAGCGTGTTCCGCGGGATGAGCTACTACGCGGGAAGCGAGGTGGCGTGTTCGGCAGATATGCCGGGTGATCCGGTGTACACCTACACAAACGCGAACGTCATCGATGGTAAGTTCAACCGCCCAGGGTCGAGCGGGTCCACTCGCTTCAGCGTTTCCAAGGTGGCTTGGACCGATCGTGAGAACTTCGGCAACCAGCGCGTTGAGTATGTGCAGGACCGGGTGTCGCTGGGCCGTTACGGGGTTCGTGAAACGGAAGTGACCGCGTTCGGCTGTGTTTCTCAAGGCCAGGCGCAGCGAGCTGGAAAGTACATCTTGCTGACCAACCGGCTTGAAACAGGGACCATCAACTTCAGCGTTGGCCTGGACGGCACGATCTGCCGACCCGGCGATATCATTCGAGTGGCCGACGAGCACTTCGCGGGCGTGCCACTGAGCGGCCGCGTGAAGGCGGCGACCTCGACTACCGTGACGATGGACAACGATGTCACTGGCGCTGCCGGCGATACTCTGGTGGTCATCTTGCCGAAGGGCGTGGCTGAAACCAGGGTTATTCGCTCAGTGGTTGGCCGCGTGGTCACCGTGACTCAGGCCTTCAGCGCGACGCCGGTGAAGGAGTCGATTTACACCATCGAGACGGCTGAGCTTGTGGCAGAGACCTACCGGGTCCTCACCGTGAACGAGAACTTCGGCGACGACAAGCTGCAGTACGACATCGTGGCTGTTCAGTACAACGCAAGCAAGTTCGAGGCGATCGACAACGGGGCGCAGATTGTCACGCCACCTACCAGCATTCTGCCGGGTGCGGTGCAGGCACCGCCGACCAATGTTGAGCTGAGCACCTTCGACACGGTCAGCCAAGGCGTCAATGTGGCGACGATGCGAGTCACCTGGGATGCTCCGCGCGGGGCGCAGCGCTACAACGTGTGGTGGAAGCGCGACGACGGCGACTGGATCTATGCCGGTGTTACCTATACAGCGTCCATTGAGGTGAAAGGGATCTACACCGGCGTCTATACCGCGCGCGTCTCTGCGGTAGGAGCCGCGGACAGCAGCTCCCTGTGGGCCTACTCGGAGCCGACTCAGCTTTATGGAAAGACCGGTGAGCCTCCGGCGTTGGCAAGTTTTAGCGCTGCCACTGAACTGTTCGGTATTCGCCTGAACTGGTCGTTCCCTGAAGGTGCCGCTGACACCTTTTACACCGAGATCCAGGAATCCCTGGTTGCTTCCGGCGATGATCCGGTGCAGTTGTCGATGGCGGCCTACCCGACAAGGACATATCTCAAGAGTGGAATGGCCGCGGGCGTAACCGGGTTTTTCCGGGCTCGCCTAGCAGATCGCACTGGAAACACCGGCCCCTGGACAGGCTGGGTGTTCGGGCAATCGGGCGCTGATGCAGGCCCGATCCTTGAACTGATCAGCGGCCAAATCACCGAGAGCGAACTGGGCCAGGAGCTTCTGCGCGAAATCGAGAAGATTTCCGGCGAGGGCCCGGAATCGGTGAATGGCCGTATCGAGGCGGCCAAACAGGAGCTGGAGGACCTGATCACCGAATTGACCGACCCGCTCGAGTACGTGGCCACCAACGCCTACGCCAAGCACGACGCTGTGCGCAGCGGCCAGCGCTTGTACATGGCCATTGCGCCGGTACCGGCGGCGGCGGACGGTAGCAACGCACCGCCTAACCCAACCTACTGGGTTGATATCGGCAGCATTGCCGAAACGGCAAATGGCCTGGCCCAAGCGGTTGCGAAGAACACCACGGACATCGCGACGGTAGATGGGAAGGTGACGGTGAACGCGGCCATGCTTCAGGCCGTGCAGTCGGCGTACCGCGACGAAAACCCGGAAGGCGCGCTCACTGATGCGCTACGGGGCTGGGATACGCTTGCCAAGGTGTACGAAGAGTCGCGCACCAGGGCGACCCAGAACGAGGCGATGGCAACTCGAGTGACAGGTGTGGAGGCGAGGGTCGCGGACAACACTGGCAGTATCCGCAGCCTGGAGCAGACGGTTGTCACGAACGAGCAGGCCACGGCCAGCAGGTTCTCGGAAGTGAATACCAAGGTGGCCGGCAATACCGCGAGCATTTCGCAGCTGGAGACCACAGTCACCGACAACGAAAGCTCGACTGCCTCGCGCCTCCAATCGGTCAATGCACGGGTCGATGCCGCTAATCAGGCACTCGACCAGGAGAAGCTTGACCGGGACAGCGCGGTGACAGGCGAGCGTCAGGCGCGGGAAGCGGCTGTAGAGAACGAGGCGACCGCCCGAGTCGATGGCGACGAAGCCCTAGGGCTACTGGTTGATACCGTCAGCGCTCAGGTGGACGAGAACGCTGGCAAGATCCAGATAGTTGAGCAGGCCCAGGCCGACACCGACCAGGCGGTTGCCTCGATGCGCACTACCATCGAGGCGGTATACACGACTGGGCGGGACGACAACGCCGAGGGTGAGCTTGCCGGGGCCCTGAAGGCATGGGAGAGCACGGCCAAGATCGCCGAAGAAGCGAAGACGCGAGCAACTGAGATCGACGCCCAGGCGAAGAAGACCGAAACGCTGGAGGTGTCGTTCAATTCGGCGCTGGATAAAACCAACGGTGAGATACAGAAAACCAGCGCCTCGGTGCAGGTCACGAGCCAGGCCTTGGCTGCACTTGACGACAAAGCCAGTACCATGTGGTCGGTCAAGATGCAGGTCAACGCACAGGGGCAGTATGTGGCCGCTGGAATCGGCCTTGGCATCGAGAACGGGCCGGCCGGCCTGCAAAGCCAGTTCCTGGTCTCGGCCGACCGGTTCGCGGTGGTCAACGGCATCAACGGCACGCTTTCCTCACCATTCGCGGTGCAGGGCGGCCAGGTGTTCATGAATGAGGCCTTCATCCAAGACGGCACCATTACCAACGCCAAGATCGGCAGTTACATCGAGCCGACCAACTACGTGGCCGGCCAGCAGGGCTGGATCCTGAACAAGAGCGGGACGTTCGAGATCAACGGCACGGTAGCGGGTCAGGGGCGCTTGCTGATCAACAACCAGCGCCTGCGCATCTACCACGCCAACGGCAATCTGGCGATCGATCTGGGAGTGAACGTATGACGGCAGGCCTGAAGGTCTACGACCCGAGCGGCCTGGCGCTGCTGGATATGACCAGCACGATCAGCCAGATGATGGGGTACGTGGATACGGGGGCGGCCAATGGGTCGCTCTCGATTCCCCTGCCGCCGGCTGGGAGAACGCTGTTCTACGCCATCACCGAGCTTTCCGCCCAGAACAAGTATCTCGGCAAGCGGCCGGGGGTGACCCTGGCCGTGGGGGCCTCCGCCGCCACTCTGGCTTGGCAGTACTCATACGCCGGCGGCTGGGGCTTCTACTCACTCAACTGCCGCATTCACTATGGCTACTACTAATGTCAGCAGGTCTGAAGGTTTACAAGGAGAACGGGCAGTTACTGTTCGATACCGAGAAGATTACTTACGGTCTTCTTAAAAGCGGCTATCTCTCGTTCCAGGTCAATTGGCCGCGCCTCTATCATCGCTCAGCCCAGTTGCCACCCAATGAAGGGAGCAGTTATGCAGAGTCGTCGATAACCGATGCAGTCCACGGTTTCAGCGTTACGGGGGCAGTAGCGCCGATCGTATTCATCACGGGTTCGGGGATCTCTTGCGGATCCTCAAAGTCAGGTGACACCACGACGTTCTACTTCATCGGGGCCAGCCCCTCAACGAAGTTCTACTACTTCGACACCATGCGGAACACGCTGAATGGGGCCGGCCTAAAGTGCTACGACGAATCCGGCGCGCTCACCTTCAACTCTCTGCAGTATCCGCTCAACATCGTCGCCAGGATAAATGCGCCACCACCCCCAACACCGACGGTAATCAACGGTATTGCCATGTACGGCGTTCCTTTCGCCGGCGCGACCAAGCAGGCTACTAGGTTTATCAGTAGCGGCCCCTACTACTGCGTGGCGAGGATCTTTATCGCGATAGGATCGGGTGAGTTCGCTGCTAGCACGACCTTTTCACGCTCGCTCGGGCAAGGGATCATGGATGATATGTCTTCGCCAGGCTCGCCATTCCCGGCTCGCGGGAGCATGCAAGCGCACATGGATGGCGCATATGGTGCAGCCGGAGGCATCTACTTCATGGCCTGCGATGCTGCGCGCACCACGATGATTTACAGCACTACTGCTGCCAACGCCTATTTCGACATCCCCACCGATCGATACCCGCAGGCGCTCGTCATCAAGACGGACAACCTGCCATTCCCATTCAACTAATCGGAGCATCCTATGCCCTGGTACAGGACAGGCACGGTCGCGATCACGGCTGGCCAAACAACGGTGACTGGCACCGGCACCAACTTTGCGGCGAACGGCAGGGTGGGGGATGCGTTCCTCGGCCCGGACGGGCGCTGGTACGAAGTGACCAACATCGCCAGCGGAACGGTGCTGAGCATCCTGCCGGCCTACCAGGGTGCCACGGTGTCCGCCGGCACCTATGCCTTCGCGCCGATGCAGGGTTACACCAAGACGCTGGCCGACAAGTTCAACGATATCGCCAACACCTGGGGCTCCACGCTGGCCGGCCTGGGCTCGGTCTCGACAGAGAACGTGGTGCCGGTGTCGAAGGGCGGTACCGGCGGCAATACGGCGGCATTGGGGCGAAGTGGTCTCGGCCTTAAAGCAGCGGCAATAGCAGATATTGTGGGCGCCGTCAGCCAGGTAGGCGGTGTGCCCACCGGCGCGATCATCGAAGTCGGAAGCAACGCGAACGGTGAGTATTACAAGTTCGCTGGTGGCTTGATGGTGTGTGTCGGTAGTCTCGCCGTCTCGGGTACAGCGTGGAGTTCTTCCTCAACAGCTGGGCGCTATTACAGCCAACCTGTTGGTAAAGCCCTTTCTGCAACATTCGCTGTTCCACCAAAAGTTTTTGCGGCTGCGAAGGATGGTGTGATTGGAGGGCGAGGCGCTTGGTGCTCTTACATTTCGGCTAACGCCACAGCGATTACAGAGATCTATTTGTCAGCGCTTTATAGCGGTGGCGATTTAGCCAACATTTCCGTTGATTTTCTTGCAGTCGGGAGGTGGTACTAATGATTATCAAGCTTTCTCCGGTTCGTTCTGACGCCCACCTCTCGGTTGTGAAGGCCGGCGACACTCTGGAGGTGAACGGCGTAGCCCTAGACTTCTCGCGCCTGGCCGATGGCGCGACTTTGCCGGCCGAGGCCGTAGGCTGCGATTTCGTGATTGCCCCTGTAGAGCGTATCAACGGTGACTTGGTGCTGACCCTGATGCTGCCTCATGACGCCGACGCACCGCAGGGTGCGCGCTTCCCGGTCGACCTTTATCCGGCTGACGGTCAGGTGCAGTTGCCCGGCCTGGACTTGGGCGAACGTCTGGACGCGACTCCCGGCGTGATTGACTGGTCGCAAGTCATCACCGCCGAGGCCAAGGCCCAAGCCGATGCTGAGCAGCTGCTGGCTACTGTGGTTTCTGAACAGGCGCAGCGGCGCGCCGTGGCCGATGCAGCGATTGCCCCGCTGCAGGATGCCGTTGAGCTTGACGAGGCCACCGAAGCTGAGGCCGCTCTGCTTATCGACTGGAAACGCTACCGCGTGGCGCTGAGCCGCTTAGCCGACCAGGAAGGCTACCCCAACGACATTGATTGGCCCGCGCCGCCGGCCTGATCCGCACCGAAAACACCGACCGCCACCTGGCGGTATTTTTTTGTCTGGAGAAAACCCATGACCGCACGCGGCATCCGCAACAACAACCCCGGCAACATCGATTTCAACCCACGCAATGCCTGGCAGGGCCAGCTCGGCCTGGAGGTCGGTGTTGCCAAGCCACGCTTTGCCCGCTTCGATACGCCAGAGAACGGCATCCGCGCTCTGGGCAAACTGCTAATCAACTATCGGGGCAAGGATGGGATGCCCGGCGTTGGCGGGAAGGGCATCGACACCGTGCTGGAGACCATCAGCCGCTGGGCGCCGAGCAACGAGAACAACACTCAGGCTTACGCTGCGACCGTGGCCAGGCGGCTGGGCGTGCGGACCATTGACCCGATCAACATCAAAGATCCCGCAACGCTTCGCGGCATGGTGGTGAGCATCATCATCCATGAGAACGGCGGAAACCCTTACGCCGCCGCGATCATCGACGAAGGTGTGCGGAGGGCGCTGGCATGAAGTCTTGGGCCATCAGGTCGGCGCTGCTGCTGGCGCTGCTCGCTTCCTACTGGGGCGTGTACCACCACGGCCGGTCAGTGGAGCGGGCCGAAGCCGCCCTGGCAACAGCAGAGCGAGACAGCGGCGACCGCCTGGCCGAGGTGATCGGCGAACGCGCGGCGCGCCAAGAAGAACAACGACGCGCCACGGCGCAGGAGGAGGTGAGAGCGCATGCCGAGAAAGAGCGCAAGATTGCTAATACTGGCGCTGCTGGCGCCGATGCTGCTGGCCAGCGGTTGCACGACGACGGTGCCAAGTTCGCTGCCGCCATCAGTTGCCCCGGCACGGATACCGCCGCTGTCGCCAGAGGCCAGACAGCCACCCGCGCCGCCATGGTGCTCTCCGACCTGCTCGCACGGGCTGATGCGAGAGCGGGAGAGCTGGCGAAAGCTTATGACCAAGCCCGAATAGCGGGCCTCGCCTGCGAAGCGTCCTATAATGCCTTGATCAAGTGATCGGAGCAGGGAAGTGGACAAGCGCACCTTCATAGGGATGGTTGAGGCCGGTGAGCCGCTGATCCAGCAAGCTGTCGACGCCCTGCGGGAGTATCACCAGGCCCAGGATCGCGGTGAGCCGGTGGAAGAGATCGAGCGGTTGCGCCTACTGGCCGAGTCGCTGTTCCAGGTGGTGTCCGATTACCAGCCCGTGTCATCGCCAAGGCTCGGGGAAAGGATTTGCCGCCTCTTCACTGATCCGCTGATCGGCAATTGCCCGCGACCGAGTCCGTCTATACGATACTGTTTATCTATACAGTATTGGTGCTCTATGTACTTCCTCCTCGTTCGCCGCCGCGTGAATGGCGTGGCCATCCCAACAAGCCAGCTCGGGAAGATCCAGCCCCTGCGGGCCGACATCCACATCGGCGATCACCACAGCGAGCCGCTGGGCCGGGTATCGACACAGGCCTGGGTGTTCAACCCGTCGCCTGGGCCGGACATCATCCCGCGGTTGCACGACGCCAAGGTCAACGGCATGGCCCAGCTCGGGATCAACATCAACGGGGTGGAGGAGGTCGACGGCGTGCTCTACGCGCAGTCTTGGTGGTGCAGGGCAGAATGATGGTGGGAATACCACAGGCCTGGGTGGCGGAACTGGACGACCAGACGGCCCTGATAACTGATCCTGATGGGCGTGCGGCTGTGCTCAGTGAAATGGCCTATGCCGCTCACCGGAGACAGGAAGTCGATGACGGCGACCTGGTCGACATGCTGGAGATCGTCGAGGCGGCCAGGCTTTGGGCGCTGGATGGATCTGAAACTAGCGGGGATTAGGCCGGCAGAACGCCGAAGGAGGGCGCAGGCTTGGGCCAATTCTTGGGCCAATGCATGCGTTTTGGTGCGTTGTTGAGAGGCTGAAACCCCCGAAAACATTGCACTCCAGACCGCTCAAAACCGCGAAAATAATCGCATGGTGATGTTAGCGGTGGAGATCAAGGAGCTTACCTATCAATAACTTACGTGGCTTCTTCGCAGCTACGGACCAGTTTCGGACCAATCTGGAGCTTTTCGAGCTCCTGCCAGTCGTTAGACGAGTTAATCCAGCGCGCATGAGTCGATAAGAGCATCTGCACGCTATGCCCGAGCTGTTGGGCGATAAATGCGGGGTTGAGACCAGACATTGAGCATATTGTCGCATAGGTGTGACGCCAGTTATACGGGGGGCGGCATCTGATTCCCAAAGCCTTGATGATCGGGCGCCACGGGTGGTGCGGGCCCGAGGTCTGTTTTACGTGCTCCCCATGCTTCCCGGGCGGGAAGACCCTCTACGCCCGCGCAGGTCGGCGGGCTTGAGTAGTGGTTGGGTGCGACCCTATCGGCGCGGTCACCGATAGGGTTCCTTCATCGCGACGCCTTTCGTCGAACATCTCCGGTTCAGGGGGCCAGCATTCAGTAGGGAAGGCTGGCCATGCCGTTGTCCGATTGCCGGCAGGTAACGGCTCGGGTCTTGTCTTGCTTCACCTCCAGGTGGCCTGGTTGCTCGATGCACCTGGTCAGGGTAACCAGCACCACTATGGATTTAAACCTAGAAAATCGTACCGTCGTCTCTCGCGCTTTTTAGCCTGTTCGCATGAGGGTTTTTTGCGAAATTCGCTACTTTTTTGTATATGAGACGGTCGCTTTCGTCGCTTTCTTTTGCGTCGTTGAAAACTTCAAGGGTGTTGTCGTCAATGATTTTTACATGCATGGATCCGGAGCTTTCATCATCCCAGAGCTCTACGTACCCCACTCGACCGCTTTGTCGCGCGTAGAGCCGATAGGGAGCAGCTCGAAATTGCTCTTTGTCATAAATGAATCGCTGCATTCCGAAGTACAAGCCGTTGACGGCGCGATCGCTCGTCACATTCGGGATGGGGTTCGGGATTGAAGTAATGATGAAGCCAGCGCCATTTTCAGTGGCCCATTTATAACCATCCATCACTTTTTCAAGGGCTTTGATTTGAGCGCCATATTCCCTGCTGGATCTATCTTGCGGCAGCTCCTGGTATTGAAAATCCAGCCGGGCGAAAGCAACGCTCGAGACGCCAAGGAGGCAGCTGAGCGCGACGGCAACTTTTAATTTCATTCCATTTTTCCCTGATATTAGCGACTGCATCAATGCGATGGCTAATCGCCATTCTTGCTTACTGAGTGGCCTTTTTCAACGCCTTACCATCCTGCCCGTTTAGAGAGGGGCTTAGCCTCCTTGGTCAACATATTGCGGCAGTGTGTAGCTATCACCCTGCCTGATATGCTTCGCCGCTTACCAAACAAGGAGCGTGGTAATGGGGTTGCGGGATAGGCATAAGGCGTTTCAGGGGTGGTTCACGCCGAAGCGTAGGCGGCGAGCGGGAGGCACCTTGCTCGCGATCGGTGCTGTCGGCATATGTGTGTATCCGAGCCAACACTGGCTCTATGTGTGGATGCCGGGAATCATGTGGTTCATGAGCGCTTGGCCGCCAGCGTTGCACGATAAGCGTTGAGGTTCGGTTGAAGGAGGGTTTCGCGCCGGTCTGTGGCGTGGCAGCCTCAGGACCTTGCAGCCGAAGTGCTATGCTGCGCGGCCTACCGATCAAGGAGCGTGGTAATGGGAAAAAGGCTGGAAAGGTTCCGCGAGTGGTTAACGCCACGTAGGCGTCTCTGGGCAGGGATTGGCCTGTTCGCGATCACCATTATTGTTCCGGTCGTTAGCCCGGGAACCAGCATCAGTTGGCTTGTAGGGCCCGCGTGTGTGTTGCTCGTCGGTAGTTTCATGCCTGCGTCAAGCACAAAGCGATAAGGCGCTGGCGAGCAGTGCCGATCTGGGCTATTGCTTCGATCTTGCTCAATCCACGCGAGGAGCGTCAGATGAAAAGATTATTGCTGAGTGCTTTGCTGGCAGCGTCGGGCGCTGCCCAGGCCGGTATTCCGCTGCTGAACGCAACGTGCCCGGGTAACATCGAGGTACATGCCGACAAGGGTGGGCCCATCTATATCAATGGCAAGGAAGGCAAGCTGAAGAAGTTCAACGATAACTACTTCGAAGCCAAAGGCAGTGGGGTGACGGTTTCTCTGTCGATCAACCCCGACGGTTCGCCCGATGTTTCGTATACCGGCAAGAACAAAGCCAATGGGGTATGCCAGGTCAAGGCGCCGTAAAGGGTCGCCACGCATGAGCACAGTGGCAGCCGTTGGAGGGGCCCCGGTGCTGGAACGGTAATTGCTGTGACCCTGATACATTGAACTCGCGGAGAGCGCCAAAATGACTCAGGATGACCGCTATTACATGGTTTTTGTCGTGGCTGCTGTGCTGGTACTGGACCTGGTGGCAACCTTGGTGTTTCTGAAGGCCATTGCCTGACCCCGATAGTGGGCTCGGTAATACTCGGAGTTGGGGGCATTTGCCAGCGCTTATACCCATCCCGCACCGGCTGGCCAGGGCCTTTCATGAAATCTTGCGAGCAGGAAGACCAGCGGCGTGCCGTTGGCTGAACAAGCAGACAATGTGCGGTCCAACGTATGCCAGGCCTGGTTTCGCCTGGTCGGAGGTATGCACATGAAACGCAAGACTGCATGGGTCGTCGTGTTGTCAGGGTTGTTGCTACTCAGTGGCTGCTGGCCGTATTGGCACGATGGCAGGCACCACCGTCATTACTATGACGCAGACCACGGCGGGCAGGAATACCGTCGCTATTGATGCAAGGCTGCAATTCCTTCAGCGTGCGGCCATGCCTGCGTGAAACCATGGGGCGCTCGCCCAGGCTGGCCGGTCTGCAGAGCCAATGCATCCAAAGCCCATATAGCAAACAAACATATGGCACGGGTGCCATTGAGCAGTAACATGGGTTCACGAAAACTAAAAAGGGCGTGCGACGTGGCAACACTTTCCTAAGTTCTCGATGGGGCAGCAGGAGCGTGTCGCGTGAAGAGCTCAAGATCGGTAGCAGGCGCATTACTCATGTCCGCCTTCGCCACATTGGCCATGACGGGTTGCGCACAAAACCCTGATGTGCGTGACGGCCATGATTATACTTCTGGCACCACCGTGAAAAGCACACCTGCCTACTTGGGGTGCGTGAAGGGCGAGCTTCCAGAGAAGGTGAAAACCTACGAGGTCGATGGCGGTAACTCGGTCAGACTGTTCATCGAAAGCACCGACCCCAACAAGGCTGAAGGCCTTGTGGAACTGCGCAGCACGGGAGGCCAGCAGCAGTTCACGGCCTATCAACGTGATGCCTGGTACGACCATGGCCGGTTGCTGGATGCCGCGTTGATGTGTTCAAAAGCATGATCAACTGACCTTCAAATGCAAAAACCCGCCGTCGAGAGCGGGTTTTTGTATGTTGAGGAAACCATCAGGGGCTGCTGTTGCCGGTTCAAGAAACCGCAGGCATTGCCGATAAAGCGCTTCAACGTATCATGATCACAAAAATAGCCATCACCACCGTCGGGTTTCTCGCGTGTTCTTATTTGTCGCAAAACTCAAAAAAACCTTATCTCCTCGTCAGTTCATGCGCTTGCTTGATACACATGACCTGGGCAAGAAGCAGGTCAATCGTCTCTTGGCCAAAACAGGTGCCAGCACTGAAAGCCATGTGGTCATTCGACCGCCTTTCTACTTCGAACGCGGCAATCTTGAACTGGGGCAGGGCGCTTTCATCAACAGCGGGTGCGTGTTTCTCGACGAAGCCACTATCCGCATTGGTCGAATGGCCATGCTCGGCCCACAAGTACGTTTGTGCACGACCAGCCATGATCTCAATCCGCAGCGGCGCAAGGACAATGACTACATTGCCCCGATCACCGTGGGTGACAATGCCTGGATTGGTGCAGGTGCCGTAGTCTTGCCCGGTATCAGCATCGGTCACAACAGTGTGGTCGCGGCGAACAGCGTGGTAACCCAGGATGTTCCGCCCAACGCGCTTTATGCAGGTTCACCGGCCAAGTTCAAGAAGTGGCTGGTAGAGCCAGAAGCGACCTGAGCAGCGCCTGTTTTGCATTTGCCTGACATGCCCGCGATAATTCACGCATTTGGATGGAGAACAGTGGGTGGAAGCTAGAAGCGTTGTCGCTGAAATGTTCATTGGGATCCCGACGCATTTCTGGGTGTTGCCCGTTGCCGGCCTGGTCGCCTATTACGGCCTCAAGTGGGCCGGAGCTTTCCGTAATCGTGCCACCCTGCTGCAAGTGCTGACCTATCTGTTGCTGCTTGCACTGGCTGTGCTGCCCAACGGCTTTTATGCCCTGTTCCCCCCTGCGCCTGATCCAGACGTGCTGTTGAACCAGGCACCGCTGACCAATTACCAAGGCCTGTTCTATCTGGACGCGTTCTATGTCTTCAGTGGTTGGGCGCTGAGCAAAGTGGTGAAACTCAAGTTCACCTGACCCGTGGCCCAGGCAAGGCGCTCGCCTTCAGGCACCTTCAATGTCGTCGATTCTGGCAGCCACAGAGCGCAACTCATCGGCGACTACATCGATGGATTTGATGTGCGCCGACACATCGATCTCGCTTTGCGAGCCGCGGCTTCCATGAACCGGGCGTGCCCGCTCATGGCTTGGCTGAGTTTGTCCAGGTGGTCGGCTGTCCTGACCAGGTCTGACTTGATGTTGTGAAGCGATTCCATGCTGGTAAAGGCCCTCCCTGAGCGTTGCTTCAACGGTCTTGAGAGCATCGCCTCAGGGCAGGGTCAAACGCAACCTTTTTGTGGCCAGAGCTACAACGGCTGCGGGACAGCTGTATCAGGCACCACCGGGTTTTGCTCCGGTGTCTGTAAAGCACTACGGCCATAGAAGAACAGCGCAGTTACCCATGTGCTGAACCAGACAAAGATACCGGCCCAGAACGTGTGCGACATGTAGTGCCAGCCCTGTAGCACCCGGGTAGTACCGTACACGAACCCCACCAGCAGAATTGCCACCAGCAGTTTACGGGCATGCACCCAGCCGTGGCGCAAGGCCACAAAATACAGTGCCAGCAAGGTAAAGCCGCTGGACGCATGGCCTCCTGGCCAGCAACGGCCATCGCCGGCCTTGCTCCACCACGAGAAGTTTTCGAACCATTCGACCCGGGCCTGCGGGCCACCGTACAGCGTGGTTTCCACCGGGCAGTACACGCTGGTATGGCTTTTCAGGTAGTGAATCACAGTGGTGCTCAGTGCGAACGCCACCACCACGAACAGAAAGTCGCGACGGTATTGGGTGGTAAAACGCAGCACTGGCGCGATCTGGGCCTTTTCCAGCAGGCGGGTCATGCCCAGTTGGGGGCGGTTGGCCAGGCGTGGCCAGATGAAAGACAGCAAGCTGCCAATAACCGCCAGTTCACCTGTCCAGTCCGGCAGTATCCGTGGCCATTTGTGGGTGACTTTTTCGAACCATTGATTGTGCAGCAGCGGGAACTGCCCGGTGGCCGGGTCGAGCAACAGGTTGCTGATCCAGCGGTCGAGCTCTGTGAGGTCGAATGCCACGAACACGGTAGCGGCCAGCAACAAAGGCAGCAGCAGGTTGTTGCGGTAGAAGGTGGCGCGAGAGGGCATGTTCAGAGCTCCTTGGCATCAACAAGTTTGCGCCATTCGTTGGCATCCATCTGGCCCAGCAGCTTCGCTTTGCCATCGCTGCCCAGGGTGACGAACAACGCGCTGGCATAGCGGTTAGAACGGGCGCTGCCAGGTACTTCAAGCACTTGTTCCATTTGGTCCATGCAACCACTGTGGCTGACCAGCACCAGGTTGTGGCTGCTTCGTTTGTGGGCAAATGCGTTTTCGGCAAAGTGGCCGTCGCACTGATTGAGCCAGCCTTGGGTGGCAATCGTTTTACCGAACATGGCTTGCGCGGTCTGCCGGGTACGCACCTCCGGGCTGGTCCACACATCGGCTGCGCCCAAGCCCAGGCGTTGCAGGCCGCGGCCTACATCAGTGGCCACCTGGCTGCCCGCGACGGTGATACCGGTGGGGTCAGCCAGACAGGCGCCGCGGGAGCGGTCACAGCGCTCGGCATGCCGCAGCACCACAATCACCGAACCTTTGGCCCAGTCGGTGTAAAGCCCGCTGCGTTGCAGGTGGTGTGGGTTGCCAAGATTGGGGATGGCGGCGCGGTTATGCGCCCAGGCGGCGGTCACGGCCAGCGCCAACAGCACGCACAGCGCGGTGATCAATACACCACGCGAAGGCAGGCGCAAGGCTTGGTAAAGCCTGGGGGCCGGGGATTTGTCGATGACGCCTTGCAGCATTGCTACCACTCCTGTCAGCTCGTTCCGTTGGCGAGCGACGGCACTTTAGGTGGCCGGATGTCAGCGGAGAGTGACCTGAATGTGAAAAAAGCCTCATCGACGAGGTATTGGCCCAGTGCGCTGTGGCCGGTTCTGCCCTGTGCGCACGGTCAATTATCTGCATTACAAGGCCTTGGCCAAGAATGCCGCTGTGCGGCTGCCAGCACAGCCCGCCACCACCTGCGGGGTGCCGCTGGCCACTACCTTGCCTCCGGCGGCCCCGGCCCCAGGGCCGATGTCGATTACCCAGTCACTTTGCGCCACAACCCGCATGTCATGTTCGACCACCACCACGCTGTGCCCGCCATCGACCAGGCGATTGAGCTGCACCAGCAGGCGGTCGATGTCTTGCGGATGCAGGCCGTTGGTGGGCTCATCCAGCACATACAGCGTTGCTCCGCGTGCAATGCGTTGCAGTTCGGTGGCCAGCTTGATCCGCTGCGCTTCGCCACCGGACAGTTCGGTGGCCGGCTGGCCCAGGCGCAGGTAGCCCAGGCCGATATCCTGTAGCACTTGCAGGCAACGGCGCGCCGGTGGCTGTTCGGCAAATACCTGCAGGGCCTGGTCGACGGTCAGTTGCAGCACTTGCGCGATGTTCATGCCTTGCCAGGTCACTGCCAGGGTTTCGGGGTTGTATCGGGCGCCGTGGCAGGTCGGGCAGGGCGCATACACGCTGGGCATGAACAGCAACTCGACGCTGACAAACCCTTCACCCTCACAGTTGGCGCAACGGCCTTTGGCAACGTTGAAAGAAAAGCGCCCGGCGTCGAAGCCTTGGGCCTTGGCCTGTTCGGTGGCGGCAAACAGCTTGCGCACGTGGTCGAACAGGCCGGTGTAGGTGGCCAGATTGGAGCGAGGCGTGCGGCCGATCGGCTTCTGGTCGACCTGTACCAGGCGCTTGACGCTACCCAGGCCGGCACTTACCTGGCCGCTGCAGGCTTGCTCAGGTACGTCCTCCAGGTTTTGCTCTTCTGGCTCACTACGCTGCTCGGCATGGCCCAGGTGCTCACCTACCAGTTCCAGCAGGGCCTGGCTGACCAGGCTGGACTTGCCCGAGCCGGATATACCGGTAACAGCAGTGAAGCAGCCCAGCGGGAATTCGGCGCTGAGGTTATCGAGGTTGTTGCGGGTGATGCCTTCAAGTTTCAGCCAGTCGTGTGCCTGGCGGGGTGCACGTGTGGCGTGGGCCGGGGCGGTGAACAGATAGGCACGGGTACGTGACGGCTCGACCTCGGCCAGGCCCGCGGGCGGCCCGCTGTAGAGGATGGTGCCGCCATGCTCGCCCGCAGCCGGCCCTACATCCACCAACCAGTCGGCGCGGCGCATGGTGTCCAGGTCGTGCTCCACCACATACACTGAGTTACCCGCGTGCTTCAGGCGTTGCAGGGCTTCGAACAACGCTTCGCTGTCGGCCGGGTGCAAACCGGCCGACGGCTCGTCCAGTACGTAGATCACGCCGAACAGTTGCGAATTCAGCTGGGTGGCCAGGCGCAGGCGTTGCAGCTCACCGGAGGACAGGGTCGGGGTGCTGCGTTCCAGCGCCAGGTAACCGAGGCCGAGGTCGAGCAGTGTGTCGATGCGCTCCAGCAACTCGTTGGCGATACGTTGGGCGGCCAGGCGCTTTTCCAGGGTCAGTTCGTTGTGCTGTTGTGTCAGGTAGTCCGCTGCCGCCACCGTGCGGAACACCTCGGCCAGCGCCTGTAATGACAGGTGCGACAGCTCGGCGATATCCAGGCCGGCAAAGGTCACGCCCAGCGCTTCGCGCTTAAGGCGCTTGCCTTGGCACTGTGGGCAGGGGCTGGGGCGCATGTACTGGGCCACGCGCTTGCGCATCTGGGCGCTTTGCGAGTGCATGAAGGTGTGTAGCACGTAACGCCGGGCGCCCATGAATGTGCCCTGGTAGCTGGGCTCCTGCTTGCGCTTGAGTGCTGCACGGGTTTGCGCCGGGGTCAGGCCGGCATACACCGGTGCGGTGGGTGTTTCTTCGGTGAACAGGATCCAGTCGCGCTGCGCCTGGGGCAAGTCGCGCCAGGGGATGTCGACGTCATAGCCCAGGGTTACCAGGATGTCGCGTTGGTTTTGCCCTTGCCAAGCCATCGGCCACGCCGCCACCGCGCGCTCGCGGATGGTCAGCGACGGGTCGGGGACCATGGTCGCTTCAGTCACCTCGTACACCCGGCCCATGCCGTGGCACTCCGGGCAGGCGCCCTGGGGCGTGTTCGGCGAAAAATCTTCGGCGTACAGCATCGCTTGCCCGGCCGGGTAATGCCCGGCACGGGAGTAGAGCATGCGAATCGAGCTGGACAGCGTGGTCACGCTGCCCACCGAAGAGCGGGCACTTGGCGTACCGCGTTGCTGCTGCAAGGCCACCGCCGGCGGTAGGCCTTCGATGGCATCCACGTCCGGCACGCCGACCTGGTCGATCAGGCGCCGGGCGTAGGGCGCCACCGATTCGAAGTAACGCCGCTGGGCTTCGGCATACAGCGTGGAAAAGGCCAGCGAAGACTTGCCCGAGCCAGACACGCCGGTAAACACCACCAAAGCGTCGCGGGGGATATCGACATCAATGTTCTTCAGATTGTGCTCGCGGGCACCGCGCACGCGGACGAAGCCGTTCGGGGTGGTTTGGCGTGGGGGCATGACGCAGTCCTTGGCTGTGGCTGAACAGTGAGCTCAAGGTAACAGCAATGGCAAAGATTGTGGGTGGGTAGCATTGCCCCTCAGCACGGTCTAGCGGGTGCCCAGCACATCGCGGATGTTGTCGACCACATTGTTGTCCTTGATCACGTCACTAAGCCAGCCTTCCAACGGCATATTGCCCCACTTGATCGCACGTTCAATCAGGTAAGGCACCGGGCTTTGTGGTTCGCTCTGTTTGAAATACTGGGCGATGCACGCAAGCATGGTGAAAGCCTCGTCGCGGGTCAAAGGCGTGGTGCGCATGGTGGCTGGCGCAGTTGTCGGGGAGGGAATGTTCACCGGTTCACCTGCTTCGTGCGCGTTGGAAGCTTTGGCCTGCGGCTCTGCTTCCTCCATGATGACGGGGTGTAGCTCGACGCCGCGGTCTTTCAGCAGCTTTTCTGCCAGTTGGCTTGCCCGCGACAACATGTCGGCGAGGCTTGCAAAGCTCGGCGCTTCGTGGCCGAACAGGCGGTCAGCGCTGGCTTGCAGGCGCTTGCAGGCATCCAGGCTGGTGGCGATCTGCTGGGCTTTGGCGCGCAGGTGTTCGGTGTCGCTGAGCGTTACCGAGCGCTGGAATATCTCGGCGTTGATCTTGCCTTCGTTCAGCGCTGTCTGCATTGCTTTGGGGTTTTGCAGGGCAAGGTTTTCTACGTGGCGTGACTCGTCGTAGCGCAACACGCCAAAATTCTGCCCTTGGGTAATGGGCAAGCCACCGGCAATGTCGGCGAGTGTGGTCTTGAGCCAAGTCAGCCGCGCTGCACGCTCGTCCAGGCCGTCTTCGAGCGTTGGGTACAGCGTGTCCCAGAACGTATCCAGAACCCGCTCGGTCAGCGCGAGACCAAAAGTGATGCCTTCGAAGTGTTCACGCTGGGCCAGACCTTCGCTCAGCCAGGCCACCAACATCAAGTCTTTGCTTTGCTGCGCCAGCCCTTGGGCCGACAGATTGATCACCTGTTCCCAGTCGGCAGTTTTCAGCTCTGTCTGCCAGTCGCCCTGGGTCAAGTAGTCAGGGTCTGCCCGGCGTGCTTCCTTGATCTGGTCGAACAAGGCAGAGAAGCTCAAATCTTCGCCACTGCCACCTTCGACGGGTGCGGCCAGTGTGGCCAGCGAGAGGTCATTGAGAATTTCAGGCATATAACACTCTGGACATGGCTAGTGAACAGCGCGCCAGTAGCCCTGGCACGCTGTGGAGTACAGGCCGCAGAAGCGGCCCATTGTTTGGTATGTGCTTAGGCAAATACTTTGTTTGCGGTGCGGTCCCAGCCACCCACGATGTTGCCGCCGGCCTGGCCGTCGGTGCGGTTCTGCTGGGTGTAGGTGGTCTTGATACGGGCAAAGTTGAAGCTGATTTCTTCAACTGGCAGGTCGCTGACCGCCTTGTCTTCACCGCCTTGGTTACCACCAGCGATGAACTTGACCGACGACACCACGACTTCTTCCATGTCGATGGTCAGGTAGGTGACCTTGTCGCCACCCGCGCGGTTCACGTTCAGCTTCAGTTTGGCGATGTGCTTGCCGGTGCAGCAGTGTTCAAAGAGCTTGGCCGAAGCCTTGTCGACTGCCTTGCGAATCTTGAAGTCGCTCAGGGCAACACGCTCCGAGGACGCCCCCCCCGAGGAACTGGCGGTTGCCGAGGTAGCCTGGGTGGCGCCGTACTCGTAGCCCAGCACTTCGATCCAGTCCTTGTGTTTGTCATCCAGTACTTCGCCCGGGATGCCGTCGATTTGGATATACGCGTCAAATGCCATTGTGAAACTCTCCATTAACAACATGTAAAGGGTTGCTCATGCGCCCCTTGGTTTTGACCTCGCCCGGTATGCCGGCAGAGGTAGCTTTCCGCCACCCAGGCCTCCTCCTGTGAGGCCCGGGCGACCGGTTCTTGCGGTGTGACTCAGTTCAGCCCACGCACTTCAATTTCCACTCGGCGATTAGGCTCCAGGCACCTGATCAACTGCGCTCGCGGTTGCTGCATGTCGCAGTTGACCAGTGGCTTGCGGCTGCCTTCGCCTCGCGCGACCACCAGTTCGGCGGGTACGCCCTTGCCGACCAGGTAGGTGCGTATGGTCTGCGCCCGTTGTTTTGAAACCTGCAGGTTGCCTTGGTTGTCACCGAGCTGGTCGGCGTGGCCCGAGATGACAATCTTGCCGATGTTCGGCGTGTTCAGCAGTTTGCTGGCAATCGCGCTCAGCTGGTTCTGGCCTTCGTTCTTCAGGCTCTGGAAATCCGCGCGGCCGAAGGCGAACAGGGTGTCGGATTCCAGCGTGATGGTTTCGATCGAACGCAGCGACTGAGCCCGCAGGCTGTCGATGTAATTGCGCGAACTGGACATCAGGAAGGCGTTGTCGAGGATGCGCGGCACATCCGGTTCACGGATCTGGTCGCTGTAGAAAGTGATCTGGCGGCTGGCGTACAGGTAGTCCTGGCCGCCCCCGGCCTCGCTTTCGGCTGCGGCCATGCTTTTGCCGGTATGGCGGGCGATGGCCGGGTACCAATAGTCTGGCAGGTGCGCCTTGAGAAACGCCGGATCGGCCTTCTCGCGCATTGCCTGCGAGAGCATTGCGTAGGTGTCCAGGGTCGCCTTGCCGAAATCGGCGATCGACTGGGCGCGATTGTCATGCGGCAGCGCCTCGGCCTCGACGCTGTCGACGCCACTCACCGGCTGCAGCTCACGGGTGTTGCGCTGGTAGACTTTGAGCGTGGTCAACAGGTACAGGGTACGGGTCAGGTTGTCGGCCGTGGGCTTGAGCATCACGTTCTGCAACGTGGCGAAGTAGCGGCTGCGTAGCAGCGGCTCCACCTCATGGCCCTGGTACAAGCCCAGGCGCATGCCGAGGGGCACGCCCTGTTCGTGGTGTTGCTGATAGTAGTGCGCGGCCCAGAACCGCAAGCGGTCGAGGGTATGCCAAGCGGTGTACTGGCCGCTGGCTGCCTGGTCGTCAGCTTTTGCCTGAGCCAGTTCGCCGGTAATGCTGGCGAGGGTGGCGCGGTTGTTCAGGTACGACCAACCCCACAGGCTGCACAGCACCAGTGCCACCAGGCCAGCGGCGCCGACCCAACCGGCCTTGCGCCGGCGTTCGCGGTGGTTGCTGGTGTACAGCGCCACCAGGTGCTGGTCGGGGATGATGACCTTGCGAAACAGGCTATTGATGAACAGCGGCGCCGGCTGGCTGCTGGCAGTGCCAGTACCTTCAGCGTGTTCGAGCGCAAAGCGTTCGGCCACATGCTGGCCGTGGCTACCCCACTGGGCCTCATCGGCTTGCAGCGCGGCGGTGAAATAAAAACCGCGCAGCATCTCGGCATTCTGGTACGGGTTTGCACGCAACAGGCTGTCGACGAATCGTTGCAGGCGAGGCTTGAGCGCGGCCAGCCCAGTGGGAAGCGATAGGCAGCGTTGTTCTGCCGAGTGACCTGAATGTCCTGCTGCACCAGCTGCTGGCTCGCCACCTGCCGCCAGTAACCGGCCAGTTCGTCCATCGCTTTGCCGAAGCGCTGGCCCCAGTCGGCCTGCTCGTAACCCTTGTGCGAGAAGGTCTTGCCCATCACCTCGCCCCGCGCTGCGTCGTCCAGTTGGTGGTAGAACGGTGTGAAGCCGGGGATCAAGTCGCATTTGGTGAAAACCAGGTAAATGGGCAGGCGCACTTCTAGCAGCGCGCAGCTTTCCTGGACCCGTTCGCGCAGGCGCTTGGCCACGCGCTCCTGGTCTTCGGCCGAGCCGTGCAGGATGTCGGCAATGCTGACGCTGACGATCAAACCGTTGAGTGGGCGGCGCTGACGGTGCTGGCGTAGCAGTTGCAGGAAGCCGCGCCACTTGCCGGCTTCTTCGGGGCTGTTCATGTAGCGCCCGGCGGTGTCCAGCAACACGGCTTCGGCGCTAAAGAACCAGTCGCAGTTGCGTGTACCGCCCAGGCCCGATACCCGTGCACCTTCGCGCTCGGCGTAAGGGAAGTTCAGGCCCGACTGCAGGATCATCGTGCTTTTGCCCGCGGCCGGCTGGCCGATCACCAGGTACCAGGGCAGGGCATACAGCGCGTCCTTGGCCGAGGCGCCGCGCGGCTTGGTGCTGTGCAGGCGCTCGATGCTCTGCAGCAGGCGCTCGCGCAACAGGGTGACTTCTTCCCGATCGGCCGGGGTGGCGCTGAGCACGGCCTGATCGGCATCGTCGCGCAGCAAGCCTTCGAGGTTGTGGTGCTGGCCAACACCGCGGTACAGCAGTAGTACATAGCCCGCCGACAGCAACAGAAACACGCCGATACCCGCCAGCAGGCTGTGCAGCGAGGCGAAGCCCAAGGCGCGGCCGATGGCCCAGACCATGAAGATCGCCAGGAAAAACGCGACCCCCAACAGGTAGGGTTGGTAGCGTAGGCAGTAGTACTTGATCTTGTTCATACAGGCGTCACATCCAGTGCATCGACGAACTGGTCGATGACGTGTTCAAGAGGTCGGTCGTAATCGTGCAGCCGTGGCGCACCCGCCAGCGGGCTGAGCAACTTCAGGTGCGCAAGCGTGTCGGCGCAGCCACTGAGCAGACGGTAGGCACAGTTGGCGTGACGGGAGGGGAAGCAGTACAGCCGCGGGTGCATGAAGTCGTCGGCCAGCAGGCTTACCGCCGGTATGCCTGGGTTCGCGCTCATACGGTTCAGCCAGGTCAGCCAGAGGTCGGCTGTAGGGTTTTTTAGGCCACGTTCGGCCGGTAGAGGCAGTTCGATTCCGCCTGCAAAGTCGCCATGCAGCGAGGCCCAGCTGATCTGCAGGTGGGCGAGGGCGGTGGCGCTGTCGAAATTCGGCCAGGAACCGTGCAGCGCGCGGGCGACATCAGCGAAGCTGAAGTCATGGAGGAATTTGGCGTGCACGCGGCGGAACAGGTCCAGGTCCTGGCCCTGCAGCGGGCGTAACGCCTTGATCCGTTCGAACACGCTGGCGCAGTCGGCGCCTTGTACGGCCTCGTGCAGCAACGGCTTGATCTGTGCACTGAACAGCTCGCCAAGGGTGAACGGGTTTACCAGTGCAGTACCTTCACCTTTGAGCAATTGGAAGATAAAAAACGGGTAGCGACGCTGACTGGCATCGTGCGAACTGAGCAGGCCACCGAGCAGCCAGTTGCCGTTGCGTGCGCGGTAGTTGAAGAAGCACATCGGCAGTGCGTCGAACAACGCCTGCCAATCAGCGCGGTGGCGCATGGCCGCCAGCGATGACTGCAACCAGGCGTCGAACTCGCAGACTTCCTCCGCCGCACCATGCAGGCTGACGAAGTCCGCGCTCGACGGCAGTTTGCCGAAGCATCCGATCATTGGGTGCTCCTGTCGTTGAGGGCGCTCAGGGCCTTGACGTCACCCAGATCGGTCAGCTTGACCCCACCGAAGTTGCGCACGACAAGGCTCACACGGCCACTGGCGGTGTTCCAGCTGAAGCGTTGCTGAATGCCGTCAAGATCGTCGACGCGGGCACTTTCGTTCATGCGCAGCAGGCCCCAGCGCCCTGGGAAGTCGAACACGGTCACCCGTGCGCCGCTCAGGGTGACTACGTCCAGGCGTGCGCCAGGGGCGTTGCTGGTGCCCGGCCAGGCGAAGCGGTTCCAGCTGCTGCGGCCGTTGCGGTAGTGCTGTTCCTGGCCGTCCAGGGTGAACACGATGTCGGTGAAGTTGGCCGAAGGTTCCAGCATGATCTCGAAGCCGTTGTCACGGTCCGACAGGCTGGCGATCACCTGGCCCACAGAGCTGGCCCTGTCGATGCTGTTGAGCATGCCAGGGTTGACCAGCGCTGGCCCCTTGCTGTCGCCGACACCCAAGCCCTCACCACCGGCCAGGTTGCCGATTTCGTTACGCTTGAAGGCGGGCAGCAGGCCGCTATCCGGGTCGACGAAACGCTGCAGGTCTTTCACCGACGCTTCATTGCTGCTGCCACCGGCAATCGGGTATCGGTGCGCCATGACCTGTTCCCACGGTTTGGCGATCTGCTGCGCCCATGCCTTGGCGATCTGCTGACCAGCCGGGTCGCGCAGGGTTGCCCAGGCGTACTGGATGGGCAGGCTGAATAGCCCCTGAAGCGAGCGAGACAAGCCGTCCTGGCTGGTGTCGACGCTGCTTTCCACGTAGTTGCGCACGGTGCTGATTTCGCTTGGCTGGCCTTCCAGGGTTTCGCTGATCAGCTGCTTGCTGCTTTTACCCACATCCTGCGAACGCTGGATGTTGTTCATGCGCACCTTGAGCTTGCGCAAGGCGGCCAGGTAGCGGTCCATGATGGTGCTGTCGGCGCCTTCTGCGTTGTTTTCGGCAAACACCCGTGCCACTGGCTCGAAGCGTTTGGCCAGGCTGCCGTCGTCCAACGCCGGCAGGGCCGGGGTGACGTTGGCGGGCAGGGCGTCCTCGGCGTCGAAGAGGCCAGTGACCTTGCTCCAGAAGCCGTCATCGCGAGCGGCACCGGGGGCTGGGATCGCGTGCTTGACCGGCAGGTCCCACTGGGTGTTGTCATTGACCGCCGCCAGCAGGTTTTTCACCGGCGAGTTCTGCACGTCGCTGAGCAGGCCCAGTTGCTCGCTGGCCGAAGTCAGGTCGGTGAAGTGGCGCACACCTACGCTGCTGACCATTTTGTACCAGGCCTGGGTGTAGTCGCGCTTGTAGCGGGTCATGAACTCGCGCACGAAGTTGGCTTTTTGCACGAGGGCGTCGCCGCCTTCACCGTCCAGTACCCAGTCCGAATCGTTACGCAGGTTGCCCGACACCAGTTTGATCAGTTCAGGCTTGACGAAGGTGTCCCAGCCCTGGCGAGTGTAGATTGCTGGCACACCAGCGGAACCGTACAGCAGCGCACGGCCTGGCTGCGGGACCAGGTCGTTGAGGCTCAGTGCCGGGAACTGGCGGCTGGACTCAAGCTGCAGGCGCAAGTATTCGCGATCGACCAGCGAGCTGGAGATCATGAACGCCTTGAGGTTCTGCCGGGTTTCGTTGATCAGTTGCTCGTTGCGCGGTAGCGCGGGCGCCTGGCCCTGCTCCAGCAGTTGCACGTAAAGCGGGGCGTTTTCTTCGATCACCTCTGCGTCGGCCGAGGCCCCTTCAGCGGCTGCACCCGCCCAGGCCTGGGGCAGGCTGGCAGCAACGAAGGCCGGGGCCGGGTGGGCCTGGGGCTCGGTCAACAGCAGGTAAAGCTTGAGGGTGTTGTAGGCGTCAATGATTGAAGCCACTTGCTGTTCGTCCAGCCGGCCGAGCATTTCTTCGGACAACGACAGGCCACCAGTGGTGGCGGACAACGCGGCGGCGTCGCTGGCAGTGGCCAGGTTGACCTTGGCGGCGTAGGCCCCCAGGCGGGTGTTGCCTGCTGCGGCGTTGGCTGCCACGGCTGGGGTGATGGCCTTGCCGTTGCGTTTCTTTGGCTGCGGCGCTGGCGTGAACTCCAGTTCCTGATTGATACCGTTGGCAAACGTGTTGAACGCGCGCATCTGCACTTGCAGGCTGCGTGCGATCGGCTCCAGCGCCTGGCTGCGTAGTTGCGCCAGATAAGCGGCACTGCTCACCTGGTGGATGGCTTCACCGTGGTAAAGGCCAGCAGCCAACTGCAGGGGGACGCCTTGCAGGCGATGGGCTTCGACGGTCGCCATCTGTTCACGCAGCACTTCCAGGCCCTTGCCTGCGGCCAGCAGGCGCTCGCGATCCGGCGCTTGTTCGATCTGCGCCAGCTGCCCGCGCAGGCCTTCGAGCCACTGCCGGTTGTTGATGAACGACAGTGCCTGCCAGCCGACAAACAGTACCCCCATGGCGACGGCCAGGCCCAGCAGCAGTGGGCTAAAGGCCGCTTGCCGGCCCAGGCGCGACTGGTACAAGGTCAAGTCGCGGTCCGGGAAGATCACCCGGCGGAAGGTATCGGTGATGAAGTAGCTGCGGTTGCCCAGGGCCTTGGTAGTGCTTTCGGCGTGCTCATCGTAGGCCGCCTGCAGGGCAAACTCATCGGCGATGACATCTTCATAGACCTGTCCCAGTTGCTGCCCGGTCTGCAATGCACTGGTGAAGTACAGGCCACGCAACAACATCGGGGTAGAGCCACGATGGCCGCGGGTGAAGTGGTCGAGGAATTGCTCGAGTACACCGCTGAGGGCGGCGAAGTACTGCGGAAAATTCAACAGGGTGCTGTCGGCGTCGGCACCGAGGGCGATCATTTGAGCGTCAACGTGCTGGCGAATATGACCTTGCAGGTTCTTCAGGCGCGTCTGCAGCACGGCGTGCAAGCCGTTGTTGCGGATTTCCGACAGGCCGAAGGTCATGCCCAGCGGCTGCTGGCGTTCGTGCAGGTCGAGGCCGTCGAATGCCTGGCTGAAGCCCGGCAATTGGTCGGTCTTGCTCAGCATCAGGTAGATCGGCGGGTTGGCGTCGAGGCATTCGGCATATTCTTCCACCCGTGCTACCAGCTGGGCGGCCAAGGCATTGCGCTCATCACTGTTGGCCGCCAGCAACTCGGGCAGGCTCACTACCAGGACCAGGCCATTGATCGCCGCCTTGCCGCGTTGCTTGCGCAGCATGCGCAGGAAGGCCGAGAACTCGCTGGCCGACTGGTCGTCGCGCAAGTAGCGCCCGGCAGTGTCGATCATCACGGCGTCGGGGCTGAAGTACCAGTCGCAGTGCTGGGTACCGCTTTCGCTATCGTTGGCCGTGGCGATGCTGGCCGACAGGCCAGAATGGGTGAGCAGCGAGGTCTTGCCCGCAGCCGACATGCCAACCACCAGGTACCAGGGCAGGTCGGAAAGCGCTGCCTTGCCGCCACCGCCGGCGGAACGATCGGTGCGCAGCATGGCGATGGCGTGCTTCAGGCGTTCGCGCAGCACCTGTTGGTCACGGAACTCGCCAGTGGCATTCCACGAGCGGTCGACCTCGATCTGCAGCAGGTTCTCCAGGTTGTGCTCGGCGCGAATGCGCTGGTACTGGCGCAGTACGATCACCAGCAGGAAGCAGGCACTGATGATTGCCAGCGCTTCCGGTACGTGATGACGCAGCCACGGCACCAGCGGCGCAGCCAACCAGCAAATCAACAGGCTGGCCAGCCATAGCAATGGCAGCAGCACCCAGAAACTTTTCAACAGACGCAGTAATGTTTTCATGTCTTCCTGACTCGGCTACCTGATGTGTGTTCAGGCACTGAACAGCTGGCGGATTTGTTCGGAAAGGGCGGTGACGTCCTTGTCCAGCAACCAGTCGAGCGTCAGGTACACGGCGACGCAGACCAGCGCGATCAGCGCCAGATACACCCACAGCGGCACTTCATGGCGCAGCATCTGCGAAACCTGATCGGGCAGCGCCCAGTCCGGCGACAGCGCTTTGGGCGCTTTGCGGTAGCGGGCGATATCCTGGCCGAGGGTATTGGCCAGGTAACGCAGTTGGTCCTTCTGGCCGAGGCTGAACTTGCCCTCGAAGCCCAGGGCCAGGCACAGGTGGTACACCTCAAGCACATCAATGTTCTGCTTGACGTCCGCACGCAGCGCATCGACTTTTTCGAAGAAACCTTCACCGGCCAGGTGCACACCGAAATAGCGGAACTGCAACGGCTGCAACTCAAAGTGCCGACGCAGCGCGTTGTCACCCGAGCGCAGCACGCTTTCGTCGAGGAAGGCACACAGCGCGTACTGGGTGTCCTTGACCTGTTCGACGCTGTAGTTGGCAGCGCGTGCGTCACGTTCCAGGTTGGCGAAGAAGCGTTCGACGCTGCCTTCAAAGGCCTGCACCGAGGTCACCTGGCGCCCGCGACGCACAATCAGCGCCATGCTGATGAAGTCCTGGACCAAATCCTTGAGCGTCGGTTTGTCATTGGCGGCCGCAACCGCGCCCTGTTGCAATACGGCTTCGGTCATTTGAGCACCGCCATCAGTTCAAGCTTGAGGTTGGTAAAGGCGCTGGGCGCATAGAAGCAGATGGCCTGGGCGTTGATCATTCGCTCATACACATTGCCGTGTGGCTCGATGGCGAAGTACTGGTTGTCCAGGCGCACCGGGATCGCATTCGGCAGCCTCGCGGCATGGTTGAGGGTGACGCCGGGCATCGCGCTGTTGACCACCACTTCGATGTCTTCCGGCGAGCCGACCTTGAATGCCCGAGGTACCAGCTCCAGCAGGCTGGCACCGGGCATGTCTGCGTGCACGGCGATATAGAAGTCGGCTTCGGCCAAACGTGGGTCCTGCAATTGGCCTTGCCAGTGCGACGGTTTGGTTTGGGTAAGGTTGATGACGATGCACTGGTTAGGCACGACGTTGTCGAGCATCACGCGGATCATCTCGTCCAGTTTCACCAGCGATGCTGCAGGGTCTTTGTGGTCGTACTCAGGGATGTCGCCGAGCTGGGTGTCCAGGGTGAAGGTCAGCAGCCCGCCGGCCAGGTCGGCGAGGAACAGGTACAGGCGCTCCGGGTGCAGGCGCGGGTGGGCCAGCAGATGAGCCAGTTGCGGGTGGGCACGGTTGACCGTGTTCAGCAGCCAGAACAGGGTGACGTCGCTGGACCCGAACTCGGCGATCTGGTCGGCGCGCTCGCGGCGCCGGCCGGACAGTGCCTTGCTCTTGGCCTGCAGGGCGCCAAGCAGCCGCTTGCCGAGGCTGGCGATGGTCTCGTGGCTGCCCAGGTGCAGGGTTGGATGGACGAAATGCGGGTCGAGGTTGAAACCGCCCATGCTGTTGCGTACCAGCTTCGCCAACGGGCAATGGCTGTAACCGTCGAGTTTGTCACCGTCGACCAGCAGCACCACGTTCAGGCGCAGGCTGGTGATCTCGTTTTCCAGCTCGCCTTCATTGAGGTCGGGCAGGGTGTCGAACTGTTTGCGAAAACGCCGTGCGGCTTTGTGTTCGTGGCCATCCTCGACGTAGTTTAGGCCGAATGGCTCGGGCAGCTTGAGTGCGGCATGGACCTTAAGGTCGTTGGCCTTGAGCAGGTCTTTGAGGTCGCGCGCGGCCGGCAGCGGGTCGTGCTGCGGAGCGTCGTACAGGCTGCCATCGGGGAACACCAGCTTCAGCCGCTTGAGTTGCAGCGAACCATTGGCCAGGGCGTCCTCGTCCACCTGCAGTGCCTGTACACCCCAGTGGAACGGGGTACTGCGCAGGGTCGCCTCAGCCAACTGGTGTTGGTGGAACTCGTCCTGGTACTGGAAATGCTGGGGCAGCAGAAACATGCCTTCCGACCACATCACCCGGCTCTGCTTGCTCATTTGACGCTATCCACTAAAGAGTTGAAGGTTGAATCCATGGCGTTGCTGGCCGACTGGCCAGCGGCGTCGCTGGCTTTTTCAATGACCGCGTCCTGCACCTTGTCGGTGATCGCCGGGGCTGCGTCCTTGGCCTTCTGCGCAGCTGCGAGCTGGTCGGCGGTCGGCGGTTTGTTAAGCACGTCCACGCCACGCATGGCGCTGATTTCCGTCTTGTCCACCAGTACCCGCAGGCCGTCGGAGGAGAACCAGATGCCGTCCTTGCGCAGCGAGTTGGCGTCGAAGGCCACTTTCCAGCGCGCACCTTGTTCATCGCGGAAGAACGCTGCCACGCCTACGTAGCGAGCGTTCTTGGCCAGCGGCCACTGGTCGATCTGGCCGATGCCCGGCAACAGGGTGATCTCGCGTGCTTCAACCAGGTTGTTGCCCAGTGCCTTTTCCGGGGTGCCCCACAGGGTTTCGGCATCGGTCGCGGCAAAGCGCTCAAGGTCGGTCAGCTGGTACACGCGCATCACCACCGACAGCGGCTTGCCCTCGGCATCGGGGTTGAGCTGGTTGCCGCCATCGGAGGTCAGGATGACCTTCTCGCTGTCGGCCAGCATGTCGGCTGCCCAGCTGTCCTCCATGCGTTTGCCGATACGGTCGGTAACCCCGCAACCCGCCAGCGCCAACAGCAGCGCGGCGGCGGTAATGCGTTTGAGGGCGGTGTGCTTGTGTTGCATGACGGCAAAACCTCCGGGTACTGGTCAGGCCAGGCGATAGGCGAAATCGCCATCGCTGCCCAGTTCGATCACAAGGCGCTCGATGGGCGCGTCCTGGGCCATGCGCTCAAGCACGCGTTGGGCGAGCTCGGGCATCAGGGTTTGGGACAAGATGTTGTCGATGTTGCGTGCGCCGCTGTCGACCTCGGTGCAGCGCGCGGCGATGGCCTTGACCAGTGCCTCGTCGTAACTCAGCTCGGCCTGGTGGTTGCGGGCGAAGCGCTTGGCAATGCGCTCAAGCTTGAGGGCGACGATGCGCTCAAGGATCTTGTCCTGCACCGGGTAGAACGGCACGATGCTCAGGCGGCCAAGGAACGCCGGCTTAAATACAAGGTTGAGCTCGTTGCGCAGGCCTTCGACGATGGCCTCCGGCGTAGGCCGCTCGGTGGCATTCAGGCAGGTTTGCATGATGCGCTCGGTGCCGGTGTTGGAGGTGAGGATGATCACTGTGTTGCGGAAGTTGATCTCGCGGCCTTCGCCGTCGTCCAGCACGCCCTTGTCGAATACCTGGAAGAACAGTTCGAGCACGTCCGGGTGGGCTTTTTCCACTTCGTCGAGCAGCACTACGCTGTAGGGTTTGCGGCGCACCGCCTCGGTCAGCACGCCGCCCTCACCGTAGCCGACGTAGCCGGGTGGCGAGCCCTTGAGGCTCGCCACGGTGTGGGCCTCCTGGTATTCGGACATGTTGATGGTGATCAGGTTGCGCTCGCCGCCGTACAGGGTATCGGCCAGGGCCAGGGCGGTTTCGGTCTTGCCTACACCGCTGGGGCCGAGCAGCAGGAACACGCCGATCGGTTTGTTCGGGTCTTCCATGCGCGCACGGGAAATCTTGATGCGCTTGCCAATCTCGTGCAGGGCGTGATCCTGGCCCAGCACGCGCTCGCCGAGCAGGGCCGGCAGGCGCTGCACGGTGTCGATTTCGTCACGCAGCATCTTGCCCAGCGGGATGCCGGTCCAGCCGCTGATGACCTGAGCGATGGCACCGCTGTCGACCAAGGCGTGGACCAGTGGCTGGTCACCTTGTACGCGGGCCAGTTCAGTGCGCAGCGTATTGAGCTGCTCGGCATTGCCGTCGTTGGCCGCGTCCAGCGCCTTGAGTTGTTCGACCAGTTCCAGCTCTTGGTGCCACTGCTGGTTGAGCTGCTGCTCACGCTGCTGCTCGCCCTGCAGGGCGCTCTGCAACTCCCTCAGGCGTCGGGCATGGTCATGGCCTTTGCCGGCTTCATGGCCAAGTACGGCAATTTCTGCCTGCAGGTTGTCGATCTGCCGACGGCAGTCTTCCAGCAAGCCTGGTTGCGACGACTGCGCCAAAGCAATGCGCGCGCAGGCGGTGTCGAGCACGCTGACTGCCTTGTCGGGCAGCTGGCGGCCGGTGATGTAGCGGCTGGACAGGCGCACCGCCTGCACCAGCGCTTCGTCCATTACCGCCACCTTGTGGTGCTCGCGCATCTTGCCCAGCAGGCCGCGCAACATGTGAATGGCCTTGTCTTCGTCAGGCTCTTCGACCTTCACCACCTGGAAACGGCGGGCCAATGCGGCGTCCTTCTCGAAGTA
The DNA here is from genome assembly GCA_947090765.1 of Pseudomonas sp. MM223. Taxonomy (NCBI): domain Bacteria; kingdom Pseudomonadati; phylum Pseudomonadota; class Gammaproteobacteria; order Pseudomonadales; family Pseudomonadaceae; genus Pseudomonas; species Pseudomonas sp. MM223. The sequence continues at coordinate 3,504,218 of OX352322.1, read as the reverse complement.
CTTCTTGTATTCGGCCCAGGTGGTGGCGGCGATGGTGCGCAGTTCGCCACGGGCCAGGGCTGGCTTGAGCAGGTTGGCGGCGTCGTTCTGCCCGGCCTGGCCGCCGGAGCCGATCAGGGTGTGGGCTTCATCGATGAACAGGATGATCGGATGCAGGCTGCGTTTCACCTCTTCGATTACCGCCTTCAGACGGTTTTCGAACTCGCCCTTTACCCCGGCGCCGGCTTGCAGCAGGCCCAGGTCGAGGGTATGCAGGGCAACGTCTTTGAGCACTGCTGGTACATCGCCCTGGGCGATTCGCAGTGCCAGGCCTTCGACCACAGCGGTTTTGCCGACCCCGGCTTCACCCGTAAGGATCGGGTTGTTCTGCCGGCGACGGGTGAGGATGTCGACCATCTGCCGCACTTCAAACTCGCGGCCCAACACCGGGTCGATGCGGCCTTCGCGGGCATTCTGGGTGAGGTTGACGGTGTACTGGTCCAGCGCCGGAGTCTTGCCACCAGCCTTGGTGCCGCTGGCCACCGGTGCCGCCGGGCTGGCCAGGGGGCTGGCGTGACGCGACTCGGCGCTGCCTTCGACAAGAGCGGCAAGGTTCAGGCGCAGGTCGTTGGCATTGATCTTTTCCAGCTCCGGTGCCGAAGCAATCACCACCCGGCGCAGTTCGGCGTCGTCGAGCAGGGCTTGCAGCAGGTGGCCGCTGCGCACTTGGCCGACGCCGTATTCGATCGACGCCAGCAGCCAGGCCTGCTCGATCATGCGGGTAATGTGTGGCGACAGCGCCGGGGTGCGGGTATTACCTTTCTTGAACGTGCCCAGGGCGGTGACCAGCTGCGCCTGCAGGCGCTCGGCGACCACCTCATAGTGGCGCAGGATCGGCCCCAGGTCATTGTCACTGCTATCGAGCAGTTGCAGCAGCAGGTGCTCCACCTCGACGTCGTAGTGATGCTCCGACAGGCACAGGGCCGCCGCGCTTTCGGTGGCCGTGCGGCTGGTTTCGTTTAGCTTGGCGAACAGAGACTTCAGGTTCACAAGGCGACCCCATCGTAAGGAATGTGGAAAACGGCGCAACGCGAAGGCTCCGCGTCACGGCCAGGGCGTTTGAGCCAGCCCAGCCAGCCCAGTGCAACATTGCCGCTGCGGCCGAGCTGGGCGCGCGGTACCGCCTCGCGCTTGAGGCGCGGGGCGATTTCGAAGTCCAGCCCGGCACCTATATAGAAGCGCACCAGCTCGACCAGCTTGCGATAGCACTCGGTACCAGGCTGGAAGCGCTGGTAATCGGCCAGGCCAAGTGGGCCCAGCTCGATGCGAATGCATGATTGGTAGTCCCAGATCCGCTTGCCAGCAACGGCGCTGTGGCCAAGCTGGGCGTTGCGCCGCCCAAGCTGGGTGCGCTGTTCGGGCGGCAAGTGCAACCAGCGACCGGCAAACTGCTTGACGTGGATCGGCAGCGAGAAATAAAAGCCGAGCATCCGTTCGAGGTTCAGCGCATTGCGCGGCTTCTGGCTGAGCAGGCCGGCAAAATAGCTGAACAGCTCACGGCGCAATGCTGACGGTTGTTCTTCAAACTTCAGCTTCTGGGCGCGCGGCCCGAGGCCTGCCAGGTTGAGCAGGTAGCCATCGAAGCCCGAGGTGCCATTGCGCTCGTGCTCGATATGGAATTTGTATTTTTGCCAGGCCTCGTAGAACAGCGTGGTCATGCGGTGCGAGAAGATATCGAGAAACGCATGGGCGGCATCGTCGCGGTATTGCACATGGCGCTCCAGCAGCAACTCGGTGTACGGGCGCGGCAGCACACCCGAAGGCCCGACCAGGCCCATGAAGGTGACCTGTACCTCCGACAGTGGCAGGCCGGCCGACGACACCTTGCCTTCACGCTCGAAGTGCAGGTCGCTGACTTCGCTGGCCGGAAACGCCAGCGACAGCTGGGTGCGGAAACGCAGCGGGTCTTCGTGGGGCCGGGTTGCCAGGTCCATGCGCCCGGTGCGGCTGTAGTGCAGGCGGAGCAGGCGCACCAATTGAAAGAATTCGAATCGGTGCGGCTCGGCTCGGGCCTGATCGATCAGACCAGGGGCTGATCGCCAGTACGTGCTGGCCATTGGGCGACTCTCTTTTCTCGTTGTTGGGTGCGCAGGGTCAGTTGGGTGAAGCTGTTCATCGAGCAGTACTGGCCGAAGAAGTGGTCCAGCACCATGCCGAACAGAAATACGCCACTGCCGGTGTATTGGTGCTCGTCGAGGGTGAGGGTAATGCCCACGCCCCGCACGAAGTTCGGCCGCGGGTGGCCGATACGCGCAACCACCGGCTCGCTGCTGATTGCCTTGATGCCGTTGATCTGTTTGCGGATGGCCGAGACGTTGCGGTAGTTGTATAGCGACAGCAGCTCTAACAGCACTTCACGGCCTTGGCTGACCAGCGACATATGGTTCAGCGACAGGTGCGCTATCAGCCGCCAGATCAGGCCTTTGCCCAATGGCACGCGCACCGTGGCGGTGGGCTTGCGTAGGCAGCGGATGTCCCTGATTACCGAGTTGGCAGGGATGTTGAAATCACCACGCTCGCCGCCGAACGGCAGCATCAGCGGTACATCGCGGTTGCTACAGGTAAGGCCGATGCTGAGGGTGTCGCTGCTGGCGTCGATCAGTTCCAGGTCGCGGTCGACCACGCGGATGCTCATGGCAGTGGCATCACCCTGGTTGCGCCGACGGGCGACCCAGAAGCTACTGTGCGGGTCTTGCTCGCCACGGGGCTCGAAAAACGGCAGGCAGGTGGCGACCTGGTCGATGCCGCCAAGCTTACGCACCCGCCGCACGCGGTCGATCGATACCACTTCTGCAGCGTTGTGCAGCCGGGTATCAGGGGTGACCGGGTACTCGTGCTGGGTGTGGGTCAGCTTTATCGGCTCGGCCTGCTGGCGGAACAGGTTGATAATTGGCGTGCAGTTGAGCTTGAAATTGTTGCGCCCGATGTTCTGGGTCAGCCGCGCCAAGCGCTCGCTGAGGTCATAGTCGGAGAAGTAGAAATTGATCTCGACCTGCTCAATGGCCTTGCCCTGCAGGATACGAGCGAAACCACTGAGGTCGAAGAACATGAACTTGTCGGGGAAGGTGAAATACTCATGCAGCAACCGGTAGCCAAGGAACGAGCGTTCGGAGTAATCCACCAGGCCTTCGTCGCGGGCATAACCCACGGCCGCGAGGGCATTGGCCGGCAGAGCGACTTCACGGCTGCGGCCTTCGTCGTTGAAGCTTAAGGTAGCCTTGGCCAGGTTATTGAACAGCAGCTCGTACAGGTGCAGCATCAGCGTTGCTTCACCGTCGAGGAAAAACCGCAGGCGGTCCATTTCCATCTGCCCGAACAAGGCATCGCCGGTGGCTGCCAGGCGAATGCGCAGGCGTGCGACCAGGTCGGCGCTGTGGCCGTTGAATGCCGAACGTTCCATCTCCGCGAACGAGGCCTGTTGCACGGCAATCGGCCATAGCTCTACCGGGTAGCAGGTGCGGAACTTGCACACTACGCCCTCGACGGCATTGGCATGCATTTCGGTATGGCGAGGCACGCGGTACGCCTCGGTGACCTTTTCTTGCCTGCCCAGGCTCAACTCGGCAATCGACATCGACGGGGTAGGGCGCAGGTAATGCGGGTACAGCACCTCAAGGAAGGATTCGACGATTTCCGGAAACTCGTCATCGAGCTTCTTGTGCACCCGCGCAGAAAGGAACGAGAACGCCTCGATCAGGCGCTCGGTATGCGGGTCTTCGCAGTTGTCGCCTTCGATCAGCAAGCGCGATGCGATCTTAGGGTACTGCGCAGCAAACTCCTGGCCGAGGAAGCGCAGGTGCGACAGTTCCTTTTCGTAGTAGGGCAGCAGTTCGTCGAGCATCAGTTGAGGTTCTGCACTTTGTATTCCTGGGTGTTGACCTGCAGCACGGCGTCGAACGACACCTGGCGGCTGATGTCCTGCAGGCGCAATACGGCGTCTACGCGGAAGGTCAACATGCGGTGGCCGTTCTGTTGGGCCAACAGCTGCACACGGACCCGGCGAAAACGCCGGTCGCCGGTGCTGATCGCCCGCTCCAGCTGTTGCTGGATCAGGCGACGATCGTGCGGGTCGAGCACGCTGCGGCTGATGAAGTCGGGCATGCCGTATTCAAGGATGGAGCCTCCAAGCTGGCTGAAGCCGCCAAGCTCCTCGGCGACCAGGGACTGGCGGGTATTCACCAGTACCTCCAGGTCGCGGACGATGCTTGCCTTGTACTCGGCCAGCGAGCAGGTGCGCTGCGCGGCCGGTTCGGCCGACTGATAGGGACGGTCGTCCAGCAATCGGTCGAGCAGCGAGGGCAGCAGGCGGGCCTGGTTACTCATGTGTCATCCCTGTACACAACGGCCTGTCAGCCGCGCGCCCCTTGTGGCAGTTCGGCGACCAGCCGCAGCGAGGCGGTCAGTTCATCCAGCTGGTAGTGCGGGCGCAGGTAAGTCACGGCCTTGTAGACGCCTGGCTTGCCTGGTACCTCGAACACCTCGGCGCGGGCCTCGCGCAGCGGGAACTTGGCCTTGGCCTCCTGGCTGGCGGTGTCGTCGAGCAGCACGTAGCTGGCCAGCCACTGGTTGAGGAAGCGCTCCACGTCCAGGCGCGAGGCGAAGCTGCCGATCTTGTCGCGCATGATCGCCTTCATGTAGTGGGCAATGCGCGAGGTGGCGAAGATGTACTGCAGCTGGGCCGACAGGCGTGCGTTGGCGTTGGCGATGTCGGTGTTGTACTGCTTCTGCTTCTGCGCCGACTGGGTACCGAAGAACGCGGCATAGTCGGTGCCCTTGCAGTGCACCAAGGGGATAAAGCCCAGGTCTGACAGCTCTTTTTCGCGGCGGTCGGTGATGGCGATTTCGGTCGGGCACTTGAGGGCGATTTCGCCGTCGTCGGTGTTGAAGGTGTGGGTTGGCAGGCCTTCGACCAGGCCGCCACCTTCCACGCCGCGGATGGCCACGCACCAGCCGTAGCGGGCGAAGGCATCGGTAACGCGGGTGCCGAGGGCATAGGCGGCGTTCATCCACAGGTACTTGTTGTGGTCGCGGCCGTCGACGCTTTCGACGAAGTTGAATTCTTCCACCGGCGTGGTATCGGGGCCATAGGGCAGGCGGCCGAGTACGTGGGGCAGGGTGAGGCCGACGTAGCGTGAGTCCTCCGAGGCGCGGAACGACTTCCACTTGGCGTATTCGACGGTGTCGAAGATTTTCGCCAGGTCACGCGGGCCGGACATCTCGGTGAACGAGTCCCAGCCAAACAGCTCGGGGAGGCCGCCGAAATGAACGGCGCGTGCGCTGCTGCGGCCACGTGCGAGACTTCTTCCAGCAGGTACATGTCTTCAGGGTTGCGATTGAACTCGTAATCGCCGATCAGCATGCCGAACGGCGCGCCACCGAAGGTGCCGTATTCTTCTTCGTAGACCTTCTTGAACAGCGCGCTCTGGTCGAATTCGCTGGCGGCCTTCAGGTCACGTACCAGGTCTTTCTTCGAGGCATTGAGCAGGTGGATCTTCAGCGTGGTGCTGGTTTCAGTCTGGTCTACCTGGTACTTCAGGCCGCGCCACGAGGCTTCGAGCTGCTGGAACTCGCGGGCGTGCATGATTTCGTTCATCTGCTCGGAGAGCATCGCGTCGATTTCGGCGATGCGCGAATCGAGCACGGCGATCAGGTCCTTGCTCGGGGTCATCTCACCTTCGAGTACCTGGTTCACCAATTCGCCAATCAGGTCGCGGGTACGGTTGCGCTCGGTGTCGGAGCGGGCCACGCGGCTTTGCGAAATGATGCTGTCCAGCAACGAGGGCTGTGGGGCGAAGTTTTCCACTTCGACCAGTTCGCCGGCCTGTTGCGGTGCGGTTTGCTTGTCGGTCATGTTCGGGCTCCTGCTCAGGCACGGTCGCTGCTGGATGGGTCTTTCACTTCGGCCTCACGGCCAAATTCCTTGCCCAGGGTCTTGAGCTTTTCGGTGTTCTGCAGCACGTCCATCAGCAGCTCTTCGAGCTTGTCGTTGCCGCCCATCTTATTGCGCAGGTCGGCCAGCTTGTTGCGCACTTCCAGCAGCTTGCGCAGCGGCTCAACCTGCTTGACCACGTTCTGTGGCTCGAAGTCTTCAAGGCTGTTGAAATTAAGCTCCACGCCCAGCTGGGTGCCGTTCTTGGCCAGGGTGTTGTCGACGCGGTAGGTCAGGCGTGGCTTGATGCCCTTGAGTACACCGTTGAAGTTGTCGCGGTCGATGAAGACGAACTTGCGGTCCTTGAGCTTGGGCAGCGGCTCCAGCGGGTTGCCGGAAAAGTCGCCCAGTACGCCGACGACGAAGGGCAGCTCCTTTTTCTCGATGGCATCGCCGATGTCCACGTCGTAGGTGATATGGACCCGAGGCGCGCGGACGCGGTCGAGTTTGTGCTGAGTGCTTTCCTTCTTCGCCATCGTGTTCTCCAGTGCGAGCAATTCGCTGCGAATCATTGCGCGGCCCGGTGTGGGGCGCTGCGCGTTACAGTCCTTCGATCGTCAGCAGCAGGCGCTGACGGATGTCGTCGTTCATTTCCAGGATGTTGTCGCGGCCCACCAGTTCTTCGAAGCTGGTGTTGCCGGCAATTTGCGTGCTGCTACGGATGACCGAATCGTCGGGAAGTTCCGAACGCACCGGCGAGCTGATGACGCAGAACGGCAGGTCACCAAAGCCCTTGAGGCGCTCAAAGCTGAGGCTGTAGCGCAGGCCTTCGAACAACCGGCCAAGGCCCGGCGACTTGCTCAGGCAGTAGAACAGCACCAGGTAGTGCACCACGAAGCGGTACAGCTCGGCGCTGCTGCGGTTGGGGTCTTTGATGACGTTGCGAAACTGCGCCAGTTCGAAGGCGTGGAAGCCCACCACCCAGCGCGTCGGGCTGGTAATGCGGATGACCTGGCCGCTGTGTTCGAGGGCCTTGTCGTACTCAAGCGGGAACAGTTCAGGGGTGGTACTGATCAGGTTGAGCGGCACTTCCAGTTCGCTGACAAGCTGGAACGGCGCGGCCGAGCCGATGCGTTCGTAGAGTTCGATCAGGGACTGGAAGTGGCCCTGAGTTTCGCGCCCGCTGCTGCGCTGGGCGCCTTGCAGGTATTCGCCAAACAGGGTTTGCGGACGGATCAGCGGAGCCACGGTAGCAAGGTAATCCGCCGCCTGCGCCTTCAGCGCATCGGAGATCGCCCGCGTCTGGCTACGCAGCTTGATCAGTGCTTCGACATCGAATGTTTGTGTCATCGGTACATCGCGTCCATGTGCCTGCTTGATCGTCCTGAACGCCAGTGGCGTCGACCTGAAATTGAGCCTTCGGCTGCGGCAAATCTGAGTGCTGGCACATGAATATTGTGTTGCCAGCAATGCCGAGTAGGGCACCCCGCTGCGGAAGAAGTTCCGGCGAGGGGGGGCGATTTTTTCCCTGTTTTGTGAGGCGGCGCAATAATGGCGCTGTGATATTGACGGTGGGTCTTGGGCACAGGAAACGGGGGCTGAAGCCCTAAATACAGGGTGTGAGAGAGGGCGGAAGCTGATGAAAATTATCGGGGATAATATTTTTCAAAAAGTGAATCAGGTCCCATTTTTTGCGGCGACCGAGTGCTTGGCGGGGTGATGGCAAGGCAAGGTGGGATGATGGCAGTGCGACGGAATATGGTGTGGCTAGAAGCAGCTGTGAAGGGGTGCTATCGCCCGTCAACCTGAATGCATAAGTGCTTCTTGCCCACGATTTTGCATGGCCAGCGCATGCCTGTAGATGCGTCCATAAAGGGGGATGATTTCGGCCCAGAGCACGTATACACCAAGCGCGCCAACTGCCAGCATGCATGTCACTTGCTGCATCGTTTTGGTCACCGCTATCTGCCTGCAAGGTGTTCAGCACAGTAACAGGTGAATATTCAAAAGTATTGCAGCTGAAGGTAGATGGGGACATCAGGCCACCGCCTCGGATGATGCATGTCAGTTGTATCTGTATGTGTTTTACTCCTGGCCGTGTTCAATTACCTGCATGGCGTACGTGCCGTCCTTTAACGAGTAGTTGATGCTTTGGGCATTCGACCATTTGCTGGGGCAGCCACGCAAATACGGGCGGCCACGCCATCTGGCGCATTTGATCGCATTTGAGTGATGACATAATGACATCTTGGTGTAAGTGGGAAAACCTCTAGGCCAAATGATGGCAATATGAAATTGCCGTATCACATCTACGGTTGACATTGTCACGCTTTCCAGTGTTTCCTGCGCCAATCTGGACAGTCCGGCTGCTGAATTGTGATGTGGTTGGCATCTTGGATGGCTGGGGAGGAACTTTACTGTATGGCATTGGTCGCACCGGCTATCGCGTAAACGTACTTTCTGCTGCCTGCGGCACTACTTTAGACAAGGAGTTCGGTGAGCATGGAGCTTTATACGTTAACAGGCACCTACGCTGCCTCAATGTGTCCTCACGCATTCGCGCTTTTGCGACTGGCGTGGAGGCCGGTGTGAACAGAATTTATCCCTGCACCGCAGCCGACCCTATGGGGTCCGGTGAGCAAGATGGCCTGTTGGGGCAAGGTGACTTGCCTTGGCCCAGCGTAGTCGCGGCCCGGACCTATGACAGGCTTGATATTGGCGGTCTTTATTCCGCCGATGACATGAGTGCCGCAGAATTCCTCATCGCAGAGTTGAAATCGTCCGAAACTGAGTTAAGTGCGGACGAGGCCGAAGAATATGCGGTGCTCCTGCGGAATTTGATAAGCAAGATTGAAACATCAGCCGAGGTAACCAAAGACCAGGCGCTGGCCATTAAGAAAAAGGCCGAAGCCCTTCCTGTCGTCGGCCCTTTATTGTTTTCGACTCCGAACTTGCCTGGCACGCTTGCCAGTATCGGCGGTGTTGTTCACGCAGGCTCAAAGGCCACCAGGGTCGAGGACTTGCTGGATTTGACCGAGGCCACAAAAAAGCAACTTAAACGGTGGGCGACTTCACGGGGGAAGCCGGGGAGCGTTTCTCCGCGTCGTGCTTTTCGTGGGCGAATAAAGCTTGTCAGCCGGGGCGGCAATCTATTTTTTGAGATCCCCGCAACGACGAAAGCAAATATTTATCGAGTGGCAGGGAAAACCGTCGGTGACGTTATTCATCTACCCGCTTACGGTACCGCAAAGGAACTGAGTCGATTGGCCCATGTCGATAGCTCCGGTTATGGGCAACGCGGCGTAGGAAAAGTACTCGGCAAAGCAGGCCCCGCCCTGGCGTTTGGCCCACAACTCGCGATTGATGCGCATGATGCAACCAGCTTCGAAGACTTCCTGAGCAAGTCCGCTTACAGTCAACCGACCAATGCAGCGGCCTTTGCGGCAGGGGTTGTCGTTGGCTCCATCATGAGTGGCCCCGCCATCGTTGTGATTAGTGTGGGCTGGATTGCAGGTGTCGTGGTCCAGTTAGTCATGAGTGATGAGGTGACGGGGGCGGGAACCGCCATTGGCGATTTTTTGACTGGAAAAGACTGAAATATGTTTGTAGTCGAGCTTGAACGGTTTTACGCAAAAATTTTTGCAGCAGGATTTTTTTATTCCATGTTCGCCATTTTTGCGGCCGGCATCATGCCAAGGGTGTTTGTCGTGCCGGCGATAATAACCGTGTTGGCTTTCGTGTACGGGTGTTTCGTTTGCGCCTATCGAACTGAGCGGTTCACCACGTATGCAAGATTTCGGTTGTTGACGA